>NZ_PVWK01000149.1 GCF_003003795.1 Stenomitos frigidus ULC18 | reverse complement strand
CGTCATTCAATTGAAGGCAAGGGAATCCTTCTCAACTTTACCCCCTTGTGACCCGTCAACAATTAATTGACAGACCACTAGTGCATGGATCAGCCCAATCTGATGCTGTGCCTGTGCAAACTGGATCGCGTATTGATGACCGGGTTCGCCCGTGTTGCAGAATTCGACCAGCAATTGATTAAAGGCATTATGATCGTGGAAAAATCTTGCAAAAATCCGAGTCTTCTCATCCGCATCAAAGTCGTTAGGGTTATCTGCAATGCGTAGGATCGGACCAAAGAACTGTCCGAGCGAAAACATCAATTCTGCCTGCTGTCGCTTCCGACTCACCATATACAGCTTCCAAATAGGTAAAGGAGAAAAGAGACGAACTTAAATCCTGAATGAAGCATTCGACGCATAAACATCTACTCCTTTTAAAATTATCAGTCATATCGGCGGGGTAAGCTGTCGCTCATTTAAACTGGGTAAAACGATCGCTAAAGCCCTTGCTGAAAGGTAATCAGACTGAAAAGTTAAATGGTGAACGGCTTAACATCCGCACCACAAGAAACTAATAGGACTTATGCATTTTGCTAAAACCTCAGAGGTTTAAAGCGTCGAGGTTAGTCATAAGGCTCAATTTCTGATTAAAACTTCCGAGGTTTGTGTAAGTCCAGACTAAATAGAACCTTTGCAGGTTAAGTCTGGTTTTTTAGAGTGCTGTCCGCCATGCTTGATGATCAATACTAGCGATCGACCTACCCATCGCTCATGACCGTTTCTCAGTTGGCTTAGGAACTTGATGAATAAGCCTTCAACACACTGAAGTGACGGTTGTGGTAAAGCTTCCAAACCGTCAAGCCTTCACGGGTGTTAGCCTAGAGAGAGGATTTCTGCAAGTATCTTGGTTTCGCGTCCATGAAAAACGTTGTGGTGGGACTCTCTGGCGGAGTCGATAGTTCAACAGCTGCTGCTATTCTTCACGATCAGGGTTATTCGGTCGTTGGTTTGACCCTCTGGCTCATGAAGGGGAAGGGTCAGTGCTGCTCTGAAGGCATGGTGGATGCAGCTCAGCTCTGTGAGCAGTTAGGCATTCCCCATCACATCGTCGATACGCGTGAATCGTTCCAGGAAAATATCGTGGATTACCTGGTGGCTGGGTATAGCACTGGTGTGACGCCACTGCCCTGTTCGCAGTGCAATAAAGCCGTAAAATTTAGCCCGATGCTGCAGTACGCGAAGGAAACCCTGGGGATCGATCGCATCGCTACGGGCCACTATGCTCGCACTCGCTACGACATCGCTACGGGACGCCATCAGCTTCTACGAGCGGTCGATCGCACCAAAGACCAATCCTATTTTCTGTACGACCTATCCCAAGATGTGCTAGCGCGAGTCATCTTTCCCTTGGGAGAACAGGCCAAGACCGAAACGCGTCGTGTGGCGGCTGCGTTTGGCTTGCACACTGCCGACAAGCCCGAAAGCCAGGATCTCTGTTTGGTGGAAGCCAATGGCTCCATGCGGGCTTTTTTGGATAAGTACATCACGCCACAGTCGGGCGACATTGTTGATCAGGCTGGTAATGTGCTGGGTCAGCATGAAGGGGTGCATCACTACACGCTAGGCCAGCGGAAGGGGTTGGGTATTGCCCATAGCGAACCGCTGTATGTCGTGGCACTGGATGCTGCAAACAATCGGGTGATTGTGGGTGATCGCACCGCTACGTTAGCACCTGACTGTACCGTACAGCGTCTCAACTGGGTGTCGATTGATGCACCCACTACACCCATTCGAGCAGAGGTGCAAATCCGCTATCGATCATCTGCTGTCCCTGCAACAATTATTCCACTGGAGAGCGATCGTGTCCGTGTGGTTTTTGACGAGCCTCAATCAAGCGTCACACCCGGTCAGGCTGCTGTCTGGTATGACGGCGACGTATTGCTGGGTGGCGGTATTATCGATCGCTAGGGCTTGAGAAAGGATGATCGGAGCGCTCTTCTTTGCGAGATGCATGGGTTTTTCGGAGCGATCAGCAGTCAGCGGTCAGCCATGAGCGTTGGAATTGTTTTTTCATTTAACTTATCGTTCTGGTGTTTGATCTGACGCTAATTGCTTAGTAGTTCCCTGGAGTGCAGCAACGCTTGAGTAGTTTGTAAGATTTCATCTAATCCGCAGTCTTTCGGCATGACGGCATCTGCCTTGGAGCCCAACGTGCGATCGAACTCCAGATCGCCACGGCTAATGAAGGCGGAAGTCAGAATGGTCAGGGGTAGCTGTTTTAGGTCGGTTTTTAGCTGATGGATGATTTCGATGCCATTCGTAGAGGTCTCATGGCGATGGTTCGGCGCGATCGTAAAATCGACAATGATGAGATCATACGAATCAAGCGCAGAAAGTAGAAAACTTTGAGCATCTGTAAAAGTGATAACGTCAAAATGAGCTCTGAAAAAACGCTGAATGGCAAGGCACCATCGCTCGTCATGGTCGAGTACAGCGACCTTCGGCGCTAAATTGGTCATCGTTGCAATACATTCCTTATGTGGCGAACCGTCCTCAAAGCAACAACAGACCTGGAGCGACAGTGGCACAGGTCGATCCTGCTTGCTTCAGCATGTCTACAAGAGAACCAGAGCCAGCGATCGTCTATTCTGACTCAGGCTTTAAGGTCACATGCTCACACTAAGGTTGCCCATCTACTCATGCTACTTTGCTCACGGAGAGGGAAACTTCAGCTTTTATTAAGCAGCATCGTTGTAAACGTTTGTTAGCATCGTGGCGAAAAAGCAATCAGAGCACTTTTGATATGGCACCTGCAACCGTATTGCGATTCATGCAAAAGACTGCCGAAGACGAAGCGCTACGTCAAGAACTTGAGGCTTTGCTAGGGGTTGGTGATGGCAACATTAGTAGTGAAGCAGAGCTCGATGCTGCCGAAACCGAGGCATTGAAAGGCGAACGTGCTCCTGTTGTGGCGGCTTTTGCGGCTCAGAATGGTTACGCCTTTTCTGCTGAAGATCTGGTTGCTGTGGTCGATGCGTTCCAGAAGCATCAGTCAGGTGAGTTATCCGATGCTGAGTTCGCAACATTCGTCGATGTATCGGTGGACGATGATGCGGCCACACTTGTCTTGGCAAACCCACTGAAGCGCTTAACGCACTATCTGGGCAAAACGTACCTGGGGATTGGCTAGTCAGGGCGATCGCTAGAGGCCTTCTCATCGGCTCTGTCTTTCGAGTAGCACCTGTCGATGGTGTTGCCGACAAGCCTCTTTATGTCATCTGTTCAGGACTTGTTAAAAAATAACGTCACCTTTTGGATGAGCGATCAGCGTTCAACCGGCAGCACTCAGAGCAAAGTCGATCGTTGACGGCTGACAGCAAAACTATGAGGTGATTTCTTTACAGCGCCTGAGTGTCATCCACCTCAGTGTGCCTGAATCAGCTTGGCATCGCTGGTATCGGCACCAGTTAAGGTTGTTCCTGCTAGCAATACATCGGTGAGATCGGTATGGCTCAGAATGGCGTCGGTAAAGTCAGCATTCGTCAAATTGGCGCGCTGCAACTTTGCGTAGCGTAGATTGGCGCTTCGCAAGACCGCGTTGGTCAACGTTGCATCTCGCAGATCGACACCAATGAGATTGGCACCGATCAAGTTGGCACCGCTTAGATCGGCACCGCTCAAATTGGCACCAATCAGATTGGCACCACGAAGCGTCGCCTCAATCAGATCATCGCCTGTTAGCTGCGCTCCCGTGAGGTTGGCGCCACTGAGGTTAGCATGATGAAGGTTAGCACCACTAAAGTTATCGCCGCTTAAGTCGGCACCGCTTAAGTCGGTAGTCTGAAAGTCGGCTTGGCTCAGGTCTGTATGGCTGAGATCCGCCCCGACGAGACTGGGCATGACCTGGGCATTATCTCGCCTCCAATCATTCCAGACCCGAACCCCTTGTCTTAGCAGCGCCATGTGCTCTTCATCAGCCACAAAGTTTTCTCCCCTGCTTCCTCTAGTCGCTATTTAGCTGCAAAGCCATTACAAATTGGTACCATTCCCATTATTCCCAAGTTCGGTCTGATCGGCTGAGATGAGTTCGCCGATCGTTTCGGTCAGAGCTTTGGGATCCATAAAGATGATTTTGGAGTTATCGCTTTCGCTCAACTTCAGATTGGCATCCACATATTTTTGTGCGATCAGGTATTGCAGCACGGCTTGCGAGTTGGGTTGCCCGTGAAGGGCTCTGGAAATGCGTTGAATCGACTCGACCGTTGACTCCGTTTCTGACATCGTTGCTTTGCGCTTACTCTCAGCCGCGCGTTCTAACTCCAGCGATTCCAGCATGGTTTTAGAAGGCGCAAGCTCCTGCACTTCGACTCGCATGACTTTCACGCCCCAGCTTTCGGTTGCTTCGTCCAGTTGATGCAGGAGCGATTGATTAATTTTGTTGCGTCCCGAAACCGTTTCCCGCAGATCCATTTGACCAATCTCACCCCGGAGCGCCGTGACAACCAAATTAGTCAAGGCTGACTCTAGATCTTCAACGCCATAGTAGGCTTTTGGGACATCAAGGATTTTCCAAAACATGACCGCATCAACGGTTAGCGGTACGTTATCGCGGGTAATGGTCTGCTGCGGATCGACGTCAAGAATCTGTTCACGCGTTGTTTCAACCAGCACCGTATCGAAGACAGGAATGACAAAGTTGAGTCCCGGCTTCAAGCTACGCCGATACTGTCCCAGGCGCTCCACAATACCTTCGTTGCCTTCGTTGATGATTTTGACTGAACCAGCGATGTAGCCAACCACTGCTAAGGCCAGGGCGGCAATCAGAGATTCCATAGATATTGCTCCTGCGGGTGATGCAGAGTTAGTAAGTGTATTCAGTTAATTCAATTGTATGCCCAGTCTAGTGAGTCGGAAGGAATTGAGGAAAGGAGCTTTGAGTGGTCAGTGGTCAGTGACTCTAAGAGTTTTGAGTTTTAGCCTTCTGCTTAATCATCTTCTAGATTCAGTAGCTGTTGGTCGATCGCCTGGACGCGCGATCGCACCACATCTTCTGACAGGACTCGCTTCCGGAGAGCTTCGTTAAGGGCATCTTTTTCTGCCAACAGGAGGCGACGACGAATGGCATCGAGGCGAGCAATTCTGCCGCTAGCGGCGGTCAGTTTGTCGGGGCGACGGTTGTAGAAGTCGCGTAAGGTGCGTTCGGCTGCGGCAATACGCACCTGATAACTGGCACGCATTTCTTCGTAAACGGCTTTGGGCAGTACGCCCGTTTTGAGGAGCGTATCCAATTCATCCTGAGCGGCTTTTGCGGTGATGAGCTGGGATTGAAGTGACTCAATCCACTGTTGCGACTCGGAGGTATGCACCAATTCTAGACGGTTGATGAGCCACGGTAGGCTCACCCCCTGCCCGACGAGCGAGAGCAAAACAGAGCCAAAGACAAGCGCAATGAGGGCTTCGCGATCGGGTAGTGCGGCGGGCAAGCTGAGGGCTAAGGCCATCGACAGCGAGCCTTTGATGTTGCCAAGAAAAAGGACGTGCTGCCATCGTAAGGGCAAGTTGCGATCGAACCGCTTGACGATCGCCAGCAGTGGATACACCGACAGAAAGCGTCCTACCTGGTAAGCCAGTACCGCCAACAGCACGGCAGGCAAGGTTCGCAGCAGTGTTTCCAGGTTGATTTCAATGCCAATCAGCAGAAAAATGAAGGTGTTGACCCCAAAGCCTGCATATTCCCAGAAGCTCAGGACGGTAATACGACTGGACGCAGAGACGGTCTGGGAGCGCTCTAGATTGCCGACGACCAGTCCCGCTACTACCACGGCCACGACGCCTGACATTCCTAAGAACTGGCTGAGCTGAAAGGTACCCAGCGCGATCGCGACGGTTAACAGAATATTGCTGAGCGAGTCGTCCGATCGGGCATAGAGTCCTACACCCAGGTAGCCGATCGCCAAGCCGATGATGCCCCCACCGAGGATCACCACCAGTAATTCCTGAATGCCCTCAGCAACAGTGAGGGAGCCTGTCGCGTTTACTTTTAGAATCAAGCTGAACAAGACCAGCGCCATACCATCGTTAAAGAGGCTTTCACCTTCCACAATGGTGATAAGACGCGGCGGCACCGTCACTTCTTTAAAGACAGCAATCACAGAAACCGTATCTGTAATCGCGAGAATCACGCCGATCAGTAGGGCTGAAATCCAGGGCAAGCCTAAGCCAAACTTGAGAATGGCGGCAGTGACACCAGAGGCAATGATGACACCAGGGCCTGCCAGTAGGGTGACGGGCTTGATTGTGCTGCGAAGGCGACTAATATCGGTATTAATCGCGGCTTCAAACAGCAGAATGGGTAGGAAAAGATTAAGAATCAACGCCGAATCGAGTCCAATCCGGCGCGGTAGGAGTTCTGTAATTAACAGTCCGGCCACTACGAGCCCAGTGACATAGGGGATGCGAAGCCACCGTGACACCAGTGCTACACCTGTTGCCACCAACAACAGAATGATGAGCACCGTGACTAATTGAGCGGCGTTCGACTGTTCGCCACCGACGACTGCAAGCAAAGATGTCATGGGAACTTGACCTGAGAGCCAACGCATAGCGCTGGCAAATGGATAAGCTATAGTCAGGTTCAGTGCCTTAGACTTGAACGCTCAGCACTTGACGTTAAACCGAAAGCAATTCCGGTGCGTGACCAGACCCTTCACGCAGTCTAGAGTCTAACGTCTATAGTCCAAAGTCTAGAAGACACTTTTCCAAGTTATTGTGTCAGTTTGAGGAGCTATTTCGGTGAGTCCAGAAGCGCTAGTTCAACCCCTACCCACGATCGCAACCCCCTTGCTTGATCACGACAGTCCTTTCAGTGCAGCGGACTTTGACGAGCATGTGATGACGACCTATGCCCGCTATCCGATCGCCCTGGAGCGTGGAACGGGTTGCCGTGTATGGGATACGGACGGGCGCGAGTATCTGGATTTTGTCGCCGGGATTGCTACCTGTACGTTGGGTCACGCGCATCCGGTGATGGTGAAAGCAGTAACGGAGCAAATTCAGACGCTCCATCATGTCTCTAACCTTTACTACGTACCGCAGCAAGGTGCATTGGCGAAATGGTTGGTCGAACATTCCTGCGCCGATCGCGTGTTCTTCTGCAACTCTGGAGCCGAAGCCAACGAAGGTGCCATCAAACTGGCGCGGAAATACGCTCACGAAGTCCTCAATATTGCGGATCCAGTCATCATTACGGCACACGCCAGCTTCCACGGACGGACACTGGCAACGGTCACTGCGACTGGACAGCCCAAGTACCAGAAAAGCTTCAGCCCGCTGGTGCCTGGTTTCCACTATGTGACGTACAACGATATTGCTGCTCTAGAAACAGCGCTGGATGAACTGGACAATGGTGGGCGGCGAGTCGCAGCTATCATGCTTGAGGCTCTACAAGGAGAAGGCGGAGTGCGTCCGGGCGATCGCGCTTACTTCCAGCGAGTGCGGCAGCTTTGTGATGAGCGCGGCATCCTGCTGATTCTCGATGAAGTACAGGTTGGGATGGGACGCTCTGGGCAACTCTGGGGCTACGAAAATCTGGGCATTGAACCAGACATCTTTACCTCGGCAAAAGGTCTCGGTGGCGGTATTCCGATCGGTGCCATGCTCTGCAAGTCGTTCTGCAATGTCTTCCAACCTGGCGATCATGCGAGCACCTTTGGCGGTAATCCCTTTGCCTGCGGGGTCGCGCTAGCTGTCTGCGAAACGATCGAACGCGAAAACCTGCTGGCAAATGTGCGCGATCGGGGTGAGCAGTTGAGAGAAGGACTAAGGGCGATCGCGCAAAAGTACCCCAATCACATCGCTGAAGTGCGCGGGTGGGGCTTAATCAACGGTCTGGAAATTAAAGCCGACTCGCCGCTGACGTCTCCCGAAATTGTCAAAGTCACAATGGCAAACGGGCTGCTGTTGGTGCCTGCGGGCCCTAAAGTGGTGCGCTTTGTGCCACCGCTGATTGTGACGGCAGATGAGATCAATCAGGCGTTAAGCGCTGTTGAGCAAGCGTTTGCTTCTCTCTAACGCCAAGCCAACAAAAGCGAAGTCAAATCTTTCATCTTTCATTTGCTAGGGACGTTACATGTAACGTCCGTATTTTGGTGAGACGCCTTTGTCTAAGTGATGTCTCGATCGCCATACCAAACCCGAACATATGCGGGAAGGTTCTGCCTATCCGCCCAAATGAGCATACTATACGGAACGATTCCGTCTATCTACCCAAACAGGGGTGTTATGTGGAAACTGTCTGCCTATTCACCCATTTCAGGATGGATCTGTGGAAAGATTCCGTCTAATAACAAGTTAGGCAGCTTCGATCTGAATCTATCAAAGCAAAGATTTTAAGAAGCATTCACGATGACTTTAAAGCGGCAAAGAACTGTGTTTATCCTGCCACTTTCGCTGATGGTAACTTCAGCCTGTCAGTTTAACAGCGGTATCTCTGCTACCCAAGCTAGCCGCCATCGAGAAGCAGAGATACCGACTTCGGGTAGCATCCGCTCTAACCCATCTCAAATCGAGAATAGAGCCTCTTCTTGTGTTGTCAATTCTTCTCCTCAATCGGTTTCATTTCCCCCTCTCCCAGAACCCCTCTTTGTCACTCAGATTCAAAAGACTCATCCTGTAGGTTCGAATTTTGGTATCGGATTTTTAGTTGAACGTAGAGAAGAACGTTCAGACTCTAATCATGCTGAATGGAATCCAGGTTATGAGTGGTTAAGTCATCTGCGCCTTCCCCTCTACGATGCCCCCCATGGCAACGCATGGGGATGGATTGCCTGTGGTTGGCTAGTTGATTTATCCTCCTCTAAGCCCCAAATTTCTAGGCTAGAACCCAGTTTGCTTCAAACTTCTTACGAGACCTTCTCATTTATTGTGTTGAATGAACAATCTGATGGTTGGTTTCAGTTTCGCTATGGCTTACCTACATTGAGCCATCGTGGAGTTGCTTGGGCATATACGTCTCACTTGAGGCTGGGCGATCGCCCACTGAGAATTCAATACTGGAAGGATATTTTTCAACCCAGCGACGTAAACCAAAGGAATAATCGGGGTTGGTTGCAGTTTCGGGATCATGCTCCATCTTCTGATCAGCGACTTAGACGTGAATCTACCCCTACAAGTGAGGTTAGCTTTCCAACTGACGGAACCTTCTTAGAGGGAGACTATGGGATCGAACCGATAGAAATTCAAGGAAACTGGATGCGGGTTCGTATCAGCATTCCCCAAGATTACTGCAAAACACATAGCGAACCGATTGAGTTCCATGAAGGTTGGATTCAGTGGTGGACACCAGAACAAGGGACTCTACTCTACTATCATCCCCGAGGCTGTTGATCAAAGTATTGCAGCATAACCATTCCCGTTCTAGCGTTCTGGATAGTTTAGCGTAAGGGAAACCAATATTGACATCTGTCCAAAGCCTTTACCGCTTTTTTATTCCAGCGATTGATGCCTAACACGTCACGGCAGCGGACGGACAAAAGCCACCTGCTGGGTTGCCAAGTTTATTTTGCCGCCGCTGCGTTTTGCCGTTACCGCTTCGTTTTAGGTTGTGATCGTAGAGCATAGTCGGTCTCCATTAATTCGTATTGACATCGTACATACGCCTTGTCTAAAATAACAGAGTATAAGTGTGTACTTTGTCCTGAATGGCATTACCTTCTCTTGGGATGATGAAAAAGCGCGAATCAATCCGCTCAATCATGATGGGATTACCTTTCAGCAAGCGGCTGAAGCTTTTTTCGATCCCTTCCTCATGCTTGTTGATGTGAGCCGCAATGATGAGGCACGGGATGCTGTCATTGGGCTAGATGCTCGATGGAATCTGCTGTATGTCGTTCACATTCAGCAAGAAGAGATGGGCATACGGATTATCTCAGCACGCAAAGCAACTCGTCAGGAGAGAGCAGATTATGAAAGTTGAAGCCCTAAAGCAACGCCTCGATCGCAACCGCCCGATGACCAGTGTGACCATTAGGATGCCTGAAGATGTGGTAGAAGATCTGAAGAGAGTTGCGCCGTTATTGGGGTTTTCAGGCTATCAGCCTTTAATTCGCGCCTATATCGGTCAAGGGTTGCGAGTTGATTTAGAGCGATTTGAAGGTGAAACGGTGACAGCTTTGGTAGCAAGTTTGAAACGTCGTGGCGTGAGTGACTCGGTGATTGAGGAGGCGTTGAGTGAAGTCGCTCATGCTACATCTAATTGATCGCACCTTGCCAGCGGTAGAACAACCCCGCTGCGCCTGAACAATTCAACATCGTTGGTTAGTTACAAAGACTATCTGCGTCCGGTGAGCGCAAACGTTAGGTGGCAATCCCGAACCTTTTATCCAAAACTCATAGAGAGCGATCGCTAGCTTGACTCAGTAACGAAACAATAGCCGTGACTAACATTGTGACGCCTGCTGCAATAAATAAGCCTGTCAAATTTATTTCAAGCAGCACACCAGAGATGGCTTGAGAGAAGGGATCAAGCGCCACCGATGCAAACATGACCAGACTCATCATGCGACCTTGCATGGAGATGACAGTTTCCTGTTGCAACCAGGTGATTCCGAGCACGCCGACAATGCCACCACCCATTCCCATCATCATCATGATAGTTGCAGCGATCCAGGGGTGAGGGGCAAAACCTAGCGCAATTAGTCCTAAACCCAGCACACCCGCCAGTAACACTAAGGGTGTTTTGAGCTGCTTAATCGCACTCATCTGACCCGCAATCCAGACTCCCAGTAATGCCCCAATGCCGTAAGCCGATTGCAAGTAGCCAAATGTTGTTGCATCGGCATCAAACCGCACCGTGACCAACTCGGCAACGCCAACCACAATGGGTCCTAAAATGGCGAAATTAATCATGGCGATCAGTAGCAAACTGATCCGAATGCCGGCATGTTTCCAGGCATAGTTCAGACCTTCTACAATACCGCTGGTCAGTGCCTGCGGTTCTAGGGTCACAATCGCCGGGTTGTGACGGATTCGCAGCAGATAGACGCAGCCTGCACCGATCGCAAAGAGGGTGGTATTGAAGGCAAAGGCGGCGGTTAAACCCAGAGTACCGATTATCAACCCTGCCGCTGCCGGACCAATCACATTGGTAATCTGCTCACTCCCTTGCATCCAGGCGTTGGCCTGCCCTAAGCGAGCTTTGCGAATCAGGCGGGGCAGCAAGGCAAGCGTCGCGGGGTACAAAAAGGCATCGGAGATGCCGAATAGAGCGGCAATCACAACCACGACCTGAAGATGAAAGGTGTCGGTCACCAACATCATGGTCATCAATCCAGACAACATGGTGTTTATGACAGTGGCGATCGCCGCAATAGCGTTGGGTGGGAAGCGATCGCTGATGACACCGCCCACCAGCATGAGCAAGCCACGGGGAATTGCGGCTGCCATTAATACTGCTCCTAAAGCAACACCTGAGCCTGTTTTTTGCAGTACCAGCCAGGTTAGTGCCACAAACCAGAATTGAGCAGCACAAAAAATGAAGGTTTGACCCAACCATAGCCAGCGAAAACTGGGGAGTTGTAGAGGGGATTTCAGCACGATTTCTCACTCATCTCATGCGAAGGTTGGTTAAATTGGCTACTTGTCTAGAAAGAGCTCATTGACAGGGCGATCGCGAACATTGATGTCAGGAAACAGGCGCACCATAGAGTCAAAAAGCTACCTGACTGTTTGCGAGATCAGCCCCATCCTTTTGGATTGAGGCATGATCCCGCAACAGCATCTTCTAGAAATTACTGATTATTGATCGGTTGAAGATTCAACTCCCTCTGCCACTGAGTCAGGGGCTTTTCCCAATCCTCTTCCCACTTCTGGGCAAAGAGTGGTTTGGTCGTTTTACCCATTTGAAAACCCTGGGCGATCGCTGCCAGCAACTTGGGCAACATATCTGGTTCCATCAGGGTGGTGGATATCAAACTATTTGCGACCAACATGGTTCCCAGCGGATAGGGAAACTGTGGCAAATGGAATGCCTGCAAGCCAATTTCATCGATTTCGGAAGTGTCAAAGCCGGTCACAATATGCCACAGATCATGAGTCTGGCTCAGTCGTAGCTCAACATATTCAGCATCCGATTTTGCGGTCATTCCAGCATGGAGATTGGGATCGAACCCTGCTTTCTTCATCTGGGCTGCGTAGATATGCCCCAGAGAATCGGTGGGCAAGGTCAGTAAGGTATCAAGGTCGTGGGCAGGCGGAATGTAGCGATCGCGGATCAGGGCAGCACAAGCTGGATCTTGGTTTAAGTGGTGAGCCACTAGATCATAGGCAGGAGTTGCCAACAAGCCATAGGCCAGATCACCAACCGTTTGCAGGCTATTGTCTCCAAAGAGCATCGATACCGATGCTTTAACAAGAGCCAGCTTTGCCAGAAATGAATGAAAACTCTTAAGGATTGGATTCTGTATCTGCTGTTGCACATGAGAGTTAGCAGATGCATTGGACGTAGCGGCATTGAGCAGTTGCATAGGAAATCACTCCAAAAATTTAAAGGTTGACCAATTGAACACATCAAAAACACTCAGGCACTTCTACCAAAGCAAGTCATTGAGCAGCCCATAGACACCGACAAAATCAATCCTGGAGATCGCGCTGAAATAACGAACCTGTGCATGAATCCGTTCCACTCCAGATGTAAAGAGCAACTTGAGCGGTGCGATCGCCAACACCAACCAGGGAGCACACTGGTAGCGCGCAAAACGAAACCCAACGTGGACGTATTGCCGAAGACAGCGAGAGCGCATACTGGCTCTGTCAGTGCCAGAGTTTGGAATCAGCAAATTCTGGGACATCACATGACTCTCTGGAGCAAACTGAGTTAGTATGTGAGCATCGCTCATGTTTTTATAATATGAGCGGCTCTCATGTTTTGTCAAGCAAAATGTGAGTAACCCTCATTTATTTCTAAAAGCCAGGTAGAACGCTCATGTCTGAAAGCCCACTAGCCACAGGCGGAATGCGCCGCAAACCGCGACAGGCTCGCAGTCAGGAGCGAGTCAATCGCATTTTGGATGTGGCAGAAGACCTGTTTGCCAGCCAGGGTTACACCGCAACGACGACCAACGCGATCGCCACTCAAGCCCAGGTACCGATCGGGTCGCTCTATCAGTTCTTTCCAGACAAGGCAGCGATTCTACAAGCCTTAGCCCTGCGTTATGGGGAAATGCTGCATCAACAGTTAGCAGCCATTGATGAGGCAGAGCTAGTCGCCCTCTCCTTATCGGATTACGTGGATCAGTTGATTGATACTACTGATCGCTTCTTTACCGAAAACCCCAGCTACTATGCCATTTTTATGGAGGTTCAGGGAACGATCCGCGAATTGGCAGAAATCGATGAGGCAACGGATGCCAAGTTAATCCAGGATCTGGCCAACTCCTTAGCCAAACGCAATGCAAGCTCAGAACCGATGGATTATGAAGCGATCGCCTATGTGTTGGTGAAAGCGATCGGAACGTTACTGTGGCTATCCCTCAGCCAAGAGAAACTGTTTCGGCAGCGATTGGTAAAAGAGACAAAGCGGTTTGCTTTAAACTACCTGCAAAACTATTTCCCATCCGATCCAATGCCACCTAACAATGCGGCTGGAGCGGACTGACCAATACTTCTGATGTCGAGGCAAAAATTACTTGCAGCCGCTCAACACGACCGTTAGGCCTCTTGCCATAAGCAATGTATACGCATATAGTACGCATGTTCGCGCACGCACCAAATCTACCCCGGGAGCAACTCATCATGCTTGACCATATGACTTTCCGCGTGGCTGATATTGATCGCGCCAAAGCGTTTTACAGTGCTGCCCTTGCGCCATTGGGCTACAACGTATCCTTCGAAGGCAACTACGGTATGAACATTTTGGGGCTTGCCTACCCTGACGCCTCTGAGCCTGACGGCAAAAAGGCCGATGTATGGTTCATCGATGGCCCCTCACCATACGGGGGGCCACCAGCGACTACTGGCTGTCACCTGGCATGGCGGGCAGAGACTCGTGCTCAAGTAGATGCTTTTTACCTTGCAGCGATCACCGCCGGAGGAAAAGACAATGGTGCCCCCGGTCTCCGCCCAGATTATCACTCTCACTACTATGGTGCCTTCGTCATTGACCCAGAAGGCAATAACATTGAAGCAGTCTGCCATCAGCCCGAATAAGTAACATACCATGCCTCCGTGCCCCAGCCTAACTGGCGGTTCAACGCGGACGCGGATACCCCGCACCGATTCGGCACGGCCTTATGGGCACCGATTAACCTGAACGTTAAAGCTCAAGTCCAGCCTCGAATAGCGATCGCAACTAGCATGAGTGGGGTGCAGCGTTGGAACAGTCAAGTGACATCGATCGCGCCCAACGCGGTACAGTAAGGGCATAGTCGTTACAATCCGAAACAGTGACTTCATCGCCCGTCGCCAAGCCCGTCGCAAAACCTCAACGTCGATCGCTGCAAGCAGCCCCTGCGAAGGTTTTTCACTGGGTCAACATCATCAGTCTGTTTCTCATGCTGACCAGCGGGTTGCAGATTTACAATGCCAATCCAGTCTTTGGTGGACGGGAGGGTTTTCACTTTCCTTTTGTTGGCTTGCTTGGCGGTTGGTTGGCAGGTGGACGGCACTGGCACTTCGCTGCTATGTGGTTTTTCTCCTTGAATCTGCTCTGGTATGGCGTGTACGTTTTAGTGACCCAGCGCTGGAAGCATCGCTATGTGGGTGGTAACGACATCAAGGCATTGCAGCAGAGCAAAAATCCCAAACGTCGCGTTTACGCATGGCACCGCATTGTCTATACGTCGATTATTCCAATTCTCTTGCTGGCGCTGCTGAGTGGCGTAGGCATGTACAAACCGGCCCAGTTTCATTGGATTGTGGACTTCTTTGGCGATTGGTTTGCTTTGAGAGTGGTCCATTTTTTGACCGTGCCCACCGTGATTGTGTTTGCGATCGTCCATTCTTTGCTGGCGCTTAAAGCTGGCGGTGAACGGTTAGTTGATTCTATGTTTCTGGAGGAGTGAAAGAATTAGCCGTCAGCCGTCAGCCGTCAAGGGTGAGTGGTCAGGTGAGTTCAAAACTCAAAACTCTTACGCCTTTCCCTTCTCCTAAAACTCAAAACTCAAAACTCAGAACTTTTCCCCGCCCCTCATGTTCCCGACTCCTGACACTCCCGACTCCCTTCCTCGCCGCAGTTTTCTTCGCATTGCTGGACTCACAGGCGCAGGATGGATCGTCAGTACTGCTGGTTTGACGTTGGCAGAAAGTCTAGCTGGCAAACTATTTATGCCTGTGAACGATCGACTGGATGCGTTGTTGCTAAACCCGCAAAAGCTGATACCAGAGTTTTCGGCCAGCGCGATCGAGCCAACCGCGTTGATTGAGAATACGTTTCGGTTCATCCCGCGTATCGAGCCAGAGACGTTTCGGCTGACGATCGAGGGTGCTGTCAACAACCCGCTTAGTTTGGAACTGGCGAGCCTGCAGCAAATGCCGCTCACCTCAATGGTGATTCGTCATGTGTGTGTTGAAGGGTGGGCCGCGATCGTTCAGTGGGGTGGTATCAGGCTGCGGGATCTCATTCAACTCGCGCAACCAAAGGCAGACGTGCGTTACGTCTACTTTCAGTCGGCTGATGGCTACTATGAAAGCTGGGATCTAGCCTCAGCGCTTCACCCTCAAACGCTGCTTGCTTATCAAATGAATGGTGCGCCGTTACCGGCTAAAAACGGTGCGCCGTTGCGGTTGGCATCGCCTCTTAAGTTGGGCTACAAGCAAAGCAAGTGGGTGACAGGTATTACTCTGGTCAGCGACCTGTCGCAGCAGAAGGGGTATTGGGAAGATCTCGGTTACGAGTGGTTTGCAGGGCTTTAAAGGCTAGAGCACTGAGAGCTGCAAAGCAAAATAATTAGGGCTGCAAAATTAACTGCCACTCAACGGCTTTAGCATCCCAAGTTGGTACGGCTGTTTCGTCCACAACATAAGGCCCCCAATACCGTCCAGAGCCATCTTGGGCAAAGGCAACCAGCACGTCGCCTTTTTTCAACTTGAGGGTGCGATCGGGCAACGAAACCAGCAAACCTTTGGCACCACCCTCTTCGGGAGCAAAATCCCAGTGTGCAGGAACTTCATAGCTGGGCTGCGCCACTGATTTGGCACTTGACGCAGCGCTCCCTTCAGACAAGGCAGCGTTGGCAGAGGCTTTCCTCGACAACAGAGCGACACGCACTGGGTAACTAGTAGGGTTGCCAATCCGGAAGACTCCCTGGCGGGTGGCTAATGCTCCAACCGGTTTGGCAAGAGGAAGCTCTGCCTGTTGGGTTGGCGTTGCTGCAGGTGCGGTTGCGCTATTGGGAGTCGATGTGGGCTGGCCTCCCGTTGCTTTTGTGGCTTCACTAATGGGTGCTGGCAGTGGGTCGAGCGTTGAGGGTACGATCACGGTGACAGTGAAGCGCTTCAACACAACCCATGCACTCACTACACACAAGACGGTCGCTAAAGTCACGCCAGCGGCAAACTGCCACCGTGACTTCATCTGCTTCACTGTTTTGCTTGCCATTGCCTGTCTGCCATCCACATCCCTACCCTAGTGATAACAATCTTTGGGTTCATACGGGCGAGAAACATTCTAAATTAAGCAAAAAAGGATCGTTTGCTAGCGAGGTCTACGCTGGCTAGCTTGAGGTGCTGCTGATTAGGAAATTAAGAGAACAGAAGGGATGCAAAATACTCGTCTAAATAGTCTGGTGGACGTGACGATCGAGCGCCTCAACGGCTGGTTAAGTAACCCGTGGCGACGGTCGTCTGTGCTGATTATCAGCCTGCTTTTCGGTAATTATTTAGGGCCAGCCATTTCGTTAGTAGCCGGTCAACGGGGGCAGTTAGATATTGTCGTTGCGGCGCTGCTTGTTGCCCTTATGGAACTGGTGAGTGTCGTCGTCTATCGCCGCAAACCACAGGCCACGCGATCGCTGCTGCTGGATTGCCTCAATGCCATCAAAGTGGGTTTGACCTACAGTTTGTTTGTGGATGCATTCAAGTTGGGTTCATAGAAAGCGGTCAGCAGTCAATAGAAAGCAGTCAGCGGTCAGCGGTCAGCGGTCAGGTCAGCGGTCAGCAGTCAGCGGTCAGCGGTCAGCTTGGATTTAAGGCTGAAGGCTGAAGGCTGAAAGCTGAAAGCGGGCTCCTGGCATAAGTGCTATAAATCAAACTAGACGCTCATTCGTTGCCCATGACTCCTATTGATTTGTCTCTCGCTACGTTGTCAGTGCCTCAAGCGTTGTCTGCTGCAATTCAGTCGAAGTTTTTAGCGCTGCGATCGCTGCTTGCCACGCATCAGCTGGATGGCTATCTTGTTCCTGCTGCTGACGAGCATTTGAATGAGTATTTACCAGAGGCAAAGCAGCGACGGATCTGGATTAGTGGCTTTTCGGGTTCGGCTGGCGATTTACTGGTCGGGCAAGAGAACGCATGGCTGTTTGTCGATTCGCGCTATTACGAGCAGGCTGATCTGGAGGTTGATCCCTCGTTGATCCAAGTGTCTAAGCTGGGGTTAGAGCAGCAGAAGACCCTTGATGAAACCCTGGAGGCATTGGGGCGAGAGGCGATCAAAGCAGATTCTACCTTTCGTTTAGGGTTTGACCCGTTTACCATTACTGTCAGCCAGTTTCGCAGCTTTGAGCAGCAGCTAGAACCGTCAGGCGTGACGCTGGTGCCGCTTGCTGGTAATTTGGTCGATCGCGTCCGTTTGCAAGAGCCGTGGGTCACAGCGGAGCCACTGCCTGCCTACGCCGTTTCCAAGCTGTTTTACTTGCCGGATGCGCTGACAGGAGCCACGATCGCAGAAAAACTGAAGCGTGTGCGGGAAGCCTTGCAAAAAGCCAATGCGGACGTTCTGCCCATCACAAAACTGGATCAGATTGCGTGGCTCTACAACTTGCGCGGCTGGGATGTGCCCTACAACCCCGTGTTCATCGCTTATACGATCGTCACAAATACCGAAGCTTACCTCTTCACCAACCTCGATCGCATCCCTCTGGATCTGCAAGAGCTGCTGCAAGCTCAGGTCGCCTTGCTGCCGTATGAAGCGTATGCCGAGACACTGAAAGCGCTGGTGGCTCAATCTCCAAACCATCGGGTATTGCTTGACCCAAAACACACCACTATGGGCACGCATGAGCTGCTTACTGATCCCTTTGCTGCGATCGCGTGCAAAATTAGCGAAGCCAACAACCCGATCGAGGGCATGAAAGCCCGCAAGAATGCGATCGAAGTGTCGCAAATGCAGCAGGCAAACTTGAAGGCCAGCCGTGCCAAAGCCCGCACGTTGAAATGGGTTGCTGATCAATTTAACAGCGGGAAAACGCTCACAGAAGCCGATGTGGCAGCCACGGTGGAGCGGTTTTATGCGGAAGAAGCTGACTTTCAGGGCTTAAGCTTCAATACGATCGCAGGTGCAGGAGCCAACAGTTCGATCGTCCATTACGGCACGCCCAACCCTCAGCGAGTGCTGCATTCGGGCGAATTTCTGCTGCTCGACTCTGGCGCACAGTACGCATCCGGCACTACAGACGATACGCGCACCTTAGTTGTTGGGGATCCCACACCAGAGCAAGTGGAGTGCTACACCGAAGTGCTCAAGTCGCACATTAACTGTGCCATGCAACGGTTTCCCAAAGGGACGACGGGAGCGCAACTGGACGGTATTGCACGATCGACTCTCTGGTTCGCTGGCTTAGATTATGGACATGGGACGGGGCACGGCGTCGGCGCGTTTCTCAACGTACATGAAGGCCCCAATGGCATTAGCAAGCGAGTGAGCGAACCGCTGGAACCGGGTATGGTCACCAGTATTGAACCAGGCTTTTACAAACCGGGTTGGGGCGGTATTCGTATTGAGAATCTCTACGTCGTCAAGGACTTGACTCCGAAAGATGAGACACCCACAGCAGACGCAAAGCCCGATCCCAATAAGCTTTCCTGGTATGGCTTCGAATCGTTGACCTACATTCCCTTTGACAAGCGATTGATCGATCGCGATCGCCTCGACAATCGCCAACGCCAATGGCTTGAACAATACAACAAGGCGATCGTTGCCAAGCTCACTCCCACTCTCACCCCAGAGGAAACCGCATGGCTCAAGGATGTTTGCACGTACTAGCGGCCTTGATTATCGCTTGAGAGACAGCAACAGCATCGATCTCAGCATCGCTCTATCATTTCGCGTCTTGAAACCAACCTCTTGAAGCCAACCTAAAGGCCTGTAAGGAAAAAGGCCAGACAGCATCAGTCAAGCATTGGTTTACCAAACATGCACCTGGTGGCTATTGTTACAACAGCAAAGGAGCATAAGGATCACCATGTCTAGTCTTTTGCTGCCTGTCCTTAACAGTTCATTCACCTGTAAATAGAAGCTATCAACTCGGTTTGTCAATCCCATGTTCCCAGGATGAACTTAAAATGACATTTGTTTGCGTATCTGGGAGCAAAACTAATGCTGATAGCGTCTACCTTGTAGCCTCTGCCTTGTAGCCTCTGCACCGGGAGTATGCAACGCCAAAGATGTCTAGCCTTCACTCCACCGCGACGTCAGTGTGACCACAACGTCATACATCTGATCTAGATTTTGGATAGGCTAGGATGAGCGGTAAGGGTGAGTGCGGTGCTCTCAATCATCCTCTCACAGCCACTCAGAGGGGAGTAACTGCGCGATCGGTTGCATGGCTTGGACTCAACATTTTCACACTCGCGAATAAATAGACAGGACACCAATGGACACTTCCACTCGTAGACAAGGCAACAAACGCAAATTCCTCTGGAGCAAGCCAGCGGCTTACTTGTTACTGCCGCTATTAGGAGCAGGGACTGCACTGCTGGGTGATCACTGGATGTCGTCTAGCGAGGCTTCAGCGCAGACGGCGATCGCGCAAACAGCTACTCCTGCGGCTCAAACCCAAGTCGTCGCCCAAACACCAAACCGCAGTAGCGCCATTCTTTCCTCCAGCGATCCCAACTTTATTGTCAATGCGGTCGATCGCGTTGGCCCTGCTGTTGTGAGAATCAATTCCTCTCGCACAGTCAGGAGTCGCCGACCCGAAATTTTCAATGATCCGTTCTTCCGACAATTTTTTGGTGATGTACCCACTGGCCCTTCAACGCGGGTGGAACGCGGCACCGGATCTGGCTTCATTATCAAAGCCGATGGACTGATTTTGACAAATGCTCACGTAGTGGATGGTGCCGATACGGTGACGGTGACGCTGAAAGATCAGCGTGAGTTTAAGGGCAAGGTACTGGGTGCCGATCCCTTAACCGATGTGGCAGTGATCAAAGTAGAAGCAACGGGTTTGCCCACTGTGAATTTGGGCAATTCTGAGCAGCTGCGACCGGGTGAATGGGCGATCGCGATCGGCAACCCACTGGGGCTTGACAACACGGTTACTGTTGGCATCATTAGCGCAACAGGCCGCTCCAGTTCGCAAATTCAAGCGCCCGATAAGCGCGTTAGTTTCATTCAAACCGATGCGGCCATCAATCCTGGTAACTCTGGTGGGCCGTTGCTCAACCAGCGTGGCGAAGTGATCGGCATGAACACGGCAATTATTGGTGGTGCACAGGGTTTGGGGTTTGCGATTCCCATCAACACTGCACAGCAAATATCAAGCCAGTTGATTGCCACTGGTAAGGCGAGTCATCCCTACCTGGGCATCCGCATGACAACCCTCACGCCTGAACTAAAGAAGCAAATTAACAGCGACCCAGAAGCCAACGTCAACGTAAAGGAAGACAGTGGTGTGTTGGTGTATCGCGTGATGCGGGGTTCTCCTGCTGCTCAAGCAGGACTCAAACCCGGTGATGTCATTCAAAAAATCAACGGGCAGCCCGTCAAAACAGCAGACGGTGTGCAGCAAGCGGTTGAGAAAAGCGCTGTTGGCGGCAGTCTCCAGGTAGAGTTCAAGCGCAATGGGCAGTCGATGACGCTGGCAGTCCGTCCTGGTGCATTCCCAACGCAAACAGCGCAGAATGAGTGACATTCGGTGTAGGGACGTTACATGTAACGTCCCTACACCCTTTCTCAAAAAGACGATCGCTTTAGACTGTAACTGTCCACGTATTGCCACACGTTCCTATGCCTGAACTGCTTGAAGTGATTGAGTTAGGAAATCCCCTTTTGCGTCAGCAGGCGCAGTGGGTGGAGGCTGTGCCGTCGGAACGCATCCAGACGCTGGTCGAAAATCTGTTGGTAACGGTCAAAGAGGCGAACGGGGTTGGCATTGCCGCGCCGCAAGTCGCACAGTCCGATCGCCTTTTTATCGTGGCCTCGCGTCCCAATTTGCGTTATCCCAATGCGCCGACAATGGAACCGACCGCAATGATTAATCCCAGCCTTCTCGCTCACTCTGACGAAACAGTAAACGGGTGGGAAGGCTGCCTCAGTATTCCAGGCATTCGGGGACAAGTGCTTCGCTATCAGGCGATCGAGGTTGAATACACCGGACGCGACGGCAAACTGCACAAGCAGGAATTAACCGATTTTGTCGCCCGTATCTTCCAGCACGAACTCGATCACCTGGATGGCATTGTGTTCATCGATCGCGTTGAAAGTACGCAAGATCTCATCACCGAGCGCGAATACCAGCGTCTTTTCCCAGGCTAATCAGCGTTCTAGCGAAAAAATAGGTAGCGAGCGCCAATAACAAACAGAAAGATGCCGTAGAGCTTTTTCATCAGACTGCTGCTGATAAAGGGTTGGTTGGCAAACAGTGCGCCAAAGAGAAAGCCTACAAACAGCCCTGCGGCGATAAAAAGGGCATCACGAATGTTGAGATTGCCTTCTCTGTAATAAACGGCTGCGCCAAGAAGACCGATCGGCAAAATTTGAGCAGCGATCGAGGTTCCAGTCGCTAACTTTTGATCCATCCCTAGCAGAATCACCATTGCAGGCACCATAATCGCGCCACCACCGATCCCAAACATGCCACCGGCAATGCCAGCAGCCAAACCAATGAGCAACAGTTGAACCATCAAGGTAGACATAGGGCTTAAGTCCGATCGCGCTGTTAAGTACACAATGAGATTACTTATAGCAGCACTTGGTTGTGAGATTAGTCTACGGCTGCACGAAGTTGGGAAACCTCTTGGGGTTGAGGTTCTGTAGAAACGTTCTGTAGGGACTTTACAGGTAGACGGTCTCTTTCAGTCAAGGTATTGCAAGCATGCAGGCGGCACTAAGCGCAGTTCACCAGAATGAAAGCGATCGCGCTCAATCCAGTACGCCATATAAGTTTGATCGCTATCAGAGAACGGGATTTGCTCTCGCTGGTAAAAGGTTTTGTCTGCAAAGTCACAGCGGTAAAGCTGCACCAACTCATGCCCTGGTTTGCCGTCATAGGTAAACAGGTTTTCCAGACAGCCAAGGTAGCGAATGTTCGTCAGTTCTGCCTGAAGCTCCTCCTGAAATTCCCGCTTCAGCGCGTCTAGGCTCGTTTCGCCAAACTCAATGCCACCGCCCAGCGCACGATAGAAGGTGTCTTCCTTGACGGGATCGAATCCTTCCGAAACAAATAGACGTGAACCATGCTGAATTAAGCCCAACGCGATCGCCCGAATCCCTTGAATCCTTCCAACGATATCGCCGCCTGCTTCGGTGGAGCCAATCCCGCTCACTCCTGACTCCTGACCACCAACCACTGGCTCCTCCACTCAATTACGCTGATTGTCTAAAAATGTTTCTGTGCCATAGCGACTCTCCCCAGTCGGCCAATCATCGTTTTCGCCCCCGATAATCAGGCTGTCCAGCACCACATAATCCTTGCTGAACTGGCGCAGTGCCATGATGAGCACATCGATGGCGATCGCATCGCTGGTGCCGAGGTCAAACCAGCAGCGCCCCCAGTTGGCTTCATACTCCACTTCGCCCATGTTGTGCATGAGTGCAACCAGGCTGTCGTCAGCCGCATCGTCGTTGTACTCCATGTAGCTAATGTCGAGCCCAACATCCTGCACCTGAAGATTTTCAGCGTTAAAGCCACCGAGCTTACCTAAAAAGAACCAGGAATTGAAGACTTCCTCAACGTACTGCTTTTCAATCTCGGACGGAACCGTGTTGAACTCGACCCAGATCCAGACGTTAAAGGGATCAAATTCCCGAAATTGCACGTCCATAGTGATACTCCTACGTTCCCGAGAAAATAAAAGGCAACCTTGAAAATGGCAAAGGCAAGTGATAGCCACTTTTAATTTTCAAGTCGTTCCTTGTCCTTAGCCATCATGACACGGCACAAACAGCTAATAAACTCGCCCTTTCCAGGCTCCACCCTGCCCGCGCCAATGCCGAAAAGCCGAGTCGAGTGTCATCAACGTGTAGAGAAAGGCGATCGCAGGCAACCCAAACGCCAACAGCGGTGGGCATTGATAGAGCAGTAGCGTGGGCAAATATGCCACAGCGATCAGTAGCCAGGTAACGAGTCCAACAAGGGCGATCGTCCAATTTCCGGTAAGCAACCCCGCGATCGTGCTAACCAGTGGCACCACGTAAATAATCGTCATGCCAACCAACGTTCCCACAAGCATCAAAAGCGAATAGTTGAGTTGGGTAAACGCGGTACGAGCCACCATATCCCAAATCGTTTTGAGCGACGGGTAGGGACGCAGGCTGTGGGTTTGGCGAGTGAGGCCGAGCCAGATTTTGCCAGTGGGTTGCAGGGTATAGGGTGTGGGGTGTGGGGTGTGGGGGTGGAGAGTTTTGAGTTCTAAGTCTTGAGTTTTGAGTTCGGAAGTCTGCTCCCTAGCTTCCGCTGCTCCCCCTGCCTTTCTGCTCCCCAACCCCTTCACGGCTTGAGCGAGCGAACAATCATCAATCAACGCTTGCCGGAGAATTTGCAACCCACCAATCTCTGTCAGGGCTTCACGACGAATCAGGATGCAACCGCCAGCAGCAGCGGCAAGTTTACGACTAGGATCGTTTGCCCAGCGGAACGGGTAGAGCTTTTGGAAGAAGAAGACAAAAGCTGGAATGAGCAGTTTTTCCCAGGTACTTTTGCAGCGTAGCAATACCATCAGTGACACCATATCCAGGTTGTCCGCCTGAGCCTTAGCAACCAGTTGATGCAGCTTTTCGGGATGATGCTCAATATCCGCATCGGTCAGCAAAAAGTAATCAGGCTGCGGTGACAGAGTTTGCGCGTAGCGAATGCCTTGTTCCATCGCCCATAGCTTACCCGTCCAGCCAGCCGGAAGTGGTTCAGCCGCAATGACGGTTAGCGTGGAGGCTCGATCGCACGTTTGAGCCGTCTGCCGTGCTACATCAGCCGTACCATCGGTGCTATGGTCATCCACCAGCACAATCTGGAGGTTGGGATAGGTTTGGGTGAGGAGCGATCGCAGCGTTACAGGCAGCAAATCGGCTTCGTTGCGAGCGGGGATGATGGCACAAATGAACGGATAAGGGCTAAAGGCTGAAGGATAAGTTGGATCGCTTTTATCCTTTTGCCTTTTGCCTTCGTCCATTAAGGATTCATCCTTTAGAAACTGATCCGATCGCCAAAACTGTCCGCGCCCAAAGATTAGTACGAGCCAGATGACGAGCGACAGTAGCGTGATTCCCAAGCCAATTTCAGCCATTACCAATTGCCAAGACTCTTACTAAGAGGCAAAATACAACATCTGCCAATTGTAACGACAGGTGTATCGGTACGATTGGCAGATATGTGTTTCAAGTGTGTGTGTTGAGAGTGAATGACAGTATGCAGACGCAAGAACAGGGTGCAGTCAAGAGCACGAAGGGTACGCCAGCAGCATTAGAGGACGCGATCGCTCGCAGTCAGCATTACCTTCTCTCGCTGCAAGATCCAGATGGCTACTGGTGGGCAGAACTGGAATCGAACGTGACGATCACGGCAGAAGTGGTGCTGCTGCATAAGCTTTGGGGTACGGATAAGACGCGTCCGTTGCACAAGATCGAGGCGTACTTGCGATCGCAGCAACGCGAGCAGGGTGGCTGGGAACTGTTCTACGGCGATGGTGGTGAACTGAGCACCTCCGTTGAGGCGTACATGGCGCTACGGTTGCTAGGCGTATCGGCGACCGATCCAGCTTTACAAAAGGCGCGATCGTTCATTTTGAAACGGGGCGGCATCAGCAAGACGCGCATTTTCACCAAGTTTCACCTGGGGCTGATTGGTTGCTACGACTGGCGTGGCTTGCCCTCCATTCCCTCCTGGGTGATGCTGCTGCCAGATGCGTTTCCCGTCAACATTTACGAACTGTCGAGCTGGGCACGAGGCAGTACGGTGCCGCTGCTGATTGTGTTCGATCGCAAGCCCGTTTATGTCACCGAGCCAGCCATCAACCTGGACGAACTGTATGTGGAAGGACGCAGCAACGTCCGCTTTGAGTTACCGCGACAGGGCGATTGGACAGATCTATTTGTGTATCTGGACAGTGCGTTTAAGCTGGCAGAAAATCTGAATCTCGTACCCTTCCGGCAAGAAGGCATTGATGCTGCCGAAAAATGGGTGCTGGAACGGCAGGAAGTCACTGGCGACTGGGGTGGCATCATTCCTGCGATGCTCAATTCCTTACTGGCTCTCCGAGCGCTCGATTATAACCTTTCAGACCCGATCATCGAACGGGGTCTGAAAGCCGTCGATAACTTTGCGCTCGAAACCGACGACCACTACTGGATTCAGCCCTGCATTTCGCCCGTGTGGGATACGGCACTGGTGATGCGATCGCTCGTTGATTCGGGTCTGGCTCCCGATCATCCGGCTCTGGTGCGCGGCGGCGAGTGGCTTCTGGAAAAGCAAATCCTTGACTACGGCGATTGGGCAGTGAAGAACCGCAAAGGCAAACCCGGAGCCTGGGCGTTTGAGTTCGACAATCGCTTTTATCCCGATGTGGATGATTCTGCTGTCGTCGTCATGGCGCTTTGTGCCGTCCAGTTGCCCAATGAACCCTTGAAGCAAGCTGCGATCGCCCGTGCCGTTGACTGGATCGCCACCATGCAATGCACCCCCGGCGGTTGGGCAGCGTTTGACCTCAACAACGATCAAGACTGGCTCAACGCTATCCCTTACGGCGATCTCAAAGCCATGATTGACCCCAATACGGCAGATGTGACGGCGAGAGTATTGGAGATGGTTGGGAAGCTGGAAAGGATAAAGGATAAAGGCTTAAGGCTAAATGGAGAAGCAGATCCTTCATCCTTTATCCTTCATCCTTCATCCTTACACCGCGCCCTCGCCTACCTTCGCGCTGAGCAAGAACCCGAAGGCTGTTGGTTTGGTCGGTGGGGTGTGAACTACATTTACGGGACAAGTGGGGTACTGGCAGCACTGTCTCTGGTGGCACCGAAGACGCATCAGCGGGAAATTGAGCGGGGTGCAAGTTGGTTAGCTGGGTGCCAAAATGCTGATGGTGGTTGGGGTGAAACCTGCTTTAGCTACAACGATCCGTCGCTGAAAGGGCAGGGAGACAGTACCGCGTCGCAAACGGCCTGGGCGCTCATTGGGCTGATGGCAGCAGGTGATGCCAGTGGGACGTATGCGATAGAAGCGCTCGATCGCGGTATCCATTACCTCCTGCAAACCCAACGTCCTGATGGCACCTGGGATGAAGACTATTTCACAGGTACCGGCTTTCCCTGTCACTTTTACCTGAAGTATCACCTGTATCAACAGCACTTTCCACTGACGGCGATCGGTCGCTACCGACTCATCAAGTAGCGTTTAGTAGTGTTCTGCACTCGGTGCGGCTCTAATTACTCACCAGGGGAATTCTCACTCAGCGTCCGACGCAGTCTTGTAGCTGAATGGCATTCACTTTACTGTCAAAGCCCTGGAAGCGCCCCACTAAGGTCGCACGTTGATTGGTCTGCAAGGCTGCTACTGCGGCATCTTGATTTTTAGCCATCGTACACAGAACGGTCACCCGATTCGTCTTGTCTGTCGAGGTGTTACCCGAGGCAGGCTGGCCGCTGTCAAACGACACCATATAGGAACCAGCATTTTCCGCGATGCTGAGCACTTTCCCATTCACCCGAAACGTTTTGCCAGTAAAATTCACTTTCAGACGGGCTGGATTGTCCGCCGACTCCTTAACCTGTTTGGCTAGAGTCGCTGCATCGACCTCAATCGTGGTGGCATCATCTTTTACTGGAACAACTGCCGTCTCTTTAGGAAGCAATTGATTGAGAGCACTACACAGGTGCTCCCTGACGGTTTCCCTGCGAGCACCCACGCCACTCGGAAGAGTGAAAACCATCTCGACATTTAACAGCGTGCCATCCACGGTTGCATAGACATCGATCGGCAAGGCACGCTGCAATAAGGTGGCAGGATTTTCGGCTTTCAGCACTCCCGTGCTGACATCAGTGCTGAGCGTCTTGATGCCATCGCGAGCCAAAATGGGGCGCAACTGGGAAAACACTTTCTCTACGGTGCCGCCCTCAACCTGCACCCGAGCGGCAAAGGCACTTCCGTTGAAGAAGTCACCTTTTTTCTGAAAGCTTTCTTCGCAAGTAGTGGCCAAAGCGGGGCTGGCTAAACCCACAAAAGCTAGAGTCAAGACAATCGATCGCATATTTGCTGCGCTAGGAGAATGAAAGGGTGATCTAGCAGCATAGGAAACCCAGGAGGATGGCTTAAACGAGCCATTGAAGAAGAGTGGAGACCTAACGATAGTTATGCTCAGAAAGTAGATTTGAAGATGTTCAACGAGTGGTTTTCTTGGGCAAATGGCGAAGGCATTGCGATGGCAAGCACACAAGATGATGGTCAGATTCTTGTTTTAACAGTAAACGAAGAATGGGTATCGTTCGAAGAAATGCTGAAACGACACCCATTAAGTGCGCCAAAATAAAACGTCTGTACTAAGCAGACTTAATCCGTGTAGCGCCTTTAGCTGCCACAACCACTCTTTCAGCAGCTTTGGAACACGCATCACGGCAGGCGATGTTCCCGTGGAGAGATCGTGCTGCAATATCATCGTCAGCCATCGCTTCAGCAAAGCTAAGAGCGGTTAGCTGCAATCGACTCAAGCTATCTCTCAATCGGGCTGACTTTTTGGTAAGCCCTAAGACAACTTTTGCTTTTTTAGAGCGAAACCCTAAAACATTCTCGTTAATTGCATCTGCGCAGGAAGCAAAGCCATTGGTTTTCCCCGCTTTAACCCCATGAGCATGGAGTACGGATGTGTGCTGCTTATAGTTCTCGATCCCATTCACTCGGTCTTGAATCCAGTCATCAGACCTTCCTTGTCGTTTCCAGCCTTTAACAGCCCGTTCACGACCACGATTGTACGCAAGTTCAGGATTAGATTCTTCTTCGATTCGCTCTACAAGAGCGTTCAAAGCCCATTCGTGAAAATCGACGGATAGAACTTGAGCGTAATCAGTTGCTAGCTGAGGGGTCGCATAAGTGCCACCATATCTCCCAGGCTTTCTTTCTAAGACGCATGGAATGCCGACAATCAATCCGTCTACATCTAAAAGTGGTGTGGCACCACTTTTAGAAATATAGTTTTTAAGGAGATCTTGGGTCGCGCCCAAGCGAAGCCAGTCAATCGTCCGCTTGGTGGCGGGACTACCCTCTGCCTTCCACATGTCAGTCAGTCAGACCAGCCCATTTTTAGCGTTGCGGTGAATCATCGAGCCTTCGTAAACCAAAGCAGTGCCTTTTGGAGAATTAGACATTATTGTGTCCTCTAACGGTATGTACGCAAGTGTTTTGCGGTAGAGGACTGCAAGCCGCAACAGAATGCAACATGCTTGACAAGCGGGATCTTGGGTGACACTATATGTAGCAGTCTGTCGAAAGATGCCATCATATAATCTAATCCCAACGTATTCGACTTGCAATCTTTATTAGCTTGTAGTCCTCACCTGGGTAGATGAGAGTCCTAGGAAAACTCTTGTCTTTAGGGCATAAGCGTGACCTCCAAAGCTGCGTCTATGTTCTGTTGTCGATCGTGGGTTTTGTGGGACTTGCACCCACAAAACCCTGCCAGGTTGCCGGATTAGGAGTCCGGTGCGTCTGCTGATTCCGCCACACCCCCAAACTTTTCGGCAAAGGCAAGCACTGATCTACAATCAGTGCTTGCCTTTGCTTTTTGGCTTAACTATCACGAAGAGTCAAGCGAAACCATGCTCACATCCTCCATTAAACACATTGTTTACAATAGCGACAGACTTATAATTGCGTGTCTACAAAGAACAGAAACCCCCTGGTTTAGTACCTTGTTTACATTGTTGTTGTTCTTTTAGTTACCCCTAACTTGGACAGGCATGACGAGGTACGTCATTTTGATGCTGCCGAGGGGGGTGACGATCGCGGGACTTGTTGCTGTGTTGAGCTGGATTTGGATCTCGGTGGTGGCGATCGCCTTCAAGCCATCCATCAGATACTTCACGTTAAACGCTACATCGAGGTCATCGCCCGTAATCTGGGCTGGAATCGTTTCTTTGCCGCTGCCAACGTCCTGCGCGTCCACCGAGAGCGTCAATAGCTGGCTGGTACTATCAAGGGTCAGTTTGACAATATTGTTTTTCTGGTCTGCCAGCACCGCAATGCGCTCCAAAGCGCTCAGCAAAAGCCGTCGTTCCGCCGTAATCTGGCGAGAGAATTGACGGGGTACCAGTTGGCGATAGTTGGGGTACTGCCCTTCTAGCAGACGACTGGTAAGCCGTTGATCCGTCCATTCAAACACCACCTGGCTGTGGTCAAAGTGAACGGCAACATTACTAACGGTTTGTCGCTCCAGCATTTTTGCCAACTCTTGCAACGCCTTGGCAGGAATCGTGACATCCAGTGCTTTTTCGGGGTCAAGGGGCTTGGCTCCACCCTCAATAGCGTCCGCGTTCACCGTTTGCACAACGGTCAAGCGGTGCCCATCAGTGGCAGCAAACTCCAACCCATCGGCTTGCATCGTCAGGTGAACACCCGTTAAGACTTGCTTAGTTTCGTCGCTGCTGGCAGAAAACAAGGAACTCCGCAGCCCTTCGATCAAGCTCTCCACGGAAAGATGCGCCACTTCGCCCTCTTCAACCACTGGCAGTTCAGGAAACTCCTCGGCTGACATACCACGCACCTGATAGCGTCCCGAAGCGCACGTCAGAGTGGTTAAGAAGTTAGTGTCCGCGGCATTGGTGGCTTCATCGTTGCCATCCTCAAGGGTGATGTCGCCTTCTGGCAAACGTGAGACGATATCGGTCAATAATTTGGCTGGCAGGGTCAGTTTTCCACCTGTAACCACATCGGCTGGAAAGCTCGTTTGAATGCCAAGACTGAGGTCAAAGGCGCTGAGCTTGACTTGCTGCAGCGCTTCATCCGCAATCAGGAGAATATTTGCTAGCACCGGATGGCTCGGACGCGATGAGACGGCACGACTGACCAGCGAAAGATTGGCACTGAGACTACTTTGAGAGCAAACCAGTTTCATGGGAGTTCGACCTTTGCGTTGAGAGAGTGGGGCGTTGGGATGGAATTGGGGCAGACTGAGCGAGTGGATTGGGGTTTGTATGGCTGGATTGGAAGAGCTAAACGCTATCTGTAGCGGGTGAAGGCGTTGTCTGCGTATGTTAGCACCCTTGTTTTGAACAATCCAGCCTGTCCTTTTTGGCGTTTTGATCGCTTCTTTCTCTACTCCGGACTTAAGTAATTCTTATTTAAACAGTAGTAGTAGAGGCTGTGGAAAATGTGGAGAACTGTATGAAGTACGACTGGTCAATTCTTTGAGATGGCTCTAGACCTGTGGAAAACTTGTGGAAAACAGGGTGAACTTTTCATAGAGTATTTATACTCATTCAGCTTATCCACGATCGTGGCGGGTTTTGTACAGGTTTTCCACATACTTTTCCACAGAAAAACTTAAGGTTTTCCACACGACCACGATCGCTTTACCATTCGCAATGAAAATTCTTAACAAAAATTTAAAAGCGATCAAAAAATAGTCAAACTTCTCCACACCCTCTGAGCCAATGACTCATAAGAGGGGCTGATCGATGAGCGCGATCGTTAACCAGTAGCTAGCACAAGAATGGAAGCAAAGAGCCTGAATTGCTTATCTCCATTCGCTGATTTACTGTCTTCTAAATATGTCTTCTAAATGTTCGATTGTTCTTCTCAAAGCAACCTGCAAGAGACCTGTTTATTGGCTTAATGGGGCAATGATTTTGGGTGCAACGTAGTTTGGCCTTCAATTGCCCAGTCCCACTAGCCAGTCCTCACTAGAATGAGGGTTACTGGTTAAGCACAGGCAAATTTCGAACGATCGCCGTCTTGCAATTAATGAAGGAAAGCACGTTCTAAAGACGCTCTTTGACAGGTGCTTGCTCGTTTGTTGCAGGTTCACCATGAGGTGTATTGAGAGGCTCAATCGCTTCTGTCTCTTGGCTGAGTGCAACCTCTCTGTGAGTCACAAGATTGCTAGCTGAGTGCGATCGTGCCCCACCTGTTCCTCTAGAAGACCGCACAGCCACGAGAATGTTTTTGACGACCACAGCGGTTGGCACTGCGACAATGACGCCCAGAAGTCCGCCGACACGAGCCCCTGTCAAAATCGAAACAAAGATCCAGACTGGATTTAGACCTGTGACGCTCCCTAAGACACGCGGTGCGACCAGATTCTCCAGAATTTGCTGCACAATCAACGATGCTGCCAGCACCTTGACGCCTAAGCCAATATCGCGCAAGGCAACCAGCAGGGTGACTAAGGCAATACCTACCGAGCCACCAAAGGGCACAAGCGCCATAGCGCCGATCGTCAAGCCAAACAGCAACCCAAAGGGCACTGCCAACCACAAGAAGATGAGGGTCAAAATTGACCCCATGCAGGTTGAAAGAATAATCTGGCTCAGGAAGTAGTTTTGGAAACTCAGCCGCAGTGTCTCCGAAAAAGGCTTTTGCACTTTGTCAGGCAACCACCCGACCAGGCTTTCCCAAAGCTGATCGCCATTTTGTAGCAAGTAAAATGTCAACACCAGCGTCAACAGCACGTCCAGAAGGCTAGTGACAGTGAACACTGCGACACTTAAGACCTGAGCGGCAATGAGCTGCAGTTGGCTTTTGAGGCGATCGTTCACCTGCTCTGCCAGAAGACTCAAATCTAGCGGTAGATTGGTGCCTTCCAACTGCTGATTCAAAATAATGAGCTGGCGTTGACCCGAATCAAACCACTCTGGCAACCGTGCCACAAGCTGACGGGCTTGATCCAACGCGCTTGGTACGAGCGTGATGCCGCCGGCCAGCAGCACTGACAGCGCCAACAAAAAGACGATGATCGCTGCTCGTCCGCGCGGCACGCCCTGCCGCTGCATGATGCTAACGGGATAGTTGAGGAGGAAGGCGATGAGCGAAGCCCCAACCAAAATGACGATGAGAGAATGGAAGTAGTCAGCGATCGCGAAGATTGCCCAACCGTTCAACACTAACAATGGTGCTGCCAGCATAATCAGTAGCGCTTTTGCTACAGGAGACAGGGTTTCCCACCAAAGCCGCAAGCGTCCTTTATGCACATCGTGAGTGCCAATGTGAGCTTCAGTCTGGTGATCTGGCATGGGTACCCGCCATCGCGTTCTGTTTAACTTCTACCCTACACCCTATCCCTCTTGACCATCCCCTACCGATAGTTAGTAAATTGCAGCGCCATCGGAAACTCTTCCTGCTTCAAGCGTTGCATTACAGCCTGCAAGTCATCTTTCGATTTCGCACTCACTCGCACAGCATCACCTTGAATCGATGCCTGTACCTTGTTGAACTCGTCTCGAATGAGCTTAGAAATCTGTTTGGCAATCTCCTGGCTGATGCCTTTGCGCAGTGTGATTTCTTGTCGCACCCGATTACCGCTGGACGATTCAATTTTACCGTAGTCAAAAATTTTCAGCGACAAGTTGCGCTTGGCAGCTTTTGTTTGTAGCAGTGTATGGATGGCCTCCAGGGTAAATTCACTGCTGGTGTTGATTGTAATCGCTGTCTCGCCTAACTCAAGGGTGGTTTTGGTATCTTTGAGATCGTAGCGACTCTGAATCTCACGAGTCGTCTGATCGAGAGCGTTCACGAGCTCCTGTCGATCGAACTCACTTACGACATCAAAGGAAAAGGATGCAGCCATAGGAGATTGACTCTAAACGTTGAATTCAAACGGGGGCTTCGCTCGCTGCCTGAGTTCCTTAGTCTATCGTCTACAGCTCATTGTCTCAAGTCCTGCAGTGAAACTATGCAACTACTCTGCCGCAGGCATGATGCTGTTTATCACACATTTTGTTAGATTTTAGTCAAGCTAAAAAAATACAACCTTGTGCCTTCGTAGAGCACCAGGAGCATCGATGGTGTGAGTTGTATGTTTGAGCGCCAAAGCAAAAATATAGAACACTGTCAGGAGTACCCATCATGTTCAAAGCGATCGCAGCTTTCGGTACCGCTGCCATATTGACTAGCCTAGCTACCCCAACTTTCGCCCAAGCGAAGCCAATGGGTTCTGCCGCTTCTCTGGATGGGCTGCAAGAACGATCAGTGTCCAGACCATCAACGTCTGCCCCAGTTTCAAAGTCACCGCAAAGCAGCACCGATGTCCCAGCAGGCAGCGAGAGAGGGCTACGTTTGGATAAAAAGGTGGAGCTGATTGTGAGCCCAGAGCGAGGAACCAGCCAGCTAGGCGTTTACCCTGCTGATGATCCATCGTCAGGCAACAAGTTACAGGTTCTCTATCAGCTCGATCAGTAAAAGCAGCAAACACTTTTTAGCCTTCTTATAAGCGGCTGGCAGTACTGTTCGCAACTGTTGATATGAACCCTCCATGCCCACTACAAGGCATGATTTGGGTCAAATCTAGCTACAGTCAGCATCTAGCCGCTATTTCAGCTTTTGTCTGATAAAGTTCAGGATTTGGCTCATTTGCTTTTTCAAGCCATCAATTTCGGCCTGCATCGCAACAATTTTTTCGTTCAGAGCTTGTAGATCGGTTGCTGGAGCTGCAGCTACACTGGGTGCTGCCGTTGGAGCAGGGGCAACTGTGGCTGGACGCCGTTTCGCCTTTGCCATAGCGGCTTTGATTGCATCGATCAGCTCTTTCTGATCGAATGGCTTCTGGACGAACTCAAAGTACTCAAACGGCTCCTGAAGCTTTTCGGTGACTTCTTCCTTCCGACCAGACATCAGCACTAGCGGAATTGCCTGTAAGTCTTTCTGAATCTGAATCTGCTGATAAACTTCCCAACCACTCAGTCGAGGCAGCAAGAAATCTAACATGATCAGGTTAGGGCGCTCTTGACGAATCAGGTCAAGCCCCTGGACGCCATCTTTTGCTTCTAGGACTTCAAAATTACCTTTGGGTAACATGTCCCGAACCATGTTTCGGATGACATTACTGTCATCAATGACCAGGATCTTGTGACTTGCCACAACTGAACTCCTCTGGTAGAGACTGCAAGGTTAGCGAGAAGGATGAGAGCTCACAGTTTTGGGATATGATGACTGTTCAATCCGGCTGGAGCGCATGAGTTCTAGGCGGATCATTTGCTAACTTGCTAAGGATGAAGACTTAGATAGTAACAATTAAACAGTGAACTGTATTTAGATTAGACGGTAATCCTGCCGAAGCACAATCTAGTTTAGTCTCAACGCAGCAGAATGATGCCCGCCCAGATGACTGCAGGTAGAGCCACAGGCGATGACTGGGTCAAATGCATTCGCAATTAGCCGATAATTGGGTAAAGGAGACACACTGCAAGAGCTGAGTGTCTTTGATCCATATCTGCATCCACTGTACAAGCGGTTAGACCCCCTTCGCTCATTCTTTAGAATCTAATCCCTTAGAATTTGAGAAGGCAATGCCTTGTTCTAAGTAGTGTGCCCAACTTTAATGCCTGCTGAAACAAATGCGCTTAATTCTGTGTCCCCTCGCTCTGCCTCAATGGTAGAAAATTTGCCAGATTGGTTGAAACGTCCCATCGCTAGAGCCAGTGAGCTTTCGACGGTGCAGCAAATTATTAAGCAGCGCCAAATTCATACCATTTGCGAAGAAGGGCGTTGTCCTAATCGGGGTGAGTGTTACGCCCAGAAAACCGCAACTTTTTTGCTCATGGGGCCTACCTGTACGCGATCGTGCGGTTTTTGTCAGGTGGATAAGGGACATGCACCAATGCCGCTCGACCCAGAAGAACCACAAAAAATAGCTGAATCAGTAAGCTTGTTGGGACTCCGCTACGTTGTGCTCACCTCGGTCACGCGAGATGATTTGCCTGATCAAGGTGCAAGTTGGTTCGCACGGACGATCAACCAGATTCATCAGCGTAGCCCGGGTGCCCAGGTCGAAGTGCTGACACCTGATTTTTGGGGTGGACGTGATGGCGGCGACCCCCATGATCTTCAGCGGGATCGCATTGCGACGGTCGTGAACGCGCTGCCTGCCTGCTACAACCACAATATCGAAACGGTGCGACAGTTGCAGGGGCCTGTACGGCGTGGAGCAAAATATGAGCGATCGCTGCGTGTGCTTCAGGTGGTCAAAACCCTTAACCCGTTGCTGCCGACAAAGTCAGGGCTGATGCTGGGATTCGGTGAAACGGAGGCAGAAGTGCTGGAAACGCTAGCAGATCTCCGGGCAGTGAATTGCGATCGACTCACGATCGGACAATATATGCGTCCTTCGCTGGAACATCTGCCAGTGCAGCGATATTGGACGCCCGCAGAGTTCGATCGTTTGGGAGCAGTGGCACGGACTATGGGGTTTACCCATGTGCGATCGGCGCCGCTTGTTCGCAGCTCTTACCATGCGGGTGAAGCCGATGAAATGTTGATGACGCAGTCTTAATGAACTATGCCCCTTTTGCAACGCTTTCCAACGGTTCGGTCATCGCTCGACCGGACTCATTGCTTGAAGGAAGATAGTGTTAGGGGCGTTCTAGACGTTAAGATTCGTCCAATGGCATTACCAAGGTCAGCATTCTTTGGTATTTCTTAAAAAAGTCAATCTCTAAGGAGTCTCTTTATGACTGCACGGGCAAAGAAACCAGCTACTCCTGTTACTAAAACAGGAAGTCCTCCCTATCCTTTTCGCACCTTTTGGGCGCTGCTTCTGCTGGGTGTGAACTTTTTCGTTGCTGCAATCTATGCAGGCTACTTGAATATTTAGAGTGTATTCGTTGTCGGTTGTCGTCAGTCGTGTGTGGTTGATGTACCGGAGTGAGGCATTAGTGATGCTAGTGGTGAACTACGGCTCATGCTTGGCATGAACGCATGAATCACGGGCGACTGACGAGGCAAACTTACTTGACTTGTTTCCTAAACCATTCCCCTAAAGAGTCCCTGAGGGCGAAATAGCAGTACGGACACCATGAGGAGGAGGGCGACTCCAAGCTTGTATTCAGTGGGGAGCCAATAGGTGCTAACTTCTTGGGCAACGCCGATCACAAGCGCACCGGCGATCGCGCCATAAGGGTTGCCGATGCCGCCCAAAATGACAGCCGCAAACAGTGGCAAGATCAAAAACCAGCCCATGTTGGGACGCACCGCTTCGACCAAGCCCAACATGCTGCCACCCAGTGCCGTTAAGCCACCAGCAATAATCCAGGTCCAAATTACGACGCGATCGACATTAATGCCTGTGACGCGAGCCAGATCAATGTCGTCGGCAACGGCACGCATGGCTTTACCAATGCGAGTATTTTGCAGCAGGTAATGGAGAGCGGCGATCGCTACGACTGCTAGCACAGTGACGACAATATCGTAATAGGCGATCCGTAGCCCCCAGACGGGAATAGCTTCAGAAACGGGCAGATTATAGCTCTGGTTGCCGCCACCCCATACCAAAATAATGCCGTTGCGAAGAAACAACGCCAGCCCGATTGAGATAATGACCAGTGTGGTGGAGTTGGCTCGACGAGCCCGCATGGGTGACCAGATTAGCTTCTCACTCGCTAGCACAGCAAGCACCGTCATGCCTGCGCCGACCAGCATCGAGAGCCAGATATTGAGTCCGGCGGTGTTAACCAGCAGTGTCAGATACGCGCCCAGGGTCATAAAATCACCGTGGGCAAAGTTAGAAAGGCGCAAAATGCCATAGGTCAAGGTTAGCCCGATCGACGCCAGGGCAATAATGCTGCCGACTGCCAGGCCGTTAACCACCAGTTGAGCGAGTTGAGGGTCCATTGCAAACCGTTGAAGCGATCGCTTTGATTGTCCAGGATAGTAGCGACATTTGGGAAGTAGGGGCGTACGCCCCTACTTTTTCTTCTTTTTCTTGCCCTTTTGCGCCTTCGGCTGTGTCGCTTTACCAAAGCCCTGGGGTTTTGAGTCCAGCGCCTCAAGGGTCTTGAGTAATTGCTGCATCTCAGTCAGTTCTGGTGACATCTTTGGCTTCAGCGCGTCAGGGTCAAAGTCCGATTCTTGCTTGAGACCCAGTTCTACCTGCACCCCAGCCCAACTTCCCACCATAAATTCATCTACTTGTTCGGCGGCAAAGACCGGCTCCATTAACGGCGCGGCTTCGACTGCTTTAAGATCCAGCAGGTCACCAATCAGAATGGTATTAAGGGTGATATCATTTTCGGCAAAGGACTCTAGCTGCTGTAGCATCGGTGCAATACAGGCATCACGGCTTTCTGGGTGCGATTGGGCAATGCTTAGCAGGCAGTCAACGGCTGTATTGCGTGCGAACGTTTCATGAGAGGCGTCGGTCAGGTAGTCTGCCAAGACTGGAATGGCGGCTGGACCCAGCATGGCGTAGACTTTGGGGATTTCTTCCGTGATCCAGTCGCTATCATGTTCCCCAAAAAGTTGGGTTAGTGGAGCGATCGCTGCTTCTGCATGTAACTGTCCTAGCGATCGCCAGGCGTGGATGGGTGCCCAGACTTCCAGCTGCTCACTCTCTAAGGCCCAAAATGCGGGATCGGTTGCCATGCGGATCAGCTCAGGAATGTCGTTAGCCGTTAAACCAACGGTTTCAGGATAGTTGTGCCAGTCGTGTAAATCCATCTCATGGCAATCGCCATAGGTCAGCAGCTTTGCAACGGGATCGCTATAGGTATCAAGGCTCATAGATATCATCCTGACTTCATCACGGCTTTGTCCTTCTTACACACTACACGCTGCTGCACTACTGGGCTAACGCTAATTTTGATGGGGTTGACGCGGTGCAAAGTAGGACGATCCTGCCGCTGCCAGAGTGATTATCAGAATGGCTGCGATCGCCTGTGGTGACAGCCTTTCGTTGAGTATCAACAATGCTGCCAGCGCCGCTGCAACCGGTTCTAGACTTAGCAGAATGCCGAAGACCTTTACAGACAAGCCTCGTAGTGCCGCTAAATCGAGCGAATAGGGAATGGCAGAAGAAAGCAGCGCTACGCCAAACCCCATCAGCAACAAGTGTGGCTGGAGCAAGGCTGTGCCCTCTGTGAAGACACCAATGGGTAACAGGATCAGGGTGGCGATCGCCATTGCCCATGCCAACCCTTCGCCTCCCTCCAACGTCTGCCCGATGCGTGCTGATAGCAGAATATAGACAGCCCAACACATACCAGCTACCATTGCCAGCCCGATGCCCAGCGGATCAAGCGTAACGCCTGCAAAGGGCGTTAGTAAGATAATTCCAGTGCCTGCCAGTAGTACCCACAGACCATCCAGCCATCGCCGCGAGTGGACAAGAGCGATGCCCAACGGACCAATAAATTCAAGCGCAACGGCGATCCCCAGTGGAATCCGCTCGATCGCCCTATAGAACGAGAGATTCATCAGCGCCAACGCACACCCAAAGGCAAATAATAACCAACGGCTTGCGTAGACGCGATCGTTTAGACGGGGTTGCCATAGGCAGAACAGCACGATCGCTGCGAATCCCACTCGTAAAAGGACAATGCCCGCCGGACTGGTTTCTGCTAAAAGCGACTTGGCGATCGCGGACCCCAATTGAACGGAGCCGATAGAGAATATTACCAGTCCGGTTGGTGAGACAGGTACACCGAGTTTGAGTTTCTTCATGGGTGATGCGCGTGCGGACAAGCCATCGCGTGGGGGCAGTTTAGCTGCCAGCGATCGGCTACGGGCTATAGCCCTCAGTAAGACTCAGCTAGAGGTTGGCACTGCGACTGACGTTGAACAGGCGTCTAACTTGGTTCTTCAGATCGCCTCGTTCAATCGCAGCGCTTTTTGTATGTGCAAATCTTTATGATTAGCAGTGGGCTTGGGAGTATTGAAAGAGGATAACATCCGTAAACAACTGCTTTCAGATCGCACCTGGTGATGCCTCAGCGATCGCTTATGAAGTGAGAATTCACATTAGGGGTGCATTTTCAAACATATTTTGATACTATGCATATAGTGGGATTCATCCTGTTGGGGGATTCCGAAAGCAGAATATTTTTTCTAAACCCTTTTTAGCTCTGCCTACTTTGGCTTAGAGAGCAGTCTGGAGAACATTTTTGAAGCTTGATTAGGATCAACGTCCGCCTTCAATACGCTCATTAGGCAAACCCTCTACTTGACTGACTAGAGCTTGAATAAAGCATGAATATCTAGTCTTCAAGTCATGGGTTGCATTCATCCATTTGAAAGCTATAGGGTTTTCTGAGTGATTGCTGTCTCATCCCGTCCTGTCAAACGTCACTGGAACACGGTTAGCTTTGCCTCTACGCTCTACCTCATTCCTGTCTTGGATCTCTTGCTGGAAGAAATTCCACAGCACTGGAAGGCAGAGGTTCGTTTAGGTTTACAGGAAGCATTAGTGAATGCTGCTAAGCATGGTAACGCTTTAGACCCTGGAAAGACTGTACTTGTTCGTTTCTCGGTGGTTGCAAACCAGCACTGGTGGGTCATTTCTGACCAGGGTAGCGGTTTCCAGAGACCTCACGCAACCGAGCCTGAGCTTGAACGTGCGCTTCCTTGTGAACAACAAGAATGTGGGCGCGGGATGTATCTTCTTCATCAAATTTTTGACCAGGTTCAGTGGAACAATCAAGGGACTGAACTGAGACTCTGCAAGTACGTCAGAAGGCCTCATCGGTTGCCGTTATTAACGTAATTTTTTAGTCGTATTGGCTGCTCAGCTGTCTAGCTATAGGTGCGCTGATTGGTGTTCTGAATGAGAGCGGCTGTCTTTCAGCGAGCCTGTTACGAAACTGTGTCGCTTACAAAGTGATACGGTGGCAACGCTTCTCCCAGAGTTAGCTCCCAGTGCGGACTTTTTTGCTGCAAGCTTTGAATCTGCTGCCAAAGTTGGCTGTCAAGATGGCGCGCAACTAATAGATAAAGCGTCTTCTCTCCAGTTTGTGACTCGTTGATGTAATGATGCGGATAGGTTTGAGCAACTGACTGCTCAATTTGCCTTAAAGCTTCTTGCTGCTGGTTTTGATACAACAGCTGGGCTTGATACTGTTGCTTTTTGGCAATAAAGTAGTCTTTCCCTCTAATGTCTGAGGCGATCGCTACCTCTGGAAACGGTATGGGAGTGAGCTTAAGCATGTATTCCGCTTGACCTTCCAGTTGAGCAAGTTTGCCCAGATATGCCTGCCGATGCGCCTGTAGGTGTGCAAGTAAGCTTGGCAAGGAGTTAAAACTCGTACCAAACCGCAGAGGCAGAATAGTGGTCTGCAAGAACAGGCTACGAATCACCCGATCGTGCGCTAAGACTGCTTGTACTAATGATGCGTCGTCTTGCGGGAGGTGCTCCAAAGTGACTGCTGGCTCAACGATCGCTGACAGTTGACCGGCATTCGTGGTTTGGACAAAGGCGGTGATTCCTTTTGGGAGCGTCAAGGGTGTGAGGGGCGTTTTTAAAAAAGCGTAGGTATACATCAGTGTGTATCAGCTACAAATGCAAGACTCAAACTAAGCTGCATTGCACCAGGCTGCCAATCTTGCTCAACATCTTCAAGCCATTTGATCGCAACACCGTCTCGCAAGATTCTGTATGCCAACATGGCATGATCAAGCTGGTGCGTTAGGTCGGCTGTCAGCGTTTCGATCGTGTTTGGTTGTGAGCCCATCGTGGTGCTAGTTTGAACGATCGTGCCCAATTCCAATGGCGTCATGTTTGTGAGTACCGATCGACCCGTTGACAAATCAAGTATGTATTCAACATCAGCCGCTTTGAGGTGCAGCGCTGCAACCAGTCGCAATGTCCCTTGCTGCCAGTCGGCATTGGGCTGCAGCACTTGTGCGGGAATGCCTCCGAGCAGTTGCATGATTTCGCCCGTGCTGCTTGTCAGTGACCATAACAGTTTTGGCACGAGTTCGTCCATGAGCAGCATAGGTTGCGCAAGATCAATGTCAGGCGTTCTAAGCTGGTGCGCACAGGCGATCGCTGCTTGCACAATCAGCCTCAGTTGGGTCTGCTCATCATCGCTGTGGGTCTGCTGGTGGTGCGGTTGGACAAGGCTTTGCGCAAGCTGTTGCTGCGTGAACAATTGAGTGTAGCGCCCCAGTCTATCTGCATCTGTTACTTGCACGAGGGTTGTCGGACTGAGCGCCTGACCCACCGGGTTGACTATAGAGACATGGGCTTGGGTCATACGACTCGCGATCGTCTGCGTGAATGGTGCTGCTGTCGAAAATTGTGTTGCTTTATTTGGAGTGACCCTGCTCCCTTCCTCCATCAGTTCCGCTTCAATTAATTCGGGCAAGCGCAGGTCTTCGTGGCTGCTGATAGCATCAAGGGTTTGAGCGCTAAAGTCAAAGCCCAATTGGAGTTGGAGGTTGCCTGCTTGCCAGTCCGATCCTGGTTGTAGCAGCTCTACCGCTATTCCTTGCAGGAGTGTTTGAAGCCCAAAGCGTTCGGTTTTTAGTGATTGTAAGATCGCCTCCAGTTGTCGACCAGCCTGACAGTCAGCGCTGCTCGTGCCATCTTCAGCCGAAGCAAGCGGTCGGATGGGAAGAAGATGCTCATCGGATTGGACGATCGCGGTTGGCTCTAACAGTGCCTCAACCGGATATCCCGTTGCTAGATCAAAACACCAATGCTCGATCGATGTTTCTGCTTTGAGCATGACGACTAACCGTAACATGCCGAAAGCCCAGCCTTGCTCTGGTTGCCAGCACCTTACCCTGGCGCCTTCAATGAGCTGCATCATGCTGTAAGAACTCCGCGCCAGACACCAAAGGAGCGAAGGGATGAGGGTATCGATCGTGATCAAGGGGGAACCGGGAGGAAGCGCGTTGAGTGTTGAGTGTTGAGTCTGCCTGCTTTCTGCCTCCTGCAATGCTTCCAAAACGTCATAGGCTTCTTCGCTAACGTAGGGGATTAAGGCTGCAAGCGTTTGCGCCTTGCTCAGCAAGCGTTTGGAGGTGTCCTCTAGCGGCGATCGTGGCGATGCTTGCAGCGTGTTGATCATGGTAACTAAACGCTGCATGGCTACCATAACCGCCTCGGTCTGATCGGGTGCTGCGATCGTCTGCTGAAAGCCAAGAGGCTCTACAAACTTGATTACCGTCCGTTGAACAGTATTCCAGAGGAAAGGCGGGGAGATACGCGCGTCGGTCGGTTGGTTGGGTCGATCGTTGGGCAAGACCGGGGAGGAACGCTTGGGCATAGATCACTCATCGTTGGTGGTTCAAAAGCAGCTATGGTAAGAGTTCCCCTTTCGGGTGCAATTTTTGAGGTAGATAAGCAATGCTTGGTGGAGATTTGTGAACTGCAGGCTGGACTGAAGTGAAAACCCAGCCTCAAGCATCACAGCACTTGCACACTGGCTGCACGCCCAAGTTTCTGCCAGAAGGCTCGGCGCAACTTACAATTTTGAGTATGTGGTTACATCGCATCCTGTCTGGCTTATTCAACGATTAACTCCGATCGCAACATGCCATTTCTCCACTTTTGCGCCCTGCTCCCGGTTGACTTACCGCTCGCCGTCCAATTTACCTCTCCTGGCCCGATGCTCGTGGACTGGGGTCCCTTTTCGATTCGCTGGTATGGGTTTTTGATCGCGTCTGCTGTGTTGATTGGCGTTACGCTTGCACAGTGGTTAGCCAATCGTCGAGGCATCAACCCAGACTTATTAAGCGACCTGGCGCTGTGGCTGGTTATTGCCGCGATTCCAAGCGCGCGGCTTTACTATGTGGCGTTTCAGTGGCAAGAATATGCTCAACACCCCGACCAAATTATTGCGATCTGGAAGGGCGGCATTGCCATTCATGGTGCCATTCTGGGCGGACTCTTAGCCAGCTTGCTGTTTGCCCGCCTTCGCCGTATTTCCTTCTGGCAACTGGCGGATCTGGTGGCGCCATCGCTGATTTTGGGACAGGCGATCGGGCGCTGGGGCAATTTCTTTAATTCAGAAGCGTTTGGTCGTCCTACAGATTTGCCCTGGAAGCTCTACATCCCGTTAGAACGCCGTCCCGCTGGCTATGAAGGGTTTGAGTACTTTCATCCCACTTTTCTGTACGAATCACTCTGGAACGTGATGGTTTTCAGTGTTTTGATTGCGCTCTTTTTCTGGGGCTTGAAAGCGAAATCGCGCTTGAAGATTGGCACACTCTTTTTGGTGTATCTGGTGGCGTATAGCTGTGGTCGCCTGTGGATTGAAGGGCTGCGGACGGATAGTTTGATGCTAGGCCCGTTGCGCATCGCCCAGGTTGTGAGTCTGACCCAGATCGCGATCGGTCTTTTGGGCTTAATTTGGCTGTATGTCCTCCATCGACCCTTACCAGATATAGCGGCACCAAGTGAGCCTCAGACCTCAGACTCATCGCAGCCTTCCAACAGAATGCCCTAAGCACTTGTTAAAAAATAACTGCATACTTTTGGATCAGCTATCAGCTATCAGCTATCAGCTATCAGCTATCAGCTATCAGCTTTTCTCTGACTGATGATGACTGACCACTACAGACTATGACATTATTTCTTTACAGTCTCTAAGTGCCTTGCAGGCGTGAAAAACTCCAAAAAAACACCCCAGAGCCAAGGCTCCAGGGCGAAATCAGGGTGCATCTACCACTCTATTCTTCTGCGCTAGCGTTCCCCGTCCGGAGAAATTCCAACACTGCCTAGATTTTTCGACAGACCGCTTGCCCCTTCACCCTTTGCTTCTGTGACTGATCCACTTAAACCACATAGCAATACGGCTCTAGCACCCGCTGTCTATATTGTGGGTGCTGGCCCTGGCGACCCAGAACTGCTGACTGTCAAAGCACAGCGGCTGCTGTCGCAGGCAGACGTCATTCTGTTTGCTGATTCGCTGGTGCCTGAGCAATTGCTGCAGAATGTGCGTCCTGGGGCGGAACTGATTCGCACTGCAGACAAAACATTGGAAGAAATTCTTCCGCTGATGGTGTCGCGGGTGCAGGCGGGCTATGCCGTCATTCGTCTGCACTCAGGCGACCCTAGCCTTTATGGAGCGGTGCAAGAGCAAATGCAGGCGCTGCTGGAGGCTGATGTCCCTTTTGAAGTGGTACCGGGGATTAGTGTTTTTCAGGCCGCTGCCGCAAAATTACGGGTTGAGCTAACGGTGCCAGGGTTAGTGCAGACGCTGATTCTCACTCGCATGAGCGGTCGTACTGAAGTGCCTCCAGCAGAAGATCTGGCGACGCTGGCAGCCCATCAAGCCAGCCTGTGTCTTTACTTGAGTGCCAAACATGTGGAGTCGGCACAGGCAAAACTGATGCAGCATTATCCCTCAGAGACCCCTACCGCGATTTGCTTTCGGGTGGGCTGGCAGGATGAAAAAATTTGGTTAGTGTCGTTGGCCGAAATGGCGGCGACGACCCAGCGAGAAAATCTGACGCGTACAACACTTTACATTATTAGCCCTGCCTTAGCTGCTGCAACGGTACCGGATGCTTTTATCCATTCCGATCACAGAGGCGTACGATCGCCCGCCCGATCGCGACTCTATAGTCCCAGCCACTCTCATCTCTTTCGCCCTGCCCAGCCGTAAGCTGTGCCATCTTGCGGAGCGATCGACGCCACGACGTGAGAGTTGCTCAGTCTGGCGCAGTCTAGCCAACGCTTAGAAGCCCTCGATCGCCGTCCAACTGAGCGGTGATACCTACAGGCAACGCTGCATTAGCCCCATCGTGACCAAATGGCAGATCGGAAACGATGGGAACACCTAAATCGCCCAGGCGATCGCGCAGCACCTCTTCAACGGTGAAGCTGGGAATAGTGGCAGGCGGATCGCACTGACTGAAACGACCCAGCGCGATACCTTTTACTTGTTTCAACGCGCCACAGAGCCGCCATTGGGTCAACATGCGATCGATGCGATAGGGTGCTTCTCCCACATCTTCTAAGGCCAGAATGGTGTCTGCAAAATCGGGCTGTACAGGTGTGCCTAACAGATTTGTTGCCACTGTGAGGTTGACAGGTAGAAGAAGTCCAGAAGCCTGCCCGCCACCCCATCCCGTTCCCTGCAAGGGTGGCAGCGATCGCCCCTCAATCCAATCGAACAAGCGTTGCACTGACCAATCCGGTTCTGCTGCCAGTGTGGTCAATAAGGGTGCATGAACGCCTGAGAGTCCCTGTTGACTGAGGCTCATCAGCAAACCTGTGATGTCCGAAAAGCCGATCAGCCATTTGGGATTATGCCCTGACCACGACCAGTCTTCGAGCAAACGGGCACCGCCATAGCCGCCTCGCGCACAGAGGATGCCGCGACAATAGGGATCTTTCAGCGCTGTGAGCAACTGTTGGCGACGATCGACATCCGTGCCTGCCAGATAACCCCAACGATCGTCGTAGCCAGGCGTGAGTTCGATGCGATAACCGCGCGATCGCCAGATCTCGACTCCACGCTGAAAGGACTCAAACTCTCGCAAGGTGCCGCTTGGTGCAATCACTCGCAATAAGTTACTGGGTTGTAGCGATGGTGGTGGTTTGCAGAGATGCATTTATAACAATGGATGTCCTCATGATTGGCGACAAAGATCCCCGACTTCTTGATCCAGTTCTGATTGCATGGGCTGATCTGATTCAGAAGCCGGTGATCTGGCTGTTTGCTTCTGTAAGGACGTTCCATGGAACGTCCTTACAGAAGAGTTGACGAGATCGTGCGATCGCCTCATGCCGTTACCGCTACAGCCGTATCATGTGTTTGCGCCTCCAACTTGTCCAAAATCTCTAGCATTTCGCGTTCAAAGGTCACTTGGGCGCGATTAGTCAGACCACCGATATAGAGATTGCCATCCTTTTGAAGTGCCCAAATTTGAGAGTGAGAGACATAACTCATCATGACGCCCAACATCAGCAGCCCAAAGCCAGCGTAGACGATCGGAATGCTGGGATCGGCTTTAATTTGCAGTCCGGTACTACCAATAAGTTCCTTGACTGCCAGGGTTACGCCATTCACCGGCGTAGACATGCCCGCGCGAACGGTGGAAATCAGCTTGCCGGAGGTGTCGTAGATCAGCAACATGCCCTGTAAGTCTTTGGCGATGATGGAAACGCCAGCGCTTAAGTCGGGCTTCGTCGGAATCCAGGTGCCCCAAATGCGTCCGCCTTTGCCACCCGTATCCAACTGCGCCATCGGTAGCTGAAAAATCGGGCTTTTGTTAATGCGCACCTGAACTGCAGAAATTCCCCAGTCGGCCTGATACATGGTGACACCGTGATAGCGCAAGGGTTCATTCACATGAATGGTTTTGCGCTTGACCTCTTTCCCCTCGCTGTCCAGCACCGACATATCGGAGTAGAACTGATCGATCGCACCTTCAGGGGTGTAATCAATCCAAAAGCGGTTCACTTTGACTGCCCAATCTTTCGGAATCTGCGACGCAGCGAATGGTCCCGCATCCACAATATTCTTCACCTGAAAGGTTTGACCGCTGGGAATCATTTCCTGCCCGATAAAACCAGTCAGTGCGCCCACGATCGCGCCCACCAAAATCAGCAGCATACTGGCATGAACGACGATCGGCCCAATCCGCCCAACGATGCCTTTGCGGGCGTAGAGGGCATCATCCTGACGAAACAGCGTGTACCGTTTTTGCTCCAGCAATGGCCAAACATCATCTAACGACGTTTGGCTAAATTCGGCGCTGAGGGCAAACTTTTGAAACTGGCGTGGCTGGTTATAGAACTTACGAGACGTGCGCGAAAACCAGCGCAATGCGGGGAGCTGTCGCGTAAACGTACAGGCAGTCAGGCTCGACCCAAATAAAATCAACAGCCCTAGATACCACCACGTTCTATAGACATGATCTAAACCCAGAATGAGCAGCACTTTCCAGGTCAGAAAGCCAAACAGGGCTGGATGCTCTGGATAGTTTGCCTGATAGAACGCGGCAGACTGTCCCTGCTCAACCACTGTCCCCGCAATGCTGAAAACCGCGATCGCCAACAGGAGCGCGATCGCCAACCGCAAATCAGACAGTACGGGCAGCAGTTCGCGCCTCAAATAGACTTGAGGAACCCTTCCCCAACTAGAAAGACGAGTTAAAAAAGAAGGATTTACAGCCATTGGTCAGTTGTTGGTAATTAGTATTTGATTCAGGACTGACGCAAAAGCGATCAGAGTTCGCCCCTTTGCCCCCAAGGTTGGGGAAAATGAGTCTATTAAGCCCTTTGCATTGGGGTTTTGGGAGCAAATGCGTAAATCCTCTGGTTGTTTGTTTTGAAGCAATCCAAAAAACAACGACTAAAAGCTAACCACTCTAGTCAGCAGCGAAAAGACACCAAATCCAACCAAGAGTGCGCCACTGGCGGGCGTGATCCAACCCGACCAGCGACGGAGTTCCAGCAACTTTTTGATCGATGCTGTGAACGTACCCGCCAGCACGAGAGGAGCCGCATAGCCAACGGTGTAAGCCAGCAGCAGCACGCTGCCCAAGACGGGATCTTTGGTCGCCGAAATCCACGCCAGAATGCTTGCCAAGACAGGCGTGCTGCAGGGTGACGCGACCAGCCCAAACGCTAGCCCAATCAAATACGCACGGACCCCCTGCGGCAGATCCTTAGAGATCCATTCCAGTCCACCGAATGAGGGCAACCGCAAGGGCAATGCTTCTAAGAGGTTTAGACCCATGAGGATCGCGATCGCACTCACCACGATCGGCAGTCCTAAACCAATCTGCCCGTAAATCTTGCCCACCACTGCCGCCACAATGCCCAGCCCAGCCAATGTTGTTGCCAGCCCCAGCGCAAACCAGGTCGATTGTACTGCTGCCTGTAGCCGAGACTGGGTTTCGTAACCACCGATGTAGCCGATCGTTAGTGGCAGCATCGACAGCATGCAGGGTGTGAGGCTCGTTAGTAAGCCTGCTACAAAAATGATGCCCACACTAGCTGGCGTAAGCTGAACCAGTTGTTCAGAAACCAACGTATTGGCAAAATGCTCTAACCAGTAAAGCTGAGTTTGCAGGGTTTCAATCATGCCGTGTCCAACGTCCATTTCCAAAGAGGCAGCGCTATGTCTATCTTACTGGAGAGAGAAGGGATGAAAGGCTGAAGGCTAAAGGATGAAGGATGAAAGTTTTGAGTTTTGAATTGCTCCCCCCAGCCTCCCCAGCTTCCCCTACTCCCTACTCCCGCCTTCCCAAAATTTCTTGTCCGTTTCAATAAGCTGGCATAGACTGGTTAGCCTAGAGTACCAGTCAAGAAACCGGGTTTCTGCTCTGAAACACATAGGGTTTGCTGACTTAACCAGAAGAAACCCGGTTTCTGAAAGCGCACGCCCTACCCCTCATCCCTAGATTGTCGTGAACCTGCGCCTGCTCATTCCTTTTTTTGACACGTCTGCTCAGGGCTGGGCGTCTGAAGCGCGTTGGCTGCGTTGGCTAACGTTTCTTTGGTTATTGGTCGGCTTGACGATTCTATTTTCGGCGTCTTATGCGATCGCCGATGCCGATAAAAATGATGGGCTTTACTACTTCAAAGTACAGATTCTCTGGATTCTGGTGGGGTTGGTGGGGTTCAATCTGGTCGTACATTCGCCGCTGCGGTATATCGTTGGCATTGCCGACTGGTTTCTCATCATTATTTTGGGGCTAATTCTGATCACGGCTCTTCCGGGCGTGGGTACGTCAGTGAACGGTGCCACGCGCTGGCTCTTTCTCGGCTCCTTCCAAATTCAACCGTCAGAGTTGATCAAGCCCTTTCTGGTGCTGCAAAGCGCACGTATCTTTGGTCAATGGGATCGGTTAAAGCGTGGCACTCGCGTCCTTTGGTTAGTTATTTTTGGGCTAGTGCTGGTGGGCATTCTTCTACAGCCCAACTTGAGCACCACGGCTCTCTGCGGCATTTTGCTATGGCTCGTGGCACTGGCAGCAGGAGTGCCCTACCCCTATATGAGTGGTACTGCGCTCGCAGGTATTGGCGTAGCAGTCCTCAGCGTCAGCTTTAGAAGCTATCAGCGCCGCCGGATCTTGTCGTTTCTAAACCCCTGGGCAGATGCGACGGGAGACGGCTATCAGTTGGTGCAGAGCCTACTGGCAGTTGGTTCTGGAGGGCATTGGGGAACAGGCTTTGGGCTATCCCAGCAAAAGCTGTTTTACCTGCCGATTCAGTACACCGACTTTATCTTTTCGGTATTTGCAGAAGAGTTTGGGTTTGTGGGTTGCGCGCTATTAATGGTGATGCTGTTGGCGTACGCAACGTTAGCGCTACGGGTCGCGATGAAGACGCAAAATCCAGTCTACCGGCTCGTCGCGATCGGGGTCATGGTGCTCATGGTCGGGCAATCGCTGCTGAATATTGGAGTCGCGACAGGTGCGTTGCCAACTACGGGCTTACCGTTCCCTCTGTTCAGTTACGGCGGCAGCTCCATGATTTCTAGCTTGGTGTCAGCCGGTTTGTTGATTCGGGTGGCCCGCGAAAGCAGCGAAGCAAAAGTGGTACGCCTCGACGATCGCAGACCAGAGAAAAAGGCATCGGGGCGATCGGTGTCGCCGAGAGCTACTTGACCATCGCAGCTTCACGTACCGACATTGATGTCACTGCTGCCTCTGCTTCAGTGCTGTAGACTTCGCAGGAATTGTTGGGGCTTTCGATCAGTTTGATTTTGTGAAGCTGTGCGCCAATGTTGCGAATGGGCTGTTCCAACAGTGAGCGGATGTGTACCGCAATGTTTTCGGCTGTGGGTACGACTTCCGCGAAATAAGGAATGTCTTTGTTCAAAAAGGTGTGGTCGAAGGGTTCAACAACGTAATCATCAACTGCTTTTTGAAAGACAACGAGATCGGCAATCATGCCTGTGCGAGGATCGATTTCACCTTTGATGGTGACTTCGAGGTGGTAGTTGTGTCCGTGTCCATTGGGGCGGGCGCACTTGCCGTAGATTTCGCAGTTCTTCTCGTAGCTGAGGTCAGGGCGAGCCAGACGGTGGGCGGCGCTGAAGTGGGTGCTGATGGTGAGGTAGGCTTCCATGTTGTTTCCGTAGTAGTCTGCCCAAAGTTCGGGCTGTTCAAAAAGCTGAATGCGGACGATCGGCAAATGAGGTGCCAAGCGCTGCCAAATGGTACGGGCGATCGCTTCGGTAGTCGGCAACGTTTCCTGAAATTCCGACCAGGCATCGTTGAGAAACGAAAAATCCAGTTGGCTGGTGACTTCTCGCTTGATGACCTGCTTCACGTCCGATAGGTTCAAGACCATGCCGTATTCATCCAATTCGCCTGCCATTGAGACGAAGAGAACGTAGTTGTGCCCATGTCCGGGCGATCGAGCGCAGGCACCAAACCGCTCAAAGTTTTCAGCTTCACTGACTTCTGGCAGCCAATAACGATGGCTGGCGGAGAACTGAGCGCGGCGATCGATAATGCATTTCATAGGTAAACGGGAGACAAGTTGGCTCTGTTAAGTTCCGTTAACAGTACCTTTTCAGGATAAACCAATTGGACGGCTACAGAAGCCAGGTTCTGCGACTGCACTGCACTGATTTCTACAAAAGGTTTCCTCTGTGGGGTCGCACGGCCTTCGTCCCTACGGCGATTACGGAAAATTGACGGGTGGGAATCTTACGCCAAAAACAGGGGTTTCCCGCACCAGAAATTTTGGGGGAGATTTGCGACTATGAATGAGTGAAAGCAATGACCACTAACGGTTTTGAGTTCAGTTGTTTTTTAAGGAGAACCCCGATCATGATGACGTTACTTCGCTATGTGCTGGCTGTTGTGTTGCCACCTGTGGGTGTGTTTCTCACCTATGGCGTGAGCAGCACGCTGGTCATTAATATTCTGCTTACGCTTTTGGGCTGGGTGCCTGGTAGTATTCACGGGCTATGGGCGGTTGCCAAGCATGATGAAAAGCTTAAACAGCAGGAAACCACCGTCTAGTGATCTGTGCGCAATGTTCGGTTTGGAAGGCTGTGATACTGCACAGTCGCTCGTTTACTTAATTTTTGGAGGATGACTATGTTTGGTTTTGCTTTAACTACGTTAATTACCGCGTTGAGTTTGTTGATTGTTGACCTGGCTGTACCGGGAGTCACGATCGCTACCTTCCCTGCGGCTCTGCTGGCGGGTGTATCGATCGGGCTTATCAATGCTGTTGTCAAACCAGTACTGAAGGTGCTGTCGCTACCTGTTAACTTCGTAACATTCGGACTGTTTTCGCTAGTAGTGAACGGTGTTTGCTTCTGGTTAGCGTCTGTTTTTGTGCCTGGCTTTGCGGTTCACGGTTTGCTGGCATTAATTCTGGGTCCCGTTGTGCTGTCGGCTGTTAGCACGTTTCTCAACAGCTATTTTCTTGAGCGTGGTTTCGGACAACCGCTCCCTGCTCAACAAGCCGATGTGATGCTTGAGTCTGGCAGCAAGTAAGCGGCTCTCATGGAGCTGCCCAACTGGATTGTGTCTAAAGCTTTTCTATCGGGAAAGGCTTGTAACTGTCTCTCGTTTACCGATCCACTTGAATGCAAAATAAGCACAATCTATACTGCTCCAAAAAATGGAGCGGGAACCCAAGTGATGAGATTGGACGGCTCCGATCGCACCTTGGGTTTCAGTGTATTCAGCGCTAGTATGGTGACACTATTGAGAGGGCTATACGATGGCGATCGCGCTACAGCTAGAACCCAAACTGCTATCGCGCTTAAGCACTCAAACGGCAACGGAGCGATCGAGTCTTGAAGCCGCTCTGGTCAACTTTTGTCAACGTTGGCAGATTGAGGAGTTCTACCTGTTTGGCTCTGTGCTGCGTGATGACTTCCGCTCTGATAGCGATATTGATGTCATGGTGAAGTTTCTCCCTCATGCGCGATGGGGGTTTGAAATTGTGGATATCCAAGAAGAGCTAGAGCAGTTGTTTGGGCGTAAGGTTGATTTACTCACAAAAGCGTCCATTGAAGGCAGTCATAATTGGATTCGACGCAAAGAAATTTTAGGCACGGCAAGGCTGCTTTATGTTTCGGGATGATGCTTCGTTGGCGGATATCTCTAAGGCTGGGCAACGAGTTTTAGAGTTTTCTCAAGGGCTGAGTCGCTCCGATCTAGAGACAGAAGACATGCGCGTATCGGCAATTTTGTACCAGATTGAAATTGTAGGTGAAGCAACCAAACGCTTGTCTCAGCCGTTTCGAGACGCTCATCCTACGATTCCCTGCAGCCGTGCGACGGGGATGAGGCATCGCCCATCATTACGATCGCATTGACCTTGATATAGTTTGGAATGTTATTCAGCAAAGTATCCCTGAGTTGTTAGAGATGATCAAGCCATTATTGTCTGAAAGTCCTGCTGAGTAGGGCTCCGACTCACTCATAGGGCTGATGCGTGACGTGTTCAGATCCCCGATTTCTGGTGAAAAATTAGCGTTGCTTGATGTCGATTTAAATAGATTTCACTACAGACGGTCAGAGGTAGGGTGGGTTTTCGGATAGTCTTTGAGAACGATTGCTTATTTTTCTTTTTGCTGTTGATAGATTGCTTTGAAGCGTTTTTGCTGTTGGTTGTGATCGACGATCGGAGCCGGATAGCCACAGCGATCGCGCTCCAGTGGCAGGATTTTTCCAGTGACCAGATCTTCTGTCTCAATGCTTCGTAGTTCTGGCAGCCACTGACGAATATAGTCAGCCTCAGCATCGAACTTTTGGGATTGACTGGCAGGGTTGAAAATTCGCAACGGTTTGGGGTCCATGCCGCTTGAGGCGCTCCACTGCCAGCCGCCATTATTGGCAGACAGGTCGCCATCAAACAGCTTTTGCATGAAGTAGGTCTCACCCCAGCGCCAATCAATGATCAGATCTTTGGTGAGAAAGCTGGCAACAATCATGCGGCAACGGTTATGCATCCAGCCGAGTTCGTTGAGCTGACGCATGGCAGCATCGACGATCGGGTAGCCTGTTTTGCCCTCGCACCATGCCTTGAAATGCTCCGGGTTGTTATCCCACGGGAAGTCTTTGAACGGTTTGCGATAGGAACCATCCGCGAGTGCCGGAAAATGGTACATCACGGTTTGGTAAAATTCGCGCCACGCCAATTCTTGTCGCCACACGCGAATACCATCCTGGGCTTCATCGCTACGGGTTTGTTCCATCGCTTCCGTGGTCTTGGCCCACACAGTACGAATGCCGATCGCGCCAAACTTCAGCGCTGCACTCAAATGCGATGTCCCTTCGGCATTGAAGGGGAAGTTGCGTTGCTCCTGATAGTCGGCAATGGCGCGATCGCAAAAGGCCTCCAGGCGTTCGTGTGCAGCGGCTTCTCCTGGCTCTAGCAGCAGCGCATTGTCCCAAACGAAGCCCAAGTCTTTCGCGGTCGGCAGCGCGATTCCCCCTGCTTTGTGAGCGTTTTTCTGTTCTTGCTCCGTCAGCCCGATCGCGTTCTGAAAATCCGTTGCAGGTTCTGCTTTGGGTTTACTGATCCAGTTGCGCCAGAAAGGAGTGTAAACCGTGTAGGGTTCGCCTGCTCCCGTGCGAATTTCATCAGGTGCATGTAGAAGCTGATCCCAGAAATTTTGGAAGACGATCCCAGCTTGTTGGAGGGCTTCCTGGACGGCGCGATCGCGTGCTTTCGCATAAGGCTCCACATCCAGATTCCAGTAAACAGCGCTGGCGTTCAGTGCCGTTGCCAGTGCTGGCAGACCTTTCTGAGGATCAGCCTTTACAATCAAGAGTTGACTGCTTGCTTCGATGTAGCGTTTTTGAAGCGACTGCAAACAGCCGATCATATAGGTCACTCTGGCAGGTGCAACATCATCCCGCTCTAAGATCGCAGGGTCGAGGCAAAACACACCCACAACTTTTTGTGAGCGATCGCGAGCGGTAGCCAACCCGATATTGTCTGAGATCCGCAAATCCCGACGGTGCCAAAACAGAATGAGATCAGACATGGATAGCTGCAAAGTTTTTAGTGATTGGTTGTTGGTTGTTGGTTAGGGGTTCGCTGCTAACAACTAATACCAATTTGAATTGAAAAGGCGACACATCTTGTAGGGGCAAGGCAAGGCATTGCCCCTACCCAGCGATTGGATCTGTAGCCGTCATGCTTTAAATCGGTATAACAGCTAGGCGCTAACAACCTGATTGACTGACAAAACTGCTGAAACCCTGTCGCTTCGTTGTCATCCCGCCCTGAATTCAAATTCAGTGCTAATTGAACCAAGTCCGTTTTTAACGGACTCAATTCTTACCCAGTCTTCTTCAGAGGACTTGAGCCGATTAGCCCTCACTTTAGTCGCCGGTGGGTTAGCCGCTAACAACTATGCCAAAAAAGGACGTGCCAACACAAAGCTGCAAATTGATTTGGCGTCGCTGATGTCGCCTAGCTGGATGGCTTTTTCGACTTCGGCGATCGTCATCACAACGGTTTCAAGATCCTCATCCGCATCTTGACCCGGCGGATTTTCAAGCAACGTTAAATCCTGAGCCAGATAGGCGTAAATAATTTCGTCTGAGTAGCCAGGAGCGACGAAAAATTCGCCTAGCTTTTGCCAGCGATCGGCATGGTAGCCCGTTTCTTCTTCAATTTCCCGGTGGATCGTCTCTTCCGGTGTCTCCCCCGCTTCAACCGTCCCAGCGGGGAATTCTAGCAGCCGTCCCTGCACCGCAAAGCGGTATTGTTTGACCATCACCAGTTTGCCCTCAGCCGTTACAGGTACAGCCAACGCCCCGCCAGGGTGTCGAATGCATTCCCACTCTCCTTCATTGCGGTTCGGCAAGCGATAACGACTGGCTTCAAACGCAAATTTACGCCCTTGATAGAGCAAGCGTCGTTTGAGCAGTTGAGGCGGTTCACGACCGAGAGGCATGGGGGGAAAGTATAAAGGATGAAGGATGAAAAAGTTTTGAGTTTTGAGTTTTTAAGAGAGGAGTTTTGAGTTCTAAGGTTTGAGTTGATTCTGACCCCTCTCACCTGTCTCTTAGCCTTTAGCCTTTAGCCTTTAGCCTTTAGCCTTCAGCCTTTAGCCTTCAGCCTTTAGCCTTTTAACTTCCGACCAGTCTACCGTTTGTACTAGTGTCGCGATCGCGTTTCCTGAAATTGGCTCGATCCAGTTGGGCGCGATTTCGGCTAAGGGCACCAGCACAAACGCTCGTTCTATCATACGTGGATGGGGAATTTGCAGCGCAGGTGTGTTGAGGATTACATCATCAAACAACAACAAATCTAAGTCAAGGGTACGTGCGCCCCAGCGCTCTCGACGGAGGCGACCAAAGTTGGCTTCTGTTTGTAGTAAGGCTTCTAACAGTGCTTGCGGTGTAAGCGTGACTTGCAGCAGCGCACAACCGTTGAGATAGTCGGGCTGCGGTGGTCCAACGGCTTTGGTGTGATACCAGTGCGATCGCGCTGCCACAGCAATGCCCGGAGTTTGCGCTAAGACCATCAACGCCCCTTCTAGCGTGGCGAGAGAATCACCTAAATTGCTGCCCAGCGCGATCGCGCAACAAGCAGGTTTTAAGGCACCCGATGCCTCTGCCATCTCTAAGCAATCTCCAAACCTACTCCCTACTCCCTACTTATCGCACTGTCGTCAAAACAGCAGTCAAAATGCTGAGCAAAATCAACACCCAAAGCACCGAACCCGGAATGAAGGTCAATAGTCCGATGCCTCGAAGCACCCAGACGAGCACTGTCATCGACAACACTGCGAGAAATGCCACCATGCTTGGCTTGAGCGATCGTCCCATAGCCGTCTAGCGCCTCTGACTGTTGCGAAGTCCACCAATAATGCCGATCCCCACGGAGAGCAGCAGCAATGCCCAGATGACGTAATTGGGTAGCGTCGTTAAGACGCCGATCCCCTTCAACACAATGAGCACCGCTGTCAGCACCAGCATGATGCCGATGATGTACAAGATGATGGAAATACCCACGTTATTCGGACTGCCGCTCACAAACCCGTCTCCTCAGACCGCTATAGCACCCAACTATTGTGGCATGGAGTGGGAGAGGGGTGAGGAGTGAGGGTAAGGGGTGAGAGTTTTGAGTTGTAAGAGAGGGATGAGGGATGAGGGATGAAAGTTTTGAGTTTTGAGTTTCAACTGACTCTTGACTCCTCTTCTGCCTTCTGCCTCTTGCTAACAACTAAAAACCAACAACCAACAACTAATGCAACACCGCATACTCCACTGGCTCCAGGTCTTTAAACAGTGCTGTGCTGAGGTAGCGTTCACCAAAGCTGGGTTGGATCATGACGATGAGCCGATCGCGGTTTTCTTCACGTTTAGCAAGCTGAATGGCGGCACACAGAGCTGCTCCTGATGAGATGCCAGACAGCAAGCCTTCTTCTCTAGCGAGGCGACGGGCATAGGCGATCGCATCATCGTCCGAAACCTGAATCACTTCATCAACCAGCTCGCTCCGATAAATGGCCGGAACAAAGCCTGCACCAATGCCTTGAATTTTGTGCGGCCCCGATTTGCCACCCGTCAGCACAGGACTGTTACTGGGTTCTACTGCCACTGCCTTGAAGCTTGGTTTGCGAGACTTAATGACTTCAGCGATCCCCGTAATGGTCCCACCTGTGCCCACTCCTGCGACCAGAAGATCGATTTGACCATCGGTATCTGCCCAGAGTTCTTCGGCGGTGGTTTCGCGATGCACTTTGGGATTCGCAGGATTGCGGAATTGTTGCAGAATGTAGGCATCTGGCGTCTGGGCTGCAATCAGTTCTGCGCGTGCGATCGCCCCTCTCATGCCTTCCACCCCTGGTGTAAGGGACTAGCAAACAAATAAGGTACCGATTAGGTTGGGGCAATTGAAATATCCCATTTAGGTAAGCTTTCAGAACGC
>NZ_PVWK01000012.1 GCF_003003795.1 Stenomitos frigidus ULC18 | reverse complement strand
AGGGGTTGGTATTGATGTTTGTCCCGCCCGTTTAGATGTGTACCTGCGGCCCCAAGGGCCAACCTTAAAAGTGCCTCACACCGAAGCTGGCGTCCGCACCCTGCTGGGGCAACGCCAACCAACGCCACCCCCTCGGGTCGTGGCCGCAGCGACGGGTGGCTGGGACGAACTGCAGGGTGCGGTAAAGCAGCGCCGCTCGCGGGCGGTGCCAACGGTGCGGGCTGACAGCGAAGACCATCTCCAGGCGTTGGCGCCACGTCTGGACGCCTTGAAGCCGCAGATGCAAGCCCTCGCTCACCAGCAAGCGGATTGGCAGCGCCAAGACCAGCTTCTGCCAGCGGTGCAGGGCCGCGGCCAAGTCACCGCCGCTTTGTGTCTGGTGGCACCGCCCACCACCGGGACAGTGGTCAGCACAAGGGCAAGCGCCTGCTTTCGGGCGGGCGCACGCGCGTCCGGTGTGGCTTGTCTATGGCAACCCGCGTGGCGACGCCCCACAACCCCGTGAGGCGCGACTTGGATCAACCCTTGCTGGCAAGTGGCTCTGGTTGCCTGTAGGCGCCAACGCCTGGTCAGGCTCAATGCCATACCCGCGCGCTCACACTCCCTGGCAAACGCCCGCTGCGGCCAGCCGCCGCACAAGACACGGTCCGACTCAATCGCTCCCCCACTGCTGTCACTGGGTCACGCGCGTTGAGCGCTCAACCGATTTTTCCATTCCCCTTGACTCCCAAGACAATCGCTACAGAGAGCGATCGCCATCCTTCCGTAACGTGATCGCTCCCTTACGTATCTATTGAACATCCTCACCTCAGTGCTTCTTCCTCTCAAGCTCGAATAGATTACGACGAGTTTAAATTTTGGCGAGTCGATGAGAGGGAATGCTAGGTTGAATGTCCTCTACATATAAGGCAACGCCTTATTCATATGAAGCATCACTCATTGCTTTCTGGATTGAGATCGCTACGGCAGTCCCGCAAAGCGGTTCGATTGGTTTCGTCTGTAGCCGCTTCGATGTTAACAGCAGGGGCGATCGCAACTTTTCAACCTGCCCGTGCTGATGTTACGAATGGTAGTCAACCGCTAGCAACACTTTCGTCCACAGTTTCTCTTGCAACGCAACGGGCAACGCCGCCGATCGCCACTCCAACTCTGGCTCAGGTACAGTCTGGAAAAGACTTCCCAGTTGTGCAGCAAATGGGCGTGTTTGAACTGTTTGGGCCACTAATGGTTGGCAGCATTGTTGTCGTGGGTGGCTTGATCTTCTTCTCATCCATTACTGGGCTGGTGATCATCAGTGAGCAAGAAGTGGGCGTTGTGGTCAAAAAATTTGGTGGTCGTCTACCTGCGGGACGGTTGATTGCCCTCAATGGTGAAGCGGGCTACCAGGCTGATACGCTGGCTCCTGGCTGGCACTGGGGCTTGTTCCCCTGGCAGTATGGCGTGCAAAAGCAGCCCATGATTGTGGTGCCGCAAGGTGAAATCGCGCTGCTTGTCGCTAACGATGGCGCGTCGATTCCGCCAGAGCGCATTCTGGCAAAGGTTGTGCCTTGCGACAACTACCAGGATGCCCGTAAGTTCCTCTCCAATGGCGGCGAAAAAGGTCGGCAGATGGGTTTTCTGACGGCAGGTACCTACCGTATCAACACCTCTCTGTTTAAGGTGATTACGGCTGCAACGGCCAGTCAACATGGCATGAGTGCTGAGAAGATGCGCGTGTACACCGTGCAGTCTGATAAGGTCGGCATTGTCACGACGCTAGACGGTGTTTCTATTGATGCCGGTGAAATGGCAGGTTGCACTGTCCCAGGACACAATAATTTCCAAAATGGTGAAAAGTTCATCCACGCAAGCGGACGACGTGGTTTGCAAGAGCAAATTCTACTCTCCGGTTCCTGGAACCTGAACCCCTGGTTTGTCCAGGTCGAGCAGTTGCCCATGACGGAGATTCCGATCGGCTACGTGGGTGTGGTCATTGCCTATGTGGGTAAAGCGCACGAAGATGTCAGTGGTGCCTCCTTTACCCACGGCAATCTGGTGCTACCGGGGCATAAGGGCGTGTGGACAGAGCCGCTGTATCCAGGGAAGCATCCGCTCAATACGCGCGTGATGAAAGTCGAACTGGTGCCCACGACCAACATTGTCTTGAACTGGTCGGGACGTACCGAGCGACACAACTACGACACCAATCTAGAATCGCTGACGGTCCGATCGCGCGATGGGTTTGCCTTCGACCTGGAAATTGCCCAAATTATTCACGTCGGCGCGCTGGATTCGCCCAAAGTGATTTCGCGCGTCGGTTCCATGCAAAATTTGGTGGATCATGTGCTGGAACCCACGATCGGCAACTACTTCCGCAACTCGGCGCAAGAATGCACGGTGCTGGACTTCCTCAGTGCCCGTAGCGATCGCCAATCGGAAGCTGCCGAGTACATCAAAACCGCTTTGCGGGGCTACGACGTACAGGCGATCGACACCTTGATTGGTGACATCCAACCGCCTGCGACGCTGATGCAAACCCAGACCGATCGTAAAATTGCTGAAGAGCAGCGCAAAACCTACGAAGTGCAGCAAATGGCACAAACGCAGCGGCAACAGCTGGTGCGCGAAACGGCACTGGCAGACATTCAGCAGGAAATGGTGAAGTCGGAACAGAACGTGAATATTGCGGAACTGCAAGCTAAAGCGGATATTCAACGTGCGAACGGTGAAGCCGAAGCGACTAAGCTAAGAGCTGTCGGTGATGCTGATGCCATTCGAGCTACAGGTAACGCACGCGCAGAGACCTATCAAGCGGGTGTACAGGCGCTCGGTTCCCAAAGCTACACCGCGATGCAGTTGATGCAGATTATTGGCGATCGTCACGTTCGTCTTATTCCCGATGTGCTGGTCGGTGCAAACGGTAATGGCAATGGCTTAGTCGATGGCTTGCTCTCCATGATTTTATGGAACCAGCAAACCAACGGTAAATCAGGTAAGGCTGCACTCACCGATCAAGTCGTTGAAGACCACCCCGATCCATCGTCTCAAGCGGGTGCACCGTCACAAGCAGCGCTGGCAAACGGCACACCCGCAGCGCATGCAATACCATCCTTTGATCCGACTCTCGGAGCCGAGATTGAAGCGATCTTTAACGCTGAGACGCGGTAGGGATTGGGGTTCAGGTGTCAGAATGAAAGCCTGATGCCTGAATTTGTATGAGCTATTGTTTGAATCCAAACTGCAAAGAACCGCAGAACCTTGACAAGGCTGAGTTTTGTCAAGTCTGCGGTTTTCGCTTGCTGTTGCACAACCGCTATCGTGCTGTTCGGCTCATTGGGCAAGGGGGTTTTGGGCGGACGTTTTTGGCGATCGATGAGGGTGGAAGGAAAGAAGAGGAAGATCAGGAGGCGGAGGAAGCAGGGGAAGCAAGGGGGGGACTCAAGGCTCAAAACGTTGCTCAACTGTTGCTCTGTGTGATTAAGCAGTTTTTGCCAGTCCAGACCGCAACGGCAGAGTCTGAAATTGCTCTTTTTCGGCAAGAGGCACAGCGACTTAAAGAACTGGGTAACCATCCACAGATTCCGGCCTTATTGGATGCGTTTGAAGACGATCGACAGCTTTATCTGGTGCAGGAGTTTATTGACGGGCAGAATTTAGAGCAGGTATTGGTAGAGCAGGGTGCTTTTACAGAAACGGCAATCTGGCAACTGCTTGAACAGGTACTGCCAGTGCTCAAATTCATTCACGATCGCCAGATCATTCACCGCGACATCAAACCTGCGAATCTCATCTGGCAACGGAATGGCGAGTCTTCGCGTCTAGTGCTCGTGGACTTTGGCGCGGCGAAATTGGTGCAGCTGAGCGATCGGCTCAAAACAGGGACGAGTATCGGCAGTGCTGAATATGTTGCCCCAGAACAGGCACGCGGTAAGGCCGTTTTCGCCAGTGACCTCTACAGTTTGGGTGTGACCTGCCTGCATCTGCTCACGCACCTATCGCCCTTTGATCTTTTTGATCTGGTCAATGACCAGTGGGCATGGCAGCAATATGTGTTGCCTCCAGTCAGCGATCGCCTTGCTACGGTTCTCAATCGACTCTTGCAAAATGCTTTGAGCAAGCGGTTTCAGTCAGTAAATGAGGTGATGGGTGCGATCGAGTCCTCAGCGGTCAGCGGTCAGCGGTCAGCTTCAACTCAAAACTCAAAACTTAGAACTCAAAACTCAAAACTCTTTACCAACTGGCGCTGTCTTCACGTCCTCACAGGACATACCGCTTGTGTCAACGCGGTTGCCATCAGTCCCAATCGCCCCATTCTTGCTAGCAGTAGCGAAGACAAGACCATCCGTTTGTGGGATTTGCAAACGGGTAGCGTGACAACGGCTGTTCTTGATCATCTCATGGCTATACGGACGATCGCCTTTAGCCCGGATGGTGAAACGATCGCGTCGGCAGGGCAAGATCGCAACGTTGTGCTGACGCGAAAGTGGTATCTGGATCTTGCTGGTCGTAGCGAGAGCCTGGGTCAGCATACGCAAGCAGTGACCTCGATCGCCTTTACCCCCAGTGGCAGAATGCTTGCCAGCGCCAGTCGCGATAAAACCATCAAACTTTGGGAGCTTCAAACACAAGCTGAACTTTATACTCTGAAAGGGCATCGACTGAATGTGACGGCCATCGCTTTTAGTCCAGATGGCCGCTTTCTTGCCAGCGCCAGCGCCGATCACACGGTCTGTTTGTGGACAACTGAAGCTAACCTCAACGTTCAGATGCGCTACACCTTCACTGACCATGTGGGTACCGTTCAGGCCGTTGCCTTTAGTCTGGATAGTCAAATGCTGGCAAGTGGAGGGGACGATCGGACGATCAAGCTTTGGAGCACACAGACGGGGCGACTGCTCCGCACCTTGCCAGGGCACTCGTGGACAGTCAGCGCCCTCAAGTTCATGTCTGATGGCAACACACTCGTCAGCAGTAGTTGGGACGGCACCCTGAAGCTATGGGACTTAAACGATAGTCAAGCACTACCGATCGTCCTGACCGGACACAGCGACTCTGTCAACACGATCGCTCTCAGCACCGATGGCAAAACGATCATCAGCGGCAGTAGCGATCGCACCATTCGCGTTTGGCAGCTGTCAGGGTAAGGGGTTTTAGCAAGCACCGGTCAGCGATGAGTACTCCCCTATTCCGGCTAGAATGAACACCATAGCGCGCGAGACCAGTCATGATTGCTGTAACACCAGTAGTAGGAGAACAGCGTGTCATTCTCCAGGACATCAATTGGCAATGCTTTGAATACTTGCTGCATGAATTAGGTGAAAATCGAGCCGCTCGCCTGGCTTACGATCAAGGGGTCTTAGAAATCATGTCGCCCTTAATGCCTCATGAACACATTAAACGACTCCTTGAAAAGTTCATTGATGCTCTAGCTGAAGCATTAGATCTCCCTATCCGCAGCGCTGGATCGTTGACCTGTAAGCGCAAAGATTTGGGACGCGGCATTGAACCAGATTCTGCTTTCTACATTCAGACAGAACCGTTGGTCAGGCATCTGGAACAGATTGATCTCGCTCAAGCTCCCCCACCAGATTTGATGCTAGAAGTGGACTTTAGCAGTTCCCCTTTGAACAAAGAGCCAATCTACTGGCTTTAGGTGTGCCAGAAGTCTGGTGTTATGCCAAAGGTGAACTCACAATCAAGCAGTTACGTCGGGGACGCTATGTGCAGCTTGACCACAGCCCGACTTTTGCCAATGTGCCCTTGACAGAAATCCCCACGTTTCTTAGCCAGAGCACGAAACCGGGAGAGAGAGGCGTTGTCAAAGCGTTCCGAGCCTGGGTGCAGGAGTGCCTTCAAGCACAATCACCCTAAAACCGTCACCATAAAATCACCATAAAATGAGTTGCGCGGCTTGATTAAAGAATTGGCGACAGATCCCCCAGGTGATCAACACCGTTGTGATGAGCGTCGCCAGCGCCAGCATAAACATGACTAACATCTGATAAGCAGCTGCCAGAAGCGGCTCGGCTCCAGCCAAAATCTGACCCGTCATAATCCCGGGCAGCGTCACAATGCCAACAACCATCATCGTGTTAACGGTAGGAATGAGTCCCGCTTTAATGGCATCTTTGCGATATTGGGCAACTGCCTGCTGCGGTGTCGCACCTAGACTCAAATGCGTTTCAACCTCTAGCTGACTGTTATTGAGAGTGCTGACGAGGCGTTCTCCCGCGATCGCTGCTCCGTTCATGGCATTTCCCAGCACAATGCCAGCGAGCGGAATCACGTACTGCGGCTCATACCAGACCTGGGGCTGAATGACGAACAGGTTTGTATACGCCAACGTCACAACCGTGCTTGTCAGAATTGAACCGCCGACTAACGGCAACAGGTAAGGCACTTTTTTGCTGATGCGATTACGGGCGACGATCGTGGCCATCGTCAGCATCACTCCTAGCACTCCCAGCACCACCCAGGGATCTTTCAAGGCAAACACTACTGCCAGCACATAGCCTACAACCAGTAGCTGCATAACCGTGCGCCCGGTTGCGATTGCTAACTGCCACTCCAAGCCCAGACGCTGCCAAGCGGCGAGTCCAATGGCGATCGCCATCATCCCAAGTGCCCAAACGATTTGTAATGGTGAATCCATGCAGGTAGGAGTAGTAAAGCCCTCCATTCGTCCCGTGAACGGGCAGAAAAGCTTTGGGTAGGGCAGAAAAGTTGATAGTCTTTAAAGAGTAGCGGATAGTTGATTCACTGAAACAATCTGGGTTTCGAGCCAGTCCAACAATCTAACTGCTGCGATTGATTCCATTTATGGGCAAAATTTGATTCTATTAACAGAGTGAGATTCGTGGTGTAAGTGAGTGAGTAAAATTCCCCCGTTTGATTTATCCGAGCAGTACAAGATCATTGGCGACGAGGTTAATGCTGCTGTTTTAGCGGTTCTGGCGTCTGGTCGCTACATCGGTGGCGACCACGTTGAAGGCTTTGAGCAGCAGTTTGCTGCTTACATTGATACGTCAGAGTGTATTGCCTGTAACTCTGGCACCGATGCACTTTTTCTAGCGCTAAGAGCGTTGCATATCGGGCCTGGTGACGAAGTCATCACCACTCCGTTTACCTTTATCGCTACAGCAGAAGTGATCAGTGCGGTCGGTGCCACGCCTGTTTTTGTCGACATTGAAGCGTACACTTTTAATCTCAACCTCGACCAGGTGGAAGCGGCTATTACAGAGCGTACACGGGCAATTATGCCAGTCCATCTATTTGGCCAGCCTGTAGAAATGCCTCGCCTGATGGCGATCGCTCAACAGCATCAGCTTACCGTTGTTGAAGATTGCGCGCAGGCAGTGGGTGCTGAATGGGCCGATCAAAAAGTGGGTGGCATTGGGCATATTGGCTGTTTCAGCTTCTACCCCACCAAAAATCTGGGTGCCTGCGGTGATGGCGGTGCTGTGACGACCAATGACCCTGAGATTGCTGCTACGATTCGGATGCTTCGTGACCACGGTAGACGGGCTGGTGGGTACTACCACGAAGCGATCGGCGTCAATTCTCGCCTGGATGCGTTGCAAGCAGCCATCCTGCAAGTGAAGCTACGGTATCTTGACACCTGGAACAGTCAGCGTCGAGCGGTTGCCGATCGCTATCGGCATCTGTTACAGCACGTGCCAGGCATTGTTTTACCGCAAGAGCCAGTGGGTGGAAAGGGCGTTTGGAACCAGTACACGCTTCGCATTCCCAGTACAGACCAGCAGACTGAGCAAGACCAACATTGCCGCCGAGATCAGGTGCGACAACACTTGCAGGCAGACGGCGTCAGTTCGATGGTGTACTATCCCCTACCGCTACATCTGCAGCCAATCTATCAAGCGCAAAAGCAGCAACTTGGACAGCATCTAATCGCAGAGCAAGCGGCTAACGAAGTGTTGTCGCTGCCAATGTTCCCTGAACTCTCCCCTGATGTGCAAGATCGAGTGGTGTATAGCTTGAAGGACTGCCTTGCTGGAGTGATTGTCTAGCTGCCCTGGCGGGAACTTGAAAGGCTCAGGAGCCATTGAGTCAGCAAGCAGGCTCGATCGGTGCCTCTCAGATCCGATCGACCGTCTTCAAGGCGAGGTTGCCTTGAGTCAACGTTAACGTCAGGTTAATCAAACGACCAAAATGTTTGTAGTTTCGTATACTATGATTAAGTTAGTGAAAAGATTGATACTGAGTCTTACGTAGACTAGCAAGTCTCTTGTTTTGATTGGTTCCACTGGGGGCGATGTTAGCTAGCCGCGGCGCTGCCCTCTATGCCTGAGAGCACCGTTAGAGAGGTAAAAGCAAGCGTGGGTCAGCATCCCCTTAGTCGGTTAAGACGCTACGATGCGGGCGTGATCGCTCAATACTATCGTTACCGTCCCTGGAAAACATTTGGCCGCTCCTTGAAAATTGTCCTATCATTTTTGACCTTCTTTTTGGGTTTGAAATGGGACGAGTGGCGAGGTAATCAGGTTACTGCCTGCCTGAAGCGTGCCGATCAGTTGCGTCGAACATTGATCAGATTGGGGCCGACATTTATCAAGGTTGGTCAGGCGCTCTCTACACGCCCCGACCTCATCCGCAAAGATTTTCTCGATGAGCTGATCAAGCTACAAGACCAGCTGCCGCCTTTCCCCACGCCGATCGCGTTTGCTCTGATGGAAGCAGAACTCGATCGCTCCGTTGATGAAATGTTCAGTCAGATTTCGTCACTTCCTGTAGCCGCCGCAAGCTTGGGGCAGGTGTATCATGCTCGCCTTTACAGTGGCGAAGAAGTGGCTGTCAAAGTGCAGCGCCCCAATCTTTTGCCCGTACTGACGTTAGATTTGTACCTGATGCGGTGGGCGGCTAGCTGGCTGTCTCCCTGGCTACCGCTCAATCTGGGACATGATCTGACGCTGGTTGTCGATGAGTTTGGCGTCAAGCTGTTTGAGGAAATTGATTACCTCAACGAGGGGCGCAACGCTGAGAAGTTTGCGACCAATTTTCGTAACGATCCAACGGTCAAAGTCCCTGCGATTTTCTGGCGCTATAGCAGCCAGCATGTCCTGGTTTTAGAGTGGATTCATGGCTACAAGCTCACCGATACAGCACGTATCCGTGAGGCAGGGTTGGCAACAGATGCGCTGATTGAGATTGGCGTCACCTCCGGTTTGCGTCAGCTGCTGGAGTATGGCTTTTTCCATGCTGATCCGCATCCCGGCAATCTGTTTGCGATGGCACCGCACTGCGACGTTCAGGGCGGTAAGGCAACTGAGCAACCGATGGCTCAGATGGCATACATTGACTTCGGCATGATGGATCAGCTTGAAGAGTCTGCGAAGGAAACGCTCGTCGATGCTGTGGTTCATCTCATCAACAAAGATTACGTTGATCTGGCGAAGGATTTTGTCAAGCTTGGGTTTCTGACCCCTGATACCGACATCCAGCCGATCATCCCGGCGCTAGAAGCCGTTCTCGGTGACGTGCTAGGCGAAAGTGTGAAGGACTTTAACTTCAAAACCATCACCGATCGCTTCTCCGAGTTGATGTACGAGTATCCCTTTCGTTTACCTGCCAAATTTGCGCTGATTATCCGCTCGTTGGTCACTCAAGAAGGTCTTGCCCTGACCCTCAATCCTAACTTTAAGATTGTGGATGTCGCTTACCCCTATATAGCACAACGACTGCTGACTGGAGAGTCACCAGCGTTACGACGCAGACTGCTTGAGGTGCTCTTCAAGGACGGTAAATTCCAATGGGAGCGGCTGGAGAATCTGATTGCGATCGCCCGTAGCGACCAGTCGTTTGACCTGCTGCCTACTGCTCAATTGGGGCTACAGTACTTACTTTCCGATGAAGGTAAATTTCTGCGGCGACAGTTGATTATTGCCCTCACTGAAGACGATCGCCTACATACCGAAGAAATGCAGCGCCTCTGGAACTTAATCAAAGAAGACCTTCAGCCAGGTCGTTTATTTAGTGCCGCGATCGGCGCACTAGCAGAATTTTCGACGGCCGGAACAGCAGCGCTGATACCTTCTGCCTTGACTGCTATTCGTAAGGTTTAGAGCACCAAAACGGTGTAGGGTAGGAGAGTTAGGAATTTACAAGTAGCGCTGCGCTCTTGCATTAAGGGATTTTAAGTTCATCGTTTGAACTCAAAACTCCTAGCCAAAACTTCGAACTTTACAGCTATTCACTATGTATTCCATTCCCGAGCCGCCGTACGTACTCCTGATTGGTGGGCTATTTTTCAGCCTTGCTTCTGGTGTTGCCTTCGAGTCCGTTTTGAAAAAATCGGTTCAGGACTGGTCAAAAAATCGTTCGACACGCACCCTGGCAGCGCTACAAGGCATGCAGCTGTTTCTACCCTTCCTGGGTATTTCGGCAGGAATCTGTCTCTTTCTGTCCTCTGGCATGGAAGTGTTTGGCTTTACGACTCAACTGTCTTACGCGATCGCTTTACCCCTGACCATCTTCATCGGTTGGCTGATCTGGTCACAGCTCGGTAAGATTCTGGCGCAGCTAGAAAGCGGCGGTTCTCAGGCGCTAGACCTGGATTCCTGGGGTTAGGCATTAAGGACAGCCTGTTGAAACGGTTACAGAACTTGTTTGAGCAGGTTTTCAGCCCTTTAACTTAGCCCGTGATTGAAAATCGTGGACTAGTGGCGCAATTTTGAGGACTTGCCAACGATTTTCTAAAAAAGCGTCTAGACACTTTCCACGATGCTCGAATGCAGAAAAACAGCCTCCTGACTGACGGGTTCAGGGGGCTGTTTTTATGATTTAAATGCCGCGGTAAGCTGAAGCGAAAGGTGAGGAACCTTATGCTTGTCGAGAGTAGTACTCAACCACTAGTAGCTCATTAATTTGGAGTGCTACCCACTCACGATCGATCACGCTGTTGACTTTTCCAACCAGCTTGTTCTTATCAAACTCCAGATGGCTCGGTAAGTTTGCCAGACCTGGATACTGCAAGTTGGTCTCAACAATCTTGCGAGAGCGATCCTGATCCTTAACACCAATGACTTCACCGGGACGGCACTGGTAGCTTGGAATATCCACTACACGACCGTTAACAGTGACATGCCCGTGGTTCACCAATTGACGCGCCCCTGGAATGGTCGGAGCCATACCCAGGCGAAAAATGGTGTTATCCAGGCGCATCTCTAACAGTTGCAAGAGTGTTTGACCTGTAGAACCCGCAGCTCGACGGGCTTTACGCACATAGCGCAGAAGCTGCCGCTCAGTTAAACCGTAGTTAAACCGTAGCTTTTGTTTTTCTTCCAGGCGCACCGCATATTCGGAGCGTTTTTTACGGTCTTGACCATGCTGACCGGGTGGGTAGGCACGTCTGGGTGCTTTGCGGGTCAGCCCAGGCAAATCTCCTAGTCGGCGCACAATCCGCAGACGTGGACCTCGATATCGCGACATCTAACTTCCTCTAAAATCGTCTAAAATTTTTAGCCAGAACATCTAGTATAGGCTCTGATGATTCCAACTTCAAAGAAAAATTTAGCATTTTTTGAGGGTTGCTCGATTCCTAAGCAGATTTCGGCGACTTCGAGGACTTCATGCGATCGAGCAGTAGCTGTGACACTTCAGTCGCAACGAGGGTGACCAGTACGGCATCATCCAGTTCGCCAAGGAACGGAATGAAATCAGGTATCACATCGAACGGGCTAAGGAGGTAGATCAGAGTGCCTGCAACAATCCACCAGCGATATTTGGGGTTAGCAATCAGTTGACGATACCAGTTGTAGACGGAGCGGAGTGGAAAGGACATGGGTTAAAGCCTAGCGATTACAGTTTCAATCATCGCAAGTTTGGCAGGGCGGTTGGCGGTTTTGCGCTATGGATAACCGAAGTGGTTTCAGGGTGGAAAGTACGACGTGAGACTTCCGTAATGGCTGGCAGGCTTTGTTCTCAGGCATTGGAGCGTTAGCTATGAGCGGTCAGCTATCAGCGGTCAGCTATAAATGCTTTGTCCGATCGCTGCTTAAATCTCGTCAGGATCGATCCCCAGCGATCGCAACCGTGCCGCAAGACGATCAGCGCGTTGCCCTTCCCGCATAGCCAACTCTTCTGGAGTGAGCAAGCGGTTGCCTTCTTGATCAAACCAGTACAACCATTCACGGGTACGACCGCAGTAGGTGCCACGATCGCGCCCGATCGCGAGTCCGATTTCGGGGTGCCAGACGCGATCGTTTGGTTGCAGGACGTATTGACCATCGACTAGCCGATACACCTCCAGGGGCAGTCGTTTTCGGCGATAACGACGACTGGGTACATAGATGACGTAGTACAGGATGCCGAGTTGAGCGTAGTCGAACTTTTTCTGCTCGTATTCGCCGCCGTAGGTTTTGGCAACGACTTCCAATGTCAATACAGGCGCAACGCCGTCTTCTTCCCACAAGACGTAGCTTAAGCGCTCCTCTTCATCCACAAAGCGATCGACGCCCAGGCTGAGAAAGCCATCAGGTACGATCGGCGGCTGGCTGGGTGCATAGTAAATGCCCATATCGATGCCAAAGAACCAATCGGTGCGATCGCTCCATGCCAATGCCAAAATTGCTTGCAGCAAGTTGGGGATGAGGTTTTGCAGCTCATTATCCACAGGCGTATCGTCTGAGTCGGGTAGCTCTGCCGAGGAGGGCAAACAGCTTAAAGGGTCGTACTGTACCATGTTGATTTCACCGGGTCGTACTGACTGTATCTTAACGAATGGAGGGGTTTCAGCTTGCGGATTGGGCGATCGGGAACGAGGCGATCGCGTCACAATAGGTCTAAACGAAGATGCGGTAGGGATAGTGGGATGACAACTCCTTCAGACGCGCGGTGGCAATTCTGGATCGATCGGGGCGGCACCTTTACAGACATCGTGGCGCGACGACCGGACGGTAGCCTGACGGTGCACAAACTGCTGTCCGAAAACCCCTCACGCTATCGCGATGCGTCCATGCAGGGCATCCGAGATCTTTTGGGCATCGCAGCCGATGCACCCATTCCTACAGAGCAAATTGCTGCGATCAAAATGGGTACGACGGTTGCCACCAATGCGCTGCTAGAGCGTAAGGGCGATCGCGTGGTTCTCGTGACCACCCAAGGCTTTCGTGATGCGCTGCGGATCGGCTACCAGAATCGCCCCAACATTTTTGCGCGTCACATCGTTCTACCCGAAATGCTCTATGAGCGTGTGATTGAAGTTGAAGAACGCTATAGCGCTCAGGGCGAGGACCTGATCCCGATCAATGCCAACGCCGAAGAAAAGCTTGCGCTCTTGTTACAGAACGCTTATGCAGACGGCATTCGAGCCTGCGCAATCGCTTTTATGCATGGCTATCGGTATCCTGACCATGAACAGAAAGCAGCGGTGATCGCCCACGCGATCGGTTTTACTCAAGTTTCCGTTTCCCACATCGTCAGCCCCTTAATGAAGCTCATCAGTCGCGGCGATACTACCGTTGTTGATGCGTACTTATCGCCTATTTTGCGGCGCTATGTCGATCAAGTGAGCGAGGAATTGGGAGGGAGTTGGGAGTCGGGAGTCGGGAGTCGGGAGGCAGGGGAGGCAGAGGGAGCAAAGGAGCAAAAACTCAAAACTCAAAACTCTCTAGCGCAGCGGCGCAAAGCGCTACTCAAAACTTTATCACCCCACCCCACACCCCACACCCCACACCCCACGCCCCAGTTAATGTTCATGCAATCCAACGGGGGCTTGACGAATGCCCGATCGTTTCAGGGGAAAGATAGCATCCTATCGGGTCCCGCTGGCGGCATTGTCGGTGCAGTGCAGACGAGCAAGTTGGCGGGGCTGGAGAAAATCATTAGCTTTGATATGGGCGGCACGTCTACTGATGTCGCGCATTATGCAGGCGAATACGAGCGGGAATTTGAAACCGAAGTGGCAGGTGTGCGTCTTCGAGCACCAATGATGTCGATTCATACCGTTGCAGCGGGTGGCGGCTCGCTTTTGCACTTTGATGGATCGCGGTATCGCGTTGGCCCAGAGTCGGCAGGGGCAAATCCGGGGCCTGCCTGCTACCGAAATGGAGGGCCACTAGCGGTCACGGACTGCAATGTGATGTTGGGCAATCTGCAACCAGAGTTTTTCCCGAAAGTGTTTGGAGCAAGTGGCGACTTACCGTTGGATGTCGCTGTCCTGCGGCAGCAATTTAGCGATCTAGCGGCAAAGATTCAATCTGCAACGGGTGACGTGAGAACACCAGAGCAAGTCGCGCAAGGCTTTCTAACGATCGCTGTCGAAAAAATGGCCAGCGCCATCAAAAAAATCTCTGTTCAGCGCGGCTACGATGTCAGCGAGTATACTCTCTGCTGTTTTGGCGGAGCTGGAGGCCAACACGCCTGCGCGATCGCAGACACATTGGGAATGCAACAAGTGTTTCTGCATCCGTTTGCAGGCGTTTTATCCGCTTACGGCATGGGCTTGGCAGATATCCGTGTCATGCGTGAAACGGCGATCGAAGCACCGTTAAACCCAACGCTACTGCCAGAGTTGGCACGCACGCTCGCGAACCTGATGACAGAGGCGAAAGCCGAACTGCACCAACAAGGTATGCTCGATGTGCAGATGCAAGTGTTGCCCAAAGCCCATTTGCGCTATCAGGGCACGGACTCGGCACTCATTGTCAATTTTGGTGTTTACAACGCCATGATTGCTGCCTTTGAAGAAGCACATCGTCAACGCTACGGCTTCATCGCTGAGAACAAGCCGCTGCTAGTCGAAGCCGTTTCGGTTGAAGCAATCGGTGCCACTAGCACGATCGACGAACCCATCATCACAGACACTCGCACACATCCTTTAGAGCCGATCGCCACTGTCCAGACTTATAGCGCCGATTCCTGGCAAACAACGCCCGTGTTTCAACGTGACTATCTACTTCCCGGCGATCGCATCACTGGCCCCGCACTCATCATCGAACCCACAGGTACTAATGTGATTGCACCGGGATGGCAGGCGGAATTAACCGAGCGGGGACATCTGATGCTGAAAAAGGATAAAGGCGAAAGGATAAAGGCTAAAAGCGAAGCACAAAATTCATCCTACCGCAGAGCGGAAGCAAGCTACATCCTTTATCCTTCATCCTTTCCCCCTTCCCCCGACCCCGTCTTGCTCGAAATCTTCAACCATCTCTTCATGGCGATCGCTGAGCAGATGGGTTTCACACTCCAGAACACGAGCTATTCCGTCAACATCAAAGAGCGCCTCGATTTCTCTTGCGCTCTGTTTGATCAACATGGGCAGCTAGTTGCCAACGCACCACATATCCCTGTACATCTCGGTTCCATGAGTGAAAGCGTTCAATCCCTCATTACCACTTACGGCAGCACGCTGAAACCAGGCGATGTTTATGTGCTCAATAATCCCTACAACGGGGGGACGCATTTGCCCGATGTGACGGTGATTACGCCAGTCTTTGGAAAGGATAAAGGCGAAAGGATAAAGGATAAAAAGCAACCCGATCCATCCTTTATCCTACCGCAGAGCGGAAGCAAGCTACATCCTTCATCCTTTGCCAATCGCCCCTTCTTCTTCGTCGCCTCTCGTGGACATCACGCCGATATTGGTGGCATTTCGCCTGGATCGATGCCGCCGAATAGTGTGTCGATCGCGCAAGAAGGCATTCTCATCGATAATTTTCAACTAGTGGATCAGGGACAATTTCGTGAGCCAGAGTTGCTGGCACTGCTGACGGAAGGCGATTATCCGGTACGCAATCCTGCGCAAAATGTGGCAGATTTACAGGCTCAAATTGCTGCCAATGAGCGTGGTGTACACGAACTTCACAAGATGGTGCAGCACTATGGCTTAGAAACAGTGCAGGCGTATATGCAGCACGTCCAGGACAATGCTGAAGAATCGGTGCGTCGCGTCATTGATGTATTGACGGATGGCAGCTTTAACTATGCGATGGATGATGGCAGTCAGATTGCAGTGGCGGTGACGATCGATCATCCGACTCGCAGCGCCACGATCGACTTCACAGGCACATCGCCCCAACAGCCCAATAACTTTAACGCTCCGGTGGCTGTGTGCAAAGCGGCTGTCCTCTACGTCTTTCGCAGCCTGGTTGATGATGATATTCCGCTTAATGCAGGCTGCCTTAAACCATTGAATATCATTATTCCTGATGGCTGTATGCTCAACCCACACTATCCAGCAGCGGTTGTGGCAGGGAATGTGGAAACCTCGCAAGTCGTGACGGATGCGCTGTATGGCGCGCTGAACGTGATGGCTGCGTCACAAGGGACGATGAACAACTTCACCTTTGGCAATCAGCGCTACCAGTATTACGAAACCATCTGCGGTGGATCGGGTGCAGGGTCAACGTTTGATGGGACGGATGCCGTGCAGACCCACATGACCAATTCCCGTTTGACCGATCCAGAGGTGTTGGAATGGCGCTTTCCGGTGTTGCTGGAAAACTTTGCGATTCGTCCTGGCAGCGGTGGGCATGGCTTCCATCACGGTGGCAATGGCGTAATTCGTCGTCTTCGCTTTAATGAAACCATGACAGCCGCGATTCTGTCTGGGCATCGGTTGGTGCCAACCTTTGGGCTGGACGGTGGAGCCGCCGGAGCAGTCGGACGCAACTGGGTAGAACGGGCAGATGGCACGATCGAACCCCTCAGCAGCAAAGCCGAAGTTACCATGCAACCCGGCGATGTGTTTATGATTGAAACTCCTGGTGGTGGCGGTTATGGCTTGCAGGGTTAAGGACTCAGGCGCTAATCCGCTACAATTGAATCCATTAAGCTAGAGATACTCATTGGATGGGCTAGTGACTATGAGTGTGAATCTCGCGGAGCCGCTTTTGGCTCAACCGGAACAACGAGTGATTTTGGAAGGCGTTAGCTGGCAACAGTATGAAATTTTGCTGGCAACTTTGGGGGATGATTTTCCAAACTTGCGGTTGAGCTATTTAGAAGGAACGCTGGAAATCATGACGACTTCTCCAGAGCATGAGGAGCTTAAAACGATCATTGCGATGTTGATGGAAGCGTATTTTCAGGAAACTCGGATACGGTTTCATGGCATCGGTTCAGCAACCTTTCGTAAAGCGGCAAAACAGCGCGGATTGGAGCCAGATGAGTGTTATTGCCTGGGGCAGAAAAAGGAAATCCCAGATATTGTGATCGAAGTCATTTTGAGCAGCGGCATGGTGGATAAGCTGGACATTTACCAAGGGCTACGAGTGCCAGGAGTGTGGTTTTGGGCAAACAATCAGTTTTCGCTGTATCATCTTCGATCAGCGCACTATGAGTTGCTTTCGAGCAGCGAACTGTTACCAGAACTTGATATTGCTTTATTAGCCAGTTACGTTCAACCTGCGGATCAATTTGATGCGGTCATGGCCTTTCGAGATGTAATGCGCCAACAGCGTTAATGCCACTCATGTCTGCTGTTTGAAACGCGATCGCCGTTCGTTTTGCTGTCCTTCGATCGTCTATCCTTTCGTTGCTCATGAGCAGCAAGGGTGAGATGGCGATGCGATCGCACTCCTTCAATTGGCTGGCTGTGGTTCAGACCTCGGAGGTTTTCAAAACCTCCGAGGTCTTGTGGAACCCACGGTGCCAGGTAACAAAAGGCCAGAATGCCGATTCTTCGTAGGGTTGAAAGCTAGAAATAAAACTTATGAAACCGCCAGAATGCCTATCGCTTACACTCTACAAGTCTCTGCGCGATAGAAGAGAGAGAAAACACTACCCCCCCACTCCCCACTCCCACATCATCACCCCACACCGGAAATTCTCCTTTTGGAGATTTTTTTAGGTTAAATGTCAGGTCGGGGAACTTCAACCACAAGTTATCCTTGCGCCACCCGACGCGATCGCCAAATTTTTTCCAATTGTCATCGTACTCGGTTGGGCTGCCACACTCAATCCAAATCTGCTTCTGCACACTGAAGCCAAACTTGCTCGTCCCCGATTCGTCTTTGCTGTACTTCAGCCATAAGTCATCCAATATCAGCAGATCAAGGCAGGGAAAGGTTTGTAGATCCTCAGCACTAAACCATCCAAATTCCTTGTTGATGGTTTGAATCATCATCCGATAAGTTTCAACGTCAGCATCGCGCCATTGCTGGTTTTGCAAATAGGTTTCTAGCTGTTGATAGCGCAAAGGACGCAACTCCGCTGCAAATGCCTCAGCCCCCGTGGGTAATTTTTCTGGATGAGGATAGAGCTGAAAACAGCGATAAGCTAAAGCAACGGCATCTTCTCCCAACTGACACCCTTGGCGCACAAACGCTTCCAGGGGCTTGGGCTTCAGCAGGGCGCTGTAGAGCAAAATGGTTTCTCGCCATTTATCATTTCGCCACTGGTCAAACAGTTGACCTTCCTGCCCAGTCTGCTGATGTTCCAGGCGCTGCATTTCCAAGGCGGCAAAATAGTTGCGGAAACTCAGATGAGAGAAGGCATATTCTTTAGGGTCGGGTTCGTAGAGCAGTTCGCTAATATTGGTGGCATCTTTGAGAAACTGTGCTGGCGAGGCGGCATCATCTACTGCCTCTAAATGAGGTTTCAGCGCTTTGAGAGTCTCTGCTTTTTCTAGCTGGACTGCTTCCTGTTGCACCATTGTCAGTGCCAGTCCTTGTAAGACCTGTTGCCGTTCCTGGGCTGAGTCCAGCAGCATAACTACGCGCTTGGCGGTGGGTCTGGCTCCCAGTTGCAGGTCACAGATGGTCTGGTACAGTTTGCCCCGTTCGCGAGGAAGCTGGTCGCCTGGAGCATACCAATGCACCCAGGCAATCAGATTCAGCATCAGGGGATTTCCGGCAAGGCGCTGTAAGTCGGGTTGTTGTTCAATTTGGGCTAACAGATCACTGGCTCGTTGGGCAGCAGTTTGGGCAACATCCGACGTTTTGCGTTGGGTGGTGTGTTGCTGCTGGCACAAATACCAGGGCTTCAAAAAGTCTGCCCGTTGTTGCCGGGTAAATTCTCGCACGGTGAGCGTAGTCGGCATTTTGGTGGAGGTGTCTGGCGCTTCATCGACTAGCTTTTGGTACGCCTCAAACCCGCCCTGCCGAGAGGACAACAGGAATCGCGCTTTGCCGTAGGTTGTGACCTGGGTATTAATCCAGCGTGCCACTGCTGGACGCTGAGCATCTGCTACTTCATCAAACCCATCTAGCAGGATCAATGCCTCACCCCGCTCCAGCAAACTCTCTGCCCACAAGGGCGGCACTGGCAGCGGCTTGGCTTTGGACAAATCATGAATATGCAGCCGGATCAGTTCGGGCAGGCTGAGCTTCTCTTCGGCAATTTTGTCGCGCCATTTGCGGAGGTAGAGCAACACAGGCCTAAATTTGGGTGCTCGATAGCGTCGATACCGTCCTTGAGCATAGGTATAGGTGATGTGGCGCAACAAGGTGGTTTTACCAAAGCCGCCATCTGCCACGATCGCGATAAATTGATACGCTGGCACCTGACGCACCTGGGCAAGAAAGTCCCAAATTTGGCACCCTTCTGTTTGGGCTTCCTCCAGTTTGCGGTTGCTGGGCGATCGCTGGTGCAGGCTCAGCGATGATGGGTCAAGCATCAACGGCACATACACCTGCGACAAGGTGGGCGACATGAATCCCTGTTGCTGTTTGAAGTCATCACCGTAGTAATCAACGCAAGCACTCGATTGGACTTTGAGATACTTGGCATCAAACCCAGAAAACTGCCACTTCAACGCTTCGTTGAGACTATCCATCCAGGACACCAGATTCTTGGCATCTTGCTTGGCGCGATCGGCGTAAATGTCTTGAAGCTGTTCGACAAAGTTTTTGCTGTACGCTGCCCATACACCCGCGATCGCCGTGACGGGTAGCATAATGACTGCCTGTGCCCATTGCTGTTGCAGCAGAAAGCTGGCGAATACCCCACCACTTCCACCCAGCGGCATCCAGCGCAGAAATTCCTGCGTCCAGCGCGCTACCTGTCGTCGTTGCTGGCGTGAGGCATCCTCTTTCTCAGGATTATTCGCTTCAGGCTTTGGCGTTTCCTCTGGCATTTGAACTTACCGATCGCTTTTCCCTAGTTTACAGAGAGAAAATCAATTTTCCAGCACAGAAGTGGCTTAAATTACTGTCTTCGGTGGCGAAGGATCAGAGTACGCAGGCGATCGCCAAACACTTCGCATAGGCAAGGCAGGTACAATAGCGTCATACCCTACGGTGATAGAGTATGACGACACTCTTACCAAACCTCCAGCCTGCTGAACCCTTCTACCCGACTGGCGATGGTGCACCTGTGGCAGAAACCTATGACCATTTCTATGTACTGGCGATCGTTTTAGAAGTGTTGCGTCAGTTTCTGGTCGATCGTCAGGCAACGGTGTTGGGCAACCAGTTTCTCTACTACGCTCAGGGCTTTCCGCGCTTACGCACTGCTCCCGATGTGATGGTGATTTTTGATGTCGCGCCCGGTGGACGGGACAACTACAAGATCTGGGAAGAGGGGCAGGTGCCTGCGGTCATCTTTGAAATGACATCGGAAAGCACTCGCAAACAGGATGAAGGCTTTAAGAAAACGCTCTATGAACAGTTGGGTGTGCAAGAGTACTGGCAGTTTGACCCCAGAGGGGAATGGCTACCGGAACAACTGCGGGGCTATCGCCTGCGGGGAGAGGCTTACGAACCGATTACAGATGCCCAAAGCCAGCCCTTGCAGTTGCGCCTTGCTGTAGATGGCAAACTCATTGCGTTTTATCGGTTAGACAACGGGGAAAAGTTATTAATTCCTGATGAATTAGCCGCTGCTTTAAGTCAACAAACAGCCGCTCGGCAACAGGCTGAAGCGCAGGCAGAGCAAGAACGTCAGCGAGCTGAACGGCTGGCAGCTCGACTCCGAGAACTGGGCGAAGACCCAGAAGTCTTTTGAACAACTGGGTGGAACGGGCAGATGGCACGATCGAACCCCTCAGCAGCAAAGCCAAAGTCACCATGAAACCCGATGATGTGTTTGTGATGAGATTGATGGTTTGCACCACAGTACTGCTCTCATCGCTTCTGGTGTCGCTGACGGGACGATGGGTAAAGCCAGAAGCTAAGTAGCTTTGTCAGCCACGGCATGATGGGATAAGTGAGTAACGCCGATACAAACGTTACTGAAAGTAAGAGCCCCAATAGGGACGGTAGCCCCTTCAGCACAGGCCCCAGCAGCATATTTGCCAGCAAAATCAGCGGATAAACAGCCAGCACACCGAGAATCACCTTCTTATAATAGGCAGGCTGAGACGTCTCTTCTAGACCGTGCTCAGGTAGGGTAAACCATAGCTCCATACCGCTGGGCTGATATTGCCGCGATCGCCTGACCACTAACCCACGCTCACGATCGATCCATTCCTGGAACGTTGCTGACAGTTGCCATCGTCTGAAATGCGAATAGTCCTTGAACTTCAGGATGACGACATATTCAGGATGAGTGTGGTCTCGTGGTCGGATGGTTTCTACACCTAGAAACCCTTCAAATTGGCTTGCCGCCTGATTCATTCCTTGTGTCCACGCTTCATACTCCTGGATGTGGTTGGGATCCACAATCTCGGATATCACAAGTGTGATTGGGGCAGAATGCTCTTGTGTCTGATTCATGGAAGGAACGTATGGGAAAAAAGGGGCGTACCAATACCAATTAAATTATCCAGCAAGAACCTGAGTTAGCGAACACTTAAGCACTCCCTAACAAAATTTGACCCAAGCTAAGGGGCTGTAAAGAAATAACGTCATGGACTGTAGCGGTCAGCCATCAGTGGTAAGCCATTAGAGAAAAGCTGACCGCTGACGGCTGATAGCTAATAGCTAAGCCAAAAGTATCCAGTTATTTTTTAATAAGTACTAAGCGATTTGCAACGAGCGATCGCCGCTCAAAAAACGCCTCTTGACGACACCCAACTCAAATAAAACCTTGGTTCGTCCGAAATGGCTTGGTGCTCCCAGTGTAGAACTGTTGTGTAAACAACCACTGTGGTACCGGACATCATGTTGAAATCACCTGTGCGCGTGCTCCTTTGCGTTGCGCTGCTGCTATTAGCGCTATGGGTGCCACGTACTTTAGCCGTTGAAACGCCTCCTCCGATCGAGCCCTTCTTAATGACTGGCAAGTTTGCCGAGGGTGAAGCGGCCATGCTGGCACGCTTGAAGGAGACGCCAGAGGATGACCAGGCGCGCTTCAGTCTGGGTGTCACGCAGTTGATGAGCGGGGTTGAGCGCTTGACGCAATCGCTCTATCGCTATGGCTTACGCCACAATTCGCTGACCAGTGTGCTGCCATTCTTACGCCTGCCGATTCCAGAGAACCCTAAGCCGCAGGTGATTCGCTATGAGGACACGCGTCAAATTCTCCAAACGTTTTTGAACGACCTGGCAACCGTGCGCACAACGCTAGCACCCATCAAAGATCCCAAGATCAAACTGCCGCTGAAGCTTAGTCTTATTCGGCTGGATTTGAATGGCGATGGCAAGGTTGAGCCAACGGAGTCGCTGTGGCGCATTTTTGCCACGATTAATCGGCTACGCGTCACAGAGCAACAGGCGAAAGGCTTCACGATCACCTTTGATGCGGCGGATGCCATCTGGTTGCAGGGCTACACCAATCTATTAGGGGCGATCGGCGAATTTGCTCTCGCGCATGATGGGCAGGAGTTTTTCAATGCTCTGGCGCATGTGGTATTCACCAAACCAGAGACGCCCTACCCGTTTCTAGTGGCTGGTCGTCCGGAGCCGAGTCAATTTAGCTTTGGCGGCATCGAAGCTGTAGATATTGTGGCCTTTGTCCATCTGCTACACTTTCCGATCGCCGAACCAGCGCGTATGGCAACGGCATTGCAGCATTTACAGACCACCACAGCACTCAGTCGCCAATCGTGGAAACTCATCACCGCCGAGACCGACAACGATCGCGAATGGCTCCCCAATCCCAAACAAAAAGGCGTGATTCCCGGTGCGCGCATCACTCAGGCCATGATTGACAGCTGGCTGGCGTTTTTAGATCAAGCCGATGGTTTGATGGCAGGCAAGACACTTGTCCCGTTCTGGCGATCGCGCGAGATTAGAGGAGTGAATCTCCGCAAGGCTTTTCTAGAGCCGCGCACAACCGATGTGGTGCTATGGCTACAAGGAACGGCAGCAGCACCGTATTTAGAAGTCGGCAAGATGACCGATCGGCAAGCGTGGACACAACTTGCCCAGACTTTTCGAGGACAGTTTTTTAGCTTCGCCGCCTGGTTTAACTAAATTCATGTCTAAACAAGATTCAGCGTTGCTGCTTTGAGCGGTGAATTTCGTAGAGGCGTTGCGCGAAACGCCCCTATCTATAACGCCGCCTGAAGTTGATCCAGCAAGCCTTCCACATACTTCAGCGCTGCGTGAATGGTGGCAGGATTCTCTAAATCCACATCCACATATTTACACAGTGCTTCCACCTGATCCATACTGCCGCCTGCTGCCAAGAGTTCCATATAGCCAGGGATGAAGTCTTTGCCCACTTGCAGATATTTCTGATAACAGGCAAGGCTGACGATGTTGGACGCGGTGTATTGGTAGCAGTAGAACGGTTTGAAGTAGATGTGTCCAATCCGTGCCCAGTCGTACTGGTGTTCCGGCAAAACGTCTACTGCATCGCCGCAGAGTTCCTGATACAGCGATTGCCATTGTTCGTTGACGAAGGACTGATCGAAGCTGCCTTGCGTGGCGCGATCGTGGACTGCCAACTCCAATCGACTGATTGTGCTTTGACGGAACAGTAGATTCAATTGGTCTTCCAACTGGCGCGTAATCAACGTTTTCTTTAATGCAGGATTGTCGGCAGCTTGCTTGAGCAAATAATCCAGCAGCAGCAGTTCATTAAACGTGGATGCAATTTCTGCCAGCACCATTGGCGGGTTGCTGTTGAAGTAGGATTGGCGATCATCAATCCAGGCAAAGTGTAGTCCGTGACCCATTTCGTGCGCCAGGGTGAACAGCGAATTGTAGTCGTCCGTATAAGACAGCAAGAGATAGCTGTGCTTGCCGTGGCTGTACCAGCAAAACGCTCCACCCCGCTTACCGGGACGCACTTTTGCATCCACCCAGTTTTTCAAGAAAAACTCTTCAGCACGACGGGCATAGTTTGTGTCGAACTGTTCAAGAGCGGTCAGCAAGGTTTCTACGCCTGCTTTGTAGGGTAACGGCTCCACCGCTTCACGGCCCCAGGGTGCATAGACATCGCACGTACGAATTTTCTGCCCTAACGCCTTGCCTTTCAGCGTGTAGTAGCGCTGCCACAGGTCAAAGCGATCGCGCGTCCCATCCATAATCGCTCGAAACACTGGTTCCGATACTTCGTCCGAGAGTAACTGCTTGTGCAGCGTCGAGGGATAGACACGCATCTGGTTTTCCAACTTGTGGTCTTGCGCCACGGTGCTGAGAATATAGCCATACAGTGAATTGTGCTGGTGCATCACCGTCCGCACAGAGGCATACGCGTTGTAGCGCACATCGCGATCGGGATGGAACAACAGCGCACTCAGCTCAGCATCGGTGCTGGCACTTTTGCCATCGGGTGTAGTGACGGGTTTATATTCTTGCTCGCCCAAGTGCACCGATCGCAGTTGAATAAAGGCCTGCCGTCCAGTGAGGCTGTCCTGATTTCGCGTCTGCTCCACTTCTTCTGAAAGCGTGTAAGGACGGAACTTCGCAATGTTGTAGAAATAGTGGCGATAAGGCTGCAAAACCGGAGCCGCTTCAAGTGCCGCAAACTGAGCATCGTCAAGCTTTTTCAATGCCAAATCAAAAAACAAAAGCTGGTTTTCAATGCCCGTGATGGCTTCCAACACTTTGTCTTGCATCTGTTTGGCTTCGGCATTACGAGTGTCTGCCGAGAAGACGAGAGCGGGAAAGGCGTAGAGGTAGCCCGATTTTTGTGCGATCGTCTCTAGTTCTTGCAAACAAGCCGCGATCGTCTCTGGCGTTAACTCGCTGACATTACCACGGTAAGTTTGTCGAAATGCTGCCGCCTGTTTTTCCAGGTCTGCCAAATCTTGCGTCAGACGTGGATCATCAAAGCCTTGATAAAGGTCTGAGAGATTCCATTCTTGTGGGCTATCCAGTTGGGCGGTAGTGGTATCAGAAGCGGCTTGCACCAAGGTAAAACTCCTTTCGTTGAATCACGGGCAATGTAAGGGCGATCGCAGACATTCGAGAACGCTCAAATTTCTGCTTCCTCAATCTTAGACAAACTTAAACGAAGCACGCAGCCTCCAAATTTGCTGCCTAACCCCTAATTGGTGTGATTAATTTCCAAACTCAGCTAGATAGCGCTTGAATCTGTTAAGTGAACGCACTAGATGGGCACACTGCAACTGGCATGCAGATTTCCTGTTGAGCACAAATTAAAGCGAAAAACAGATTAGAAATTTCGACTCATCGATCCATCGATCGTCGCCACCGTTCCCGCTGGTAGTGTTTCAAAGATGTTGTTTTTGTCTGTAGGGACGTTACATGTAACGTCCCTACAGACAGGTCAACCACACGTCTAGAACACACTACCGCCTTCACCGACCTATCGACTCTAGGACAGAAACATTATGGGGATTTTGATTTTTCTTGTTGTACTCATTCTGATCGTTGGCTTCATTTTGATGGATGGCTACAACGGTCTGGTTACGCTTCGCAACCGTTACAAAAATGCCTACAGTCAAATCGACGTGCAGCTACAGCGGCGCTATGACTTGATTCCAAATCTGGTAGAAACCGCTAAAGGCTACATGAAGCATGAGCGGGAAACGCTAGAAGCGGTCATTACCGCCCGAAATGCGGCGTTGTCGGCGAACAGTCGCGCGGCGAGAAATCCTGGCGACCCCAGCGCCATGCAACAGCTAGGCGATGCGGAAGGTGCACTGACAGGTGCCTTAGGACGGTTGATGGTGTTGTCTGAAGCCTATCCCGATTTGAAGGCAGACCAGACGATGACGCGCGTCATGGAAGAACTATCCTCCACGGAAAATAAAGTTGCCTTTGCACGTCAGTCCTTCAACGATGCCATTACGCTGTACAACACCAAACGTGAAGTCTTTCCCAGCAATTTAGTGGCGAATGGTTTTAACTTTGCGGCAGCAGAACTATTAGAAGAAGTCGCGCCCGAAGTTAAAGCAGCACCACGAGTGTCGTTTAGTTAAGCAAGAGGCTATAGACCTCCGAGGTCTTTAAAGACCTCGGAGGTCTGGACAGTCGGGTTTCACCTGCTAACATCCTCTTGACGGAGCATCATGAACTTTTTTGAGCATCAAGATCAGGCACGGAAGAATACCCGGAAGCTGATTGTTCTCTTTGCCCTTTCGCTGCTGTTTATTACGGTGACGGTCTATTTGGCAGCGGTTGTTACGCTGTCAAGTTCGTATAACCGATCGAAAGCGAGAGAAGCTCACTATCAGGCGATCGAATGTGCTGAAGCCATGAGTGAGTATTCTCGGCTGTCTCAGATCGCCCTGGACAATGAGCTTCAAGCTAAGTGCTCAGCAGCGAAGAAGGCTAAGGAGTTTAGCTGGTGGAATCCCTCGCTGTTTTTCACCATTGGCACTGGCACAGTAGTACTTGTGGGCTTGGGTAGTCTGTATAAGATTCAGACCTTGAAAGCAGGCGGCAGCGTTATCGCTCAAGAAATGGGTGGACGGTTGCTGCTGGCAGACATGGCGCATCCCGAAGAACGACAGCTGTTGAACGTTGTAGAGGAGATGGCGATCGCCGCTGGTATTTCCGTTCCTGCCGTGTACGTGATGGATGGCGAGCAGGGCATTAATGCCTTCGCTGCTGGCTTCACGCCGAATGATGCTGTCATTGGGGTCACTCGCGGCACGTTGGAACTGTTGTCTCGCGACGAACTGCAAGGCGTCATTGGGCATGAGTTCAGCCATATTTTGAATGGTGACATGCGGCTCAATATCCGTCTCATTGGCGTTTTGCATGGGTTGCTGCTGATTTACATCACGGGACGCATTGTGATTGATTGGCGATCGCGCGATGAAAAAGGCAATGGCATGCTGGCGTTTGGCATTGCTCTGATGGTGGTTGGTAGTTTGGGCTTGCTCTGCGGACGGCTGATTAAAAGCGCCATTTCGCGTCAACGAGAATTCCTAGCCGATGCCTCTGCCGTGCAGTTTACGCGCAATCCGGCAGGGATTGCTGGTGCGTTGGATAAAATTGCCAGCCATCATTACAGTTCACTAGTCCGAACGCCAGCAGCGGAGAGCAACAGTCATCTTTTCTTTGGCACCGCCCTACGCTTCAACTTATTGGAAGAGCTGTTTGCCACTCATCCACCGTTGGCACAACGCATTCGTCGCCTGGATGCCTCAAAGCGACAGTATGCAGGGCAAACGCCCAGGTTCTCATCCGACAGTCAAGCAGCAGGGCAAGAATCGCTGACGATGGGGTTTGCTGGTGGTGGAGCATCAGTTACACAATCGCCCCATATCCAGGTTGATCCCGCGCAAGTGGTGTCGCAAGTGGGCACGGTGACACCCGCACACTACGCCTATGCGAAAGCCTTACTGGGACAGTTGCCTGAATCTCTTCAAGTAGGCATTCGGGAGCAACAGGGCGCGATCGCGATCGTCTACGGACTGTTACTTGATAGCCAAAATTCCGCTCTACGAACCAAGCAACTGGAGTGGCTGAAGCAGGTTGAACCAGCCGGCGTAATCGAAAAAACGCTGACGTTGAGTACTGACATTGAGGCGATCGATCCACGTTCGCGCTTGCCGTTGCTCGATCTGACCGTACCAACGCTGCGTCAGCTTCCTCCTGAAATACGCCAGCGCTTATTCAAATGCATGCAAGGTTTAGCCAATGCAAAGGGGCGCTGGACACTGTCGGAATTTGCGTTGGTTGCAGTGCTGCGTCATCGCTTGGAGTCATCAAAAGCGACTGTTGAGAAAGCCGCCGAGTTCGCGACGATCGGGCCAATCTGGTCAGACTGCCTGATCTTGCTGTCCGGATTGGCGCAAGTAGGACAAACAGGTGCCGAGGCGATCGCCTATGCCTTTCGTTCCGGGGTTTATCGTTTGCCAGGAGCGGGACAGGAAACGCTACCCGATGCCTCACCCGCTTGTAACATGCGAACGCTGAAACAAAGCCTCGATCGCCTGAATCTAGCAACACCCAAGCTCAAGCAAGCGATCGTGGATGCGTGCGCTCATACGGTGTTATTGGATAGCAAGGTGACGGTTCAAGAAGCCGAATTGCTAAGGGCGATCGTCATTCTGCTTGACTGCCCCATGCCGCCCTTTCTTGACCTCAGCCAAAAAACGATGACCAAAAAAGCCTGAGCGAACGTCAACCAGGCAACTTCCACAGCGACAGTAAGATCACTCATAATGCAAAGGTGCGTCCATTGGATACCTGAGAGGCAACCTGTGCGCGATCGACGATTCAATCTAACTTCCTGGCTTTTGGCGATGATTCTGGCAGCGATGCCGCTCCTGACAAGTTGCGACCTGCCTCAAGTGAGCGCTGAAGATCGGCTCTTTCTCAATCTGTCCGTTGACTTTTTGGACGAGTATCAGTTACCTAAGCAAGACTTTGAGGGCACTCGCGTGGGTGGGCTGTCAGGCATCACGTACGATCGTCAGCACGATCGCTTCTATGCCATTTCGGACGATCGCAGCGAATTTGCACCGGCACGGTTTTATACCCTCAAGCTCGCTCTGGATAAGGCTGATGCTAAAGCGCCAAGGATTAAAGCGGTCACGATCGAAGCAGTAACGCCCATCACGAGTGAAGATGGTAAGCCCTATCCAAAAGGGACGATCGACCCGGAAGGCATTGCCCTATCGCCACTGCGAACAGTACTGATCTCTAGCGAAGGTGTAACCCGTGAGGGGATCGCGCCCTTTGTGCGAGAGTTCGACCTCAAAACAGGGCAATGGAAACGCAGTCTGCAAATACCCAAGCGCTACATTCCCGATGCTAGAGGCGAACAGCAGACGCAGGGCGTGCAGGACAATCTGGGGTTTGAGGCGCTGACCGTCACGCCCGGCGGATATGGAAACACAGCGGTTGAGCCGTTCCGCTTGTTTACTGCGACTGAGTCATCCTTGAAGCAAGATGCTGAAGCAGGCGAGCTAGGAAAGGGCGCAAAAAACCGTCTACTGCACTACATGCTGGAAGCAAGTCGAGCCTTGCTTGTCTCAGAACATCTTTATCAGCTTGACCCACCACCACAAGGCGCAATCAGTCACGGGTTAACTGAACTTGCCGCGATCGATCAAGGTGGACATTTTCTCAGCCTGGAACGTTCGTTTAGCAACAAGGGGTTTGCCGTGAAGCTCTTTCAACTGTCGACGGGTGGCGCAACCGACATTTCATTGATCGACAGTTTGAAAGGTACTCTGAGTGGCACGATCGCTATTCCCAAAAAGTTGCTGCTTGACCTAGCTCAATTGGGAGTCCCGCTAGACAATTTGGAAGGCATGACGATTGGTCCTCGGTTACCGGATGGGAGTCAGAGTTTACTGCTCGTCAGCGACGACAACTTCCGTAACGAACAGGTGACTCAATTTCTCCTGTTTCGCCTCAAGGGCTTAACTTAAAGAGTACTGTTCTGGATCATGTTATTTCGTTCGTAGAGTTGTGTGTTCTGTCACTACGAACAAAACTTCACCAACGCATCAGAGGAGACAACGACAGTCCTAAGATAGTGTCAGTATTTTAATGCAGACACGATCCATGACTCACTCTACTGATATTGGTGCTCTGGGACGCTGGATGGCGGCAGACTTTAGCAACCAGGCACAGGCCTTTGAAAACCCTCCCCTTTTTGCCCATATCCGTGTTTGTATGCGTCCCTTACCTGTAGAACTGCTGTCGGGCTTGAGTTTGCTAGTGGAGCAAGCCTATGACTATGCGCTCAATGATCCCTATCGAGTCCGTGTGCTGAAACTGGTGCCGCAGGACGATCACATCGAAATCGAAAATTATCTGGTGCAAGACGAAGCGCCGTTTTATGGTGCCACTCGCGATGTGAAACGACTGGAAACACTGAAAGCTGACCAACTCCAAAAGCTGCCTGGGTGCAATGTGCATGTGCAGTGGACGGGGCACAGCTTCAAAGGGCATGTTGAACCAGGTAAAGCTTGTATGGTTGTACGGCGCGGAGCCACCACGTATCTCGATAGTGAATTTGAAATTGATGGCGAGAAATTCATTAGCCTCGATCGCGGGCGCGATCCTGAAACCGATGAACACTTGTGGGGTTCAATTGCAGGCCCTTTTGAATTTGTGCGTTGGGCTAGCTTTGCTGACGAGATTAAGCTTTAAGACATATTAAGGTGTAGCCATGTACGATTTGCTCCTGCGCAACGGTCGTTTACTCCAGTGCGATCAGACGATCGCTGATGTCGATATTGCGATTCAACAGGGGGCGATCGTTGCCATTGCACCCAAGATCACAGAGATTGCCAAACTCGAACTCGATCTGCAAAAACAACTGGTCAGCCCTCCGTTTGTGGAATCGCACATCCACCTCGATTCAGCACTGACAGTGGGCAAACCACGTTGGAACCAGAGCGGCACTCTGTTTGAAGGCATTGAAATTTGGCGCGAGCGCAAGCAAAACCTCTCGCTGGATGATGTGAAAACTCGTGCTATTGAAACTCTGAAGCAGCAGGCCACCCAGGGCGTCCTGTATGTTCGCAGCCATGCTGATGTCAGCGAAACCAGCCTCACCGCACTCCAGGCACTTTTAGAGGTGCGCGACGCTGTAAAAGAGTGGATCACGCTGCAAGTCGTTGCCTTTCCCCAAGACGGTATTTATAGCGGACCGCAGAATGACCACCTGATCGAGAAAGCGATGGAGATGGGTGCTGATGTGGTGGGTGGCATTCCCCATTACGAACTTACCCGCGAGGATGGTGTGAAATCGGTTCAGCGCATTTTTGCACTGGCGCAGAAATACGATCGCCTCATCGATATCCACTGCGACGAAATTGACGACGACCAGTCCCGCTTCCTCGAAGTGGTTGCTGCTTGTGTGCTTCGTACAGGCATGGGCTCTCGCGTAACGGCCAGTCATACAACCGCGTTTGGCTCTTACAACAACGCGTACGCCTTCAAGCTACTGAGCTTTCTTCGCCGCACCGAGCTGAATTTTATCGCCAATCCTCTGATTAACATTACCCTTCAGGGACGCACCGATACCTATCCCAAACGGCGCGGTGTCACCCGTGTCAAGGAACTTTGGCAGCAAGGCACCAATGTCAGCTTTGGGCACGATTGCGTCCAAGATCCCTGGTACTCTCTCGGCACTGGCAACATGCTAGATGTTGCTTCGATGGGGCTCCACATTTGCCAGATGACGGGCACGGCTGAGATCGATGCCTGCTATGACATGGTGACTTGGAACGGTGCCAAAACACTCAACGTGAGCGATCGCTACGGCGTTGAAGTCGGTAAACCCGCGAATCTCATCGTGCTCGATGCCCAAGACCGTTATGATGCTATCCGTAGACGCGCTACCGTGAGCTACGTCATTTCCCAGGGCAAGCTTCTCGCCCGCACCGAAGCGCCAAGAACGGTTTGGCACGGCGAATAGGTCTTTCTGAATCAAGTGGAGCGCACGGACGGTCGTCCCCACGTCAGTCGTAGGGGCAGGTTTGGCCACAAAGTTAACGGCTAGAGGTCAAGACTCTGGCAATGCCCGTACCCAACGGTGAATTTTTGTTTGGAGATCTCCTTAATTAAGTTGCAAGCAGGTAATTCAGGTAGCCCACCTGCCTACAGCCCACCTACTTACAGAGTATGTTGCAGTTTTTGCAATACTTTGTTACATTAGTTTACATAAGACGAAATAAAAGTTTACGGAGGGTTCTATGATTATCCTGGCTGCCTTATTTTTAGTGGGTTGGGCTGCGGTTGCTGTACTGGGTACCCAAGCCTATTTCCGTGGCGAACAGTCGAAGCCCATTCACGAGCGCAACTGGCGTTCTGAGTCTTTTGAAGTCTTGTCGGAAGCCGTAACAGGAAGCGCGATCGACTACACCACTCGCGTTCCTGCCTACGCTGATTTAGATGCTTACACTAGCAAGATACTACCCAACGCTTAAATCGCCTGGCCATCCTTAGGAAACGCTCTAGTTGACGAAACCCCTGCTCTAACAAGGAGTAGGGGTTTTTTACTGCTGTATCCTCTGCTTGCATACTTTGGATGAGATGGTACACTTGTCTTACCGAGTAGTACATCCGCTTTCAACTACGAATGTTGCCCTGTACTGCAGGATGCCGCTGGACCGCGCACAAAAAGCCGTAAGCGGCGTCTCTCATCAAGGTTAAGTCGTCCGTATGGGGTAGTGAATGACTCTAGAGCAGCCATTAGGCTCTGTTGTTCAGGGTTCCCTTAGCCAGGGTTTAGAAGTTCGTTTGCATCCCGACGTGTTTGTAGAAGACATGCGTGTCGGTAAGTTTCTGGTCGTTCAAGGGATGCGATCGCGCTTCTTTTGTATGCTCACCGATGTCTCTTTGGGTACGGGCAGCCCCCGCATTCTGGCCAACCCGCCTGACCCCAACAGTTTTTTGCAAGAAGTCCTCGCTGGTACTGGCACGTTTGGCACGATCAATTTGACGCCGATGTTGATGTTTACGCCGGGGGAAGCGGTCAGCGGTCAGCGGTCAACAGTCGGCAATCAGAAAACTGAAAGCCGAAAGCTGAAAGCCGAAAGCGCTGCTTCTTATCAAGCTCAAACGAGCGCTGATATCGAACTTCTTCCCGTCAAAACAATTCCCGGTCACTTTAGTCAGGTTTACGATGCGAGTGAGCGAGACTTTCGCGCCGTGTTTGGCTGGGAGGATGATCCGCAACGACGAAATTTCGCGATCGGACAGCCGATTGATATGGCAGTGCCCGTTTGCATTGACCTCGATCGTTTTGTCGAGCGCAGTAATGGTGTGTTTGGTAAATCGGGCACGGGTAAATCATTTTTGACGCGTCTCTTGCTATCTGGCATTATTCGCAAACAGGCAGCGGTCAACCTTATCTTTGATATGCACTCGGAGTATGGGTGGGAGGCCGCACGAGAAGGTAAACAGTTCAGCACAGTGAAAGGGCTACGCCAGCTCTTTCCTGGGCAGGTGCAGATTTACACGCTTGACCCCGACTCAACTAAACGACGGGGTGTGCGCGATGCCCAGGAGCTTTACATCAGCTTTGACCAGATCGACGTGGAAGACTTGATGCTGGTACGAGGCGAATTGAATCTGTCGGAAGCTAGTCTGGAAAACGCCATTATTCTCCGTAACGAGTTTGGTAAAGCGTGGATCACCCGCTTGCTAGCGATGAGTAATGGTGAGATCCAGGAGTTTTGCGAAACGAAGATGGGCAGTAAGTCTTCGATCATGGCGTTGCAGCGGAAGCTGAATCGTCTGGATGAGTTGAAGTACATTCGTCAAACCTGTCCTCACAACTATGTGGGTCAAATTTTGGAGTCGATCGAAGCCGGTAAACATGTCGTCGTTGAATTTGGGTCTCAGTCCAATTTGCTGTCGTATATGCTGGCAACTAATGTCATCGCGCGACGTATTCACCATGCCTACGTGCGGAAAGCCGAACAATTTTTGCAGACCAAAAAAGTGAGCGATCGCCCCCGACAACTGGTGATCACGATTGAAGAAGCGCATCGCTTTCTTGATCCTTCGACTGTGGGGCAAACGATTTTTGGGACGATCGCCCGCGAAATGCGCAAGTATTTTGTCACTCTTTTGGTCGTTGACCAACGTCCGTCTGGTATTGACAATGAAGTGATGTCTCAGATTGGGACTCGTATTACTGCTTTGCTCAATGATGAAAAAGATATTGATGCCATCTTTACGGGCGTTTCTGGGGCACAAAGCTTGAGATCGGTACTGTCAAAGCTTGACTCCAAACAGCAAGCCCTGATTCTCGGTCACGCCATTCCAATGCCTGTAGTGGTCAAAACCCGTCCCTATGATGAGACGTTTTATGCCGAAATTAGCGAACCAGCCTGGGAAGAGCTGCCAGCAGCCGTGGTTTTTAAAGCAGCTGAAGCAGCGAAGGCTGATTTAGGCTTTTAAGCTGAGGCAGCAAGGTCAACGCTGAATGCCAGCGGTGTCATATAACCGCCTTCTGCGCGACACAAAACAGCTACAACGACCTTCTAGTCTCTTAAAGCAAACAAATAAACAAATCCATCGACAAAGTGACAGCGTATATCTTACTCCACACCTTCGAGTCCTCGCCTAATCGTACTAGAGACGTTCGGTTATCCCTCTCACTAAAGACTGTTTAGAAGCAAACGATCGGGTCAAAATAAGTCATGTGGCAAAGTTGAGTATCCAGACTTTGACGTTAAGGCTCTAGCATAAACGTTCCTGAAACCTTAAAAAAATTGGAGGTTATCGATGGTGCTTAAACCTCAAAAATCATCCAGTCGGGTCATACTACAGGGCGAAACTAAAGATCTCTGCTTGCGTCTATAATATAGGCTATGATTAAATCCAAACTCATAATGATTCCGCATTAGTGCGTCGGTTTAGCGTTTCTGCGTCACCTAAAGTTATTTTTACCAAGCCTTCCGAGCCGCTACATCACGCTTCCACTCTTAGTAAGCCGTCTTAGATCGAGCCAACGTATGCTTGCAACGTTCTCGGTGCTGATGTCCAGAAGCAATACGTCAGCGACTAGCTGATCGCACAAGTAGGCAAGTGGTTTCTTTCTAAGAGAGCAACTCAAACTCAGACGTTCATCTTATTGCCCACGCCAGTTTTGCTACGGGCACTCGTTTTTCGCTTCAGTCATAGTTCCCTGTCCTTATGTCTACGGAGTTCTACGCATCCATGGCTACTGCCAACACCAAATCAAAAACGACGAAACCCACTTTTACGGCAGATATGGTTCGTACATACCTGCACGAGATTGGTCGTGTGCCGATGCTGACCCATGAACAGGAAATCATCTACGGCAAGCAGGTGCAGCAGATGATGGCACTGCACGACCAAAAAGATGGGTTGGCTCAGACGCTTGACCATGAGCCTACTGCCAAAGAGTTAGCCGATCACGCTCAAATGAGTGAAGCAGACTTTAAAGAGGTCATGCAGCGTGGTCAGCGTGCCAAGCAAAAAATGATCGAGGCAAACCTTCGCCTAGTCGTGTCGATCGCCAAAAAGTATCAGAAGCGCAATCTTGAATTCCTTGACCTGATTCAGGAAGGCACGATGGGTTTGGAGCGTGGCGTCGAGAAGTTTGACCCTATGCGGGGCTATAAGTTTTCGACCTATGCTTACTGGTGGATTCGGCAGGCAATTACGCGAGCGATCGCGCAACAAGCACGTACTATTCGGTTACCCATCCACATCACCGAAAAGCTCAACAAAATCAAGAAGGTCCAGCGAGAGCTTGCCCAGCAATTGGGTCGTAGTGCGACGGCTGCTGAGATTGGGGTTGCTTTGGAGCTTGAACCCGCCCAAATCCGGGAATATCTGACCATCTCGCGTCAACCCGTTTCCCTCGATCTGCGGGTGGGCGACAACCAGGATACCGAGCTGCAAGACCTGCTGGAAGATGATGGTCCCTCGCCAGAGCACTACATGGCGCAAGAGTCTCTGCGTCAGGACTTAGAAACGCTCATGGCTGACTTGACGCCGCAGCAACGTCAGGTGATTGCCCTCCGCTATGGCTTAGAAGACGGTAACGAACTGTCGCTGGCTAAAGTGGGCGAACGGCTGAGCCTGAGCCGCGAGCGAGTGCGTCAGCTTGAGCGGCAAGCCCTGGATCATCTGCGTCGCCGGAAGGCAAACGTGCGTGAGTATCTTGCCAGCTAGTTAGTGTTCTAAAGCAACGGAAGCAAGGATAAGCTGTTTCAAAATGGCTTATCCTTGTTTTTTGGCTATTGATCGCGCCAGAATCATTAGTTGCTTCTCTGGGCACACTGAAGTAAAACTGTTCTGCCCACACTCTTGAAACTTGCAACCGCATGAGAGACCGCATTCAAACACTGACGGCAAATTTGGGACAGGCGATCGTGGGTAAACACGATGCCATTCGGCTTGTTCTGGTGGCGTTAATCTCAGGTGGGCATACACTCTTAGAAGATGTACCGGGTGTTGGCAAGACCTTGCTGGCCAAAGCCCTAGCACGCTCGATCGACGGCAAGTTTCAACGGATTCAATGCACACCGGATCTCTTGCCCAGTGATGTCACTGGCACCAACATCTGGAACCCCAGTCAGGGGACGTTTGAATTTCTGCCTGGCCCCGTGTTTGCCAATATTCTGTTGGCAGATGAGATCAACCGCGCCACACCACGCACCCAGGCGGCGTTGCTAGAAGTGATGGAAGAGCATCAGGTAACGACAGACGGTATTTCACGCCCGGTGCCGAGGCCATTTTTTGTGATTGCGACTCAGAATCCTGTGGAATACCAGGGTACCTTTCCCCTTCCAGAAGCGCAAATGGATCGCTTCATGCTATCGCTCTCGTTGGGTTACCCAACCGAAGCAGAAGAACTGCAAATGCTGCAACGTCTGCAAACCAGAACCAGTGTTGATGCGTTGCAACCCTGCTTAGCGATCGCCGATATTCAGGCGCTGCAAAAACTCTGTGCACTTGTTAAGGTCGAACCCTCGTTGCAACAATACATGCTCGATCTGGTACGAGCAACACGGCACGACGAAGAAATTACGTTAGGAGTGAGTCCTAGAGGCACAGTGGCGCTGCACCGAGCTGCCCAAGCGCTAGCATTTTTAGACGATCGTGATTACGCCATTCCCGATGATATTAAGTTTCTCGCGCCCCATGTACTGGCTCATCGCATGATCCCTGTAGGTGGACGGAGAGCACGGACGGTCGTCGATCGGCTGTTGAACGACACTCCGATTCCCTAAACGCGAGAGCCAATCTCAGGTCAGATGTCCGGCTTGAAAGACCGAGTGTCCAGGCACAATGAGGCTCAAACGACTGATGCTTGTGGAGAAACCCGGTTTTTGCATCAGCCCTCCAGCGATCGCCTGTTCCCTGCGCTGCGAAAATTATTACCACTAACCGTCTATCTATAGTACTATTGTACTAACATTGGTAGAAGTACCTCTCGCATGCATCTGCCGAGAAACGTTTTGCTAGATTAGCTGGTTACCCCCGACCATGGACGAACTTCAAGCACGCATCAGGACGCGTCGATCGCTGCAGACCGATAGAAATCTTGCCGAACAGCCGTATCCAGAGTTTGAGTACTCTGATGATGCTCCACGGCAGGGTGAGGCAAATGTGGTGGAAATGCCTCATCGACAGGTGCAAGAAAGCTTATCTGACTCGCCACCAACGCAGCGCTCGGCAGCAAAGCTTCAGCAGGGCGCCAAGCAGAAGCCTGCCACCGCAAGCCAGAACGCGTTTTCCTTTCGACAAATGCGCGATGGGCATCAGCAGCCATACATTGATGAATTGAAGCGGCTGGAGGCACAAGCAGAGCGGATTAATCAACTGCTGGCGGAGCTCAAACGGAAGAAGGCGCGGGCTGAGACTGCAGAGCTATCAAAAGGTGAGACTGCAACGCCCAAGAAGAGAACCGCAAAAGGTAGCAAGCCATCATCACGATCGCCGCAGCGAGAGGTCTCACCGATGCCAGCCCAGGATGACGACACGGCAGCGTTAGAAGCACAAGCAGAGCGCATCAAACAGTTGCTGACAGAACTGGAAACCGCCATCGTACAGGGAGAAGCAATGCCCCAGAGTGACACGATTGCCCAAAGTCCGATCGCGCAAGGCATGGGTGAAAACCATGCACAGCCTTTGGATCAGCCTGCTTCTGTTACTCCACTCTCCCCCGCTTCTAATCCTGCATCCTTTGCCTCTGATACCTACCGCTATGCATCCAACACGCGACCGTTTTCGGTTAGTTCGCAAGTAACACCGGAGGCTGATCAGAAAGCACAGCAAGAAGCCACTGCAACCGCTCAGGCACTGCGCTATCTAGCCAGTCGCGATGTCAGCCAACCAGTGGAACCCACGATCGGGGCGACCCATCATGAACCACGTCGAACGGCAGCGCGATCGCGCACATCTCAGCCAATGGCGGGGCTTTCATCCATGCGACGGTATGGTTTACAGCTACGGCAGTTTCTTCAAATGCCGCAAAAATCGTTTGATAAGGTCGGCGATGCTGTGCTATGGATTGTGCTTGCGGCAGCCATACGCGTTGGAGCGAGGTTCCTGCTGGCACTGTTTCCACCACTCTCACCCGTTTTTATGTTGCTCATGTTTGCACCAGCCGTACTTGCTGTTTATCTAGTGCTGTTTGTCCCTAAAGCTGGGTTTGTTTCAATCTATCGGTTATTTCTCATCATGCTGGGATTGCTGCTAGGAGGACGGCTGTAGTGTGCTGTATGGAAGCTTGCTTGATGAGTGTCAACTGCCTTTACTGGGGCATAGCAATCCTGATGGTTAGGGTCACCTTGAGCACTGCACTAATGAGCACTGCACTAACGTGTTGCCACTCGCTGATGGGCCAGAAATCAGAAGTTGCCACCCCGTAACACCTGGTTTCTGAAGGCTCAGGTTCATTTGACTGCTCAGATTCGATCGATACATTAGGAGGATGGATGGAATACCCGAAGTCTGAACCATTAATTTCAAAGCGACTAATGGCTGGTGGTGCTGTACTGCTGGCGGTGGGGCTTTTGCTAGACCTGCACAGCTTGCCGTCCTTTTTAAGCAAAAAGAGTTCTGGTGAACCGTGCCAGGAGGTCGTGCAGTCGCAAGCAAAGTTATCCAGGCAGCAGTTAGCGCGCTTGCTCACTGTGCCAGAAGGTGGTAAAAAGCAAAAAGTGCAGGAAATTCTCAAAGACCCATACTGCAAACTGGCTGACCTTCAGGTGCGTGTTGGGGCAACCGCTCAACGGGAAGCCTACCCGCTAGAGTTTGAACCGCAGACCTGGTTGGTCATTCTCTATGAAGGCGAACAGTATGCTGGCTATCGATTCAATATTCGCTAGACCTGGAGTGGTCGGTTCGAGAAACCGCTACTGATTGCAAAATGCCTGTTCTACTACGCTGTACTCAGCCTCTAAATAAAGCGTTATTTGAGATTAAGCGCTTGTTTGCTGCCCTTTAGGCAGATAGTATGAAGAATTTCTGAAAAGTCCTCGCTCATAGCGTTGTGGACTCTTGATGGAGTCCATGTAGCGACGCAAGCTTCTGCAGAACTCATTTGAGATCTCAGGAAGGGGCAGCAAGCCGCTTTTTACTTAGAAACATTAAGTGATCGTTGCGAAATGTAACAGGTGGGCAGGGTGGACTGGGGAGATCTCCCTCCTGATTCAGCCACCCCTTGACTATGACTTTGCCCCTTTGCACGCTTGCAGGATTGGAGTGTAGTGTGCGGCTGAAAAGCTTATGAAAAGGCTTTTACAAACGGGGGTCGATCGTGCAGATAGCACTGACCAACGGTAAAAACCGTTATCTCTGTTTACTTTTCAACACAACTTTACCCCTCGATTCAATTCATAATCTGTTGTTATCAAACGATACAGAATGTTTGAAGCTCAGCTTATTGCTGGCTACCCATTAGCTGATACTATGAGAAGCAATCTAACGGAACGGGCGAGCAATTCGTTCATTGCACCCGGTCGCTGGAGCACAAAGATTACGACATCAACGAATTCCCTATTGACATAAGGTGTTTGCTGAGTTTCGGACGTAGGCAGGCAAACGCTTAGCTTACTTTGGTTACGGCGATCGAGGAAATTTTGTAGAGTTACACAGGAAGGGAGATTTATGTCTTACGCGCAAACTAGAACCCAGGCGAAGTCTGGGTACGAGGCTGGTGTTAAAGAGTACAAGTTGACGTACTACACACCAGACTACACACCAAAAGACACCGACATTTTGGCGGCATTTCGTGTGAGCCCACAGCCTGGTGTTCCCTTTGAAGAAGCGGGTGCTGCTGTTGCTGCTGAATCTTCTACAGGTACCTGGACGACTGTTTGGACTGACCTTCTGACCGACCTTGATCGCTACAAAGGTCGTTGCTACGACATCGAACCCGTTCCCGGCGAAGACAACCAGTTCATCGCGTACATCGCCTATCCTCTAGACTTGTTTGAAGAAGGCTCTGTGACTAACCTGTTTACCTCGATCGTGGGTAACGTGTTCGGTTTCAAAGCACTGAAAGCGCTGCGTTTGGAAGATTTGCGGATTCCCGTTGCCTACCTGAAGACCTTCCAGGGGCCTCCTCACGGCATCCAGGTTGAACGCGACAAAATCAACAAGTATGGTCGTCCGTTGCTGGGTTGCACCATCAAACCCAAACTGGGTCTGTCGGCGAAGAACTACGGTCGCGCCGTGTATGAGTGTCTGCGCGGTGGTTTGGACTTCACCAAAGATGATGAAAACATCAACTCGGCTCCCTTCCAGCGCTGGCGCGATCGCTTCTCCTTCGTGGCTGAAGCTATCTACAAAGCTCAAGCTGAAACGGGCGAAATCAAGGGTCACTACCTGAACGTAACCGCTCCTACCTGCGAAGAAATGTTGAAGCGGGCTGAGTACGCGAAAGAACTCAAAATGCCCATCATCATGCATGATTACCTGACCGCAGGTTTCACCGCTAACACCACACTGGCTCACTGGTGCCGCGACAATGGTATCTTGCTTCACATTCACCGTGCCATGCACGCTGTGATGGATCGCCAGAAAAACCACGGCATCCACTTCCGCGTGCTGGCAAAAGCGCTACGAATGTCGGGTGGCGACCACATCCACACGGGTACGGTTGTAGGTAAGTTGGAAGGCGACAAAGCCATCACCCTTGGTTTTATCGATTTGCTGCGCGAAAACTATATCGAGAAAGACCGCTCTCGCGGCATCTACTTCACCCAAGATTGGGCGTCCATGCCTGGTGTGATGGCTGTAGCCTCCGGTGGTATCCACGTATGGCACATGCCTGCGCTGGTAGAAATCTTCGGCGATGACTCTGTCCTGCAGTTTGGTGGTGGTACGCTGGGTCACCCTTGGGGTAACGCGCCTGGTGCAACCGCAAACCGCGTTGCTTTGGAAGCGTGCGTCCAGGCTCGTAACGAAGGTCGCGACTTGATGCGTGAAGGTGGCGACATCATCCGTGCCGCAGCGAAGTGGTCGCCTGAACTGGCGGTTGCTTGCGAACTGTGGAAAGAGATCAAGTTTGAGTTTGACGCAATGGATACCATTTAATCGTCATGGATGGAGGATGAAGGATAAAAGATAAATTGCTCGTCTAACTTCATCCTTCATCCTTTCCAACTCATCTTGTTCGCTATGGATCTCAAGCAAATTGCCAAAGATACTGCCAGGACGCTCGTTAGCTACTTGACGTATCAGGCTGTGCGAACAGTGATTGCTCAACTCAGTGAAACTGACCCGCCCCGTGCTTTCTGGTTGCAGAACTTTTCTTCTAAAGAAAAGATTCAGGATGGTGAGGCTTATCTAAAGGCTCTGTTTCAAGAGCGTCAAGATCTTGCCTTTCGCATCCTGACTGTCAGAGAGCATTTGGCAGAAGAGATCGCTGATGTGTTGCCTGAACTGCTCCGCTCAAGCACGCAGCAGGCAAATATGGATCAGCGTCGCCAACAACTGGAGCGGATGACGCAGATGGATCTGTCGGTTCCGAGCGTCAATCCAGAGCAAGAGCCAAATTCAGAAGAAACCTGATGAACAGGGTTAGCCGTTAGCAATGGGACGAATAGCCTCAAGCTAACAACTAGCCATTGACAACTAGCCACTATTACCCAATCGAGAACCTTATGAAGACCTTACCGTTTGAGCGTCGCTATGAGACGTTTTCATATCTGCCGTTGATGGACAACGCTCAGATCTCTCGCCAGATTCAGTACACCCTTGATCAGGGCTTTTTCCCCGGCGTTGAGTTTACGAATGACCCTAGCGCTGAAGCGCACTACTGGACGCTGTGGAAGCTGCCCATGTTCAGCGCTCGCTCTCCCCAAGAAGTGCTGAATGAAGTGCAGCAGTGCAAGTCTGAGTACCCCAATAGCTACATCCGTGTGGTTGCATTTGACAACATCAAACAATGCCAGGTGATGAGCTTTATCGTTCAGAAGCCACGCTAACAGCGGTTGATGCGTCACTGATGTGATTGGAAGCGGGGTAGGGTGGGCAATGCCTACTTTATCCCGCTTTTAACGTTGTGATGATGACTGAGAACGATATCCGTATCTGCTTTTTAGGTGAGTCGTTTGTTAACGGCACGGGCGATCGCACCCATCTCGGTTGGACTGGCAGACTCTGCCAAACGCTTTCCCAACTGGGCGATCGCGTCACGTATTACAATCTGGGTATCCGACGCGAAACCAGTACTGAACTGTTAGCACGCTGGCAGCAAGAGTGCGATCGTCGCCTTCCACCAGGTTGCCATCACCGCGTTGTCTTTTCGTTTGGGGTCAACGATACCACAATGGAAAACGGTAGTACACGCGTAGCCTTACCGCGATCGTTGGCCAATGCTCGACAGATTTTGAGTGTGGCTCAGCAAACCTATCCAATCCTCATGGTCGGTCTAGCCCCGATCGCCGACGATGAGGCGCAAAATATCAGAATTCACGAGTTATCAGGTCACTTGGCTCAACTGTGTGAATCGCTTAAAATTCCGTATTTAGATATCTTCACGCCCCTAAGCCAATCAGACATTTGGATGCAGGAAGCAGCGGCAGGTGACGGCGCTCATCCTGATGCCGCTGGCTATGTCGAACTCGCCCATCTCATTCAAGCATGGTCTGCTTGGAACGCGTTCACTGCTCTCTAACTCCTCCTTCCTTTCCGCTTTCTAGCTCCTCACTCCTTCCCCCTCACTCCTCTCTGCCAACTAAGACCTATGAGCTATTACATTTCGCCTCGCTTTCTCGACAAACTGGCGATCCACATCACAAAAAACTACCTGGAGATTCCCAGTGTCAAGGTGCCATTAATTCTAGGCATTCATGGACGCAAGGGCGAAGGCAAATCCTTTCAGTGCGAACTAGCCTTTGAGCGCATGGGTATCAATGTGGTTTACATGTCTGCTGGCGAACTCGAAAGCCCCGATGCAGGCGATCCCGGTCGTTTGGTGCGCTTGCGCTATCGAGAAGCGGCTGAACTGGTGAAAGTGCGCGGCAAAATGGCAGTGTTGTTGATTAATGACATCGATGCGGGCGCTGGACGAGTCGATCAATACACTCAATACACCGTTAACACCCAGAACGTGAACGGGACGTTGATGAATATTGCGGACAATCCCTCCAACGTACAGCTTCCGGGTAGCTACGAACTGGAACCCAATAGACGCGTGCCGATCATCGTGACGGGAAATGACTTTTCTACGCTGTATGCACCGTTGATTCGCGATGGGCGGATGGACAAGTTCTTTTGGGAACCCGATCGCGCCGATCGCATTGGTATTGTCAACGGCATCTTTGAGGCAGATGGCGTTCAGCGTGGAGCGGTCGAGACCCTGGTAGATACTTTCCCCAATCAATCGATCGACTTTTATGGAGCAGTGCGATCGCGCCTCTACGACGAACAGGTCAAAGCTCTGATTGATGAAGTTGGGCTCGATCGTATCTCTCAGCGAGTGGTCAACAGCGATCAGGCAGCGCCGATCTTCCGCAAACCCAATTTCAACTTGCCACACTTGCTGGAGGTGGGCCAGCAGCTAGTCGCCGAACAGAAACGGGTACAAGAGATGGGGCTAGCAGAGCAATACAACAAAGCGCTGTACTTTAACCGCAAGTTAGGCAATACAGGTGAACAGGCATCGGCCAAAGAAGAAGCGCCTGCCGCCAATGCTCCGTACTATCACAAGTACGACTCTGGCAATGCTGCTGGCAGCGGTAATGGACAGAGCAACCCGCAGCCAGCCTCATCGAGCTACGCTGGTCAGCACTCCAGCACTAGGCTTACCCCAGACGTTGTCACTCAGGTCAACCAAATTTTGAAGCAAGGGCATCGTCTGGGCATTGAGTACGTCGATGAACGTCGCTTCCGTGCGAACTCCTGGAATTCCTACGGTTCGTTTCAGGGGCAAGCATCAGAGGCGATCGCGGCTCTAGAAGCGTGCCTCGACGAAAATCCAAAAAGCTACGTACGGCTCGTGGGTATTGATCCAGCCAATCGCAGCAGAGTAACTGAAACGATCATTCAACGACCCAGCGGTAAGGTTGCTACAGCCTAGGTGGGCATTCTGTAGGGACGTTGCATGGAACGTCCCTACAGAGTAGAACTAAGGCTTGATAGGCGATCGCCGTTGACGCAACCGGGCAACACCCAAACCGCCCAAACCGAGCAGCAATCCTGCAACAGTTGATGGTTCTGGTACGCCAGCAGCATTAGTCGCGACAACACCGATCGGGCGTTCTAAACTGCTGTTTGTAAACAGAGCACCGGAAAACGTCGCAGCACTGCCCTCAGCATCGGCATACGCCAACACAGAGCCAATGTTTTTGTTGGTGGTGTCAAAACCGATCGCGTATAAGTTCTCACTGTTGTCACCCGATCCAAAGGTCAGACTGCCAACAAAATTGCTGCTGGGAATTGTACCTGTGTAATTGGTAGATATCACACTGAGCAACGAGTCCGCCAAATCATATTGACGGATGCCACCCGCAAAATCACTGACATAAAGGCTGTCCTCGCTCGGTGCCAGTGCTAACCCCAAGAGACTAATGAAGCCTGGAGTTTCTGGCAAAAGATCTGGTTGATCAATAAAAACGCTAGGCGTTGCAGTTGACGCTAAACCTGCCACTTGCTCTGGGGTATAGCGCAGCACCTGACTCGCATAGGCAAAAGCCAAATCGCCCTTCACATCATTGGCAGTTCCTTCAGTGGTGACATACAGACTGCCATCGGGCGCAAACAACAGCCCATTTGGACCGTTCAAACCATTGAGCGTCCCAAAGCCACCGTTATGATCAGAAGCAAAAACGCCTAAAAATGCCCCTGTAGTGCCGTCGTAACGTAAGATTTCGTTCGTCCGAAAACTACTGACAAATAAGCTGCCGTCTGGCCCAAATGCATTGCCATACGGACGAATTAACCCACTACCAGAGGCTGCCACACCCAGAAATTCGCCGATCGGGCTAAACCGGAGTACAGCAGAATCTTGAGGATAGGTTGGATCAAACAAATTCAGACCACTATTGCCACCGCTACTAACGTAAACGTTGCCATCAGGGCCAATCGTGAGATCATCAGGTGCTCGGAGTCCACCCAGTCCAGGGGTTACAAAGTTACCTTGAAAAGTGCCTGTACTCTCATCAAAAATGATGATGGTGTTACTTTCACTATTGCCAATCAGCAAAGCGGCATCCGCTTTAGCAGCAGCAAAACCAATCAATGTAAAAAGACTAAGAAAGACTGGAGCGTGCAGGCGAATCTTCATGAAGCTTGCGTGTTGATAAGAACGGCACACTTATCTTCTGGAACCGTCCATATCAGCACTGTGTTGGCAGTTACAAATTAGTACTACTTTCACGCATAGTGGGCTTAATGTAAAGTTTTTGTGAAGCAAACCAGTACTTGTTGCGTCGATCGTACGATCGCATAGCTAAATTCAGCGTCCATAAAACCGTTTTCTTTAGCCGTAACGTCTAAGACTGAACAGTAAACCGCTTTGTGTCATGGTCACTTTCTCAAAGCCTTGTACACTAGCGCGGCTACTTCAGCTCTAGTCGTGACCTTAGTGGGGTTAAGCGTTTTGGGATCAGCATCATTCAGCACTAGCCCTGCTTCCGTCGCAGCTGCAATTTTATCCGTGGCATACTTAGGAATCTGCGCTGCATCTTGATAGCGACTTAACACTTGAGCGGGCGGCAACTTCGCTTGCAGATTCAAGCCTGTTGCCAATGCCAGCAGCACTTGTAATCTAGGAATTTGGCGATTGGGCTGAAAACTGCCGTTGGGAAAGCCACTCATAAAACGAGTCTGCGTTGCTTCATCGATCGCCGCGATCGCCCAATAGTTAGGCTGTAAATCGTTAAACTTGAGCGCCTCCCGACTGGTTGGTTGATTAAATGCCAGTCGAATAATCTCTGCAAACTCGGCCCGTGTAATGGGCTTGTTCGGCTGGAAGTTGCCATCAGGAAAGCCATCTAAAATGCCCTTGGCACTTAAGGCGGCGATCGGCACACCCGCCCAGTAACCACTCGGCACATCGGCAAATTGCTTCGCTTGGGCAGGCGGAGAAGAGGTTGCTTGTGAAGGAGTAGGCGCTTGTGGAGCCACCGCAATAAAGGGGGCTACCGGGACTGGCGCTGGATTTGCAGGTGTTTCAATCGGTACAGACACAGAAGGAGGAGCCGTTCTATATGCTGTAGAGCCAATCGGCGATGCCGCTACTGCCGGCAGAGAAGGCGCTATTGATGGCGTTGGCGAGGGCACTGACGCAGTGGGTGATGACATTAACGGCACACTCAGACCACTATCTTTCTGGCCGATCGACCAGAAAAAGATCACCCCAATGCTAGTGAGAGCAACAAAGACAGCGATTAACTCATCGGTACTGAGCCGCTTACCGTCTGATTGAGGGTCAGGAGGAGTTGTCATTGGCGGGGTAGCTAGGTGACAGCATACACAGCTAATCCTAAAGCAGACTGACGAAAATTGATCAGCTGCGATACCCTAAAAAAACTAAAAATTTGGAAATCAGACTGACACCACTGAGCAAAAGTGAGTCTCGAATGCCCTCACTGCTCAAAAACCTTTTTTATCAAAAAATCTGGTTTTGGCATCAGCTCAAAACGCGTGTGAGCATGCTTAGCCCTACAACTGCAGAGTTAACAATAGCTTCACCTAACGCCCCGTAGCTCCACGGTTGTAGCGCCTGTGGCCAATACAAGAGACTAAAGATGTCGATGTTTATTGCTGAAAGGCTCAAACCAATGCCAAGACTGCCCCAACGTGATGCTCAAACACTGGAAAAGAATGCGATTTGCCTTGTTTCGCCCAATGGAGAAGTGACCGTTATTCAACCTGATAAAAGCTTACCCAACCAGAAGCGGGAAACGATCAATCCACTGTCATGATCCTGTTTGAACTGCGATGTCTTGCTTCAGCGGTCTCAAGCCAGCTGAGAAGTCTGACACCACGTGCATCAATCAATGTGTATCAATCAACCGCCTTATACAGCCGTTTGCAAAGGGGGCAGCTACAGCGCAAGCATCTTGTTCGCAAGCATAAGCGAGACGCTCACACTACATTGATGTGGCTTATGTAAACGAAAATTGTTGTCAGTTATGCTAGGCATCTTTTTGAAATTGCACGCTCCAGATCTCTAGCTCCTGGATGGTTTCATACCCATATTTACCCGTTTGCAGAACGGCTTTCTGGTTGACAATGCCATCGTTGGCGATCGTCACCTCACGCACGTACTGTTCCGGTGTGGAATGACCAGGGATCACGGCGGTATTCACCCCATCCATACCCATCACGATCGCGCCGCTACGACGGATGTTGGATTTCTCCAAAATCAGCACGTCCCCGCACTGGTTGCTATAGGGACTATTAAAGATGCTTGCAGGCATACTTGGTACTGATAGTTTGCTCAAAATCAGAAATCCGCGTTTATAGTGCAAGGTGCTAGTGCGTCTGCAGGGCATGTTTGCCAAGCAATGATCACTCATCACTGACGATCGACTGGAGTGAATTTGACTCCATAGAAGCCTCGGTCGTTTTAGCGACATGCTTCCTTAAGGTGATGGTCTCATCGGTGCCCTTTCCAGTGCGGCGTTGTTAAGAATAATAGGAACCTCGTTTGCCATATACACCGCCATGTAGAGCATGTTTTGGCGCTCTGGATTGGCAAAACTAACGGTGTAAAGCATGTCATCTTGCTGCCACATGATTGATGAGAAGGCAGAGGCTGGGTATTTGGCCGTTCCCATCAACAAATAGCCGCGAATGGTTTTTGTGAGCTGAATGGGTGCAGCCGCTGCAACATGCTGTTGGTATTCCTGCTGTGCTTGAGGCGTCTTCGCCAGTACTGCCGAAAAGGTACCGATGCGGCAAAATTGCGAATCATCTTCACAGCTATACAGCCCCACTGTAAGGCGCGGTGGTGAATCTGATGTGGCAATCCGTACGCTCAATTTTTGAATGAATTCTTCATCCGCAGGCTCGCTTAACAGCACTTGGGAGGGGAGGCGCATGACAAAGTTGGGCGGCAAATTTTGACGGATACGATCGAGATGAGGCGTGAAAACTCTAGCAGGACCGGCAAGCGCGATCGTTGAACCATCTGTCAAGCTCAGACAAAGCGCTGTGACTGCGATTCTTCTAAAGAATCGTTGTGCTTTGGTACGGCTATACCGCCTGCACCAAAGCAAGCTGAAAAGACACTGCACTACACCAACCTGCTAATCACTAGATGAAATTTTACATTGAAAAGATTTTACAGCAACCGCATCCTTCGTCAAAGACGGCTGATCAGATCGGGTGTAGTGCTGCTGCGCTATCAACCCATAGCGAGACTTTTTTGAACAAACCCTATGGGATAATGCTGTCTTTAGAGGAATGCTCATGGCTGCCGCTTACATTCAAGACGAAACCGAGTTTGATCGGCTGCTGCAAGCTGAGTCGTTGTTTGTCGTAGACTGCACAGCTTCATGGTGTGGACCTTGCAAGCTGGTTGCGCCCTTGATGGATCAACTGGCAGAGGAGTATGGCGATCGTGCCAAGGTTTTTAAGCTAGATCTCGATACCAACAAGCCAGTTGCCACGCGCTTTGGCGTCCGTAGTATTCCCGCTGTGATGATCTTCAAGCAAGGAGAATTGGTCGAAACAGTGATTGGTGCCAAACCCTACGACGCCTTTAGTAGTGCGCTTGCTAAATATTTGATCTAAGACGGTGTGCGAACATGGCTGACGGTTGAGTGATCAGTGATCAGCAGTCAGTGATTAGTGATTAGTGATTAGTGATTAGTGATTAGTGATTAGTGATTAGTGATTAGTGATTAGTGATTAGTGATTAGTGGTTAGTGATTAGTGATTAGTGGTTTGTTTATCCAGATTTGATGCCCGCCTTGCTAGACAAGCGTGTAGCGACAAAGAACCGTATCATCAAGACAAACGTTTACGTGTAGCCTCTTTACACTGTTTCTCATGCCAGCACTCTCCTATGTCTGAAACGTCTACTGCCACTCCCAACCGGAAGCCCAGTCAAACGGAACACACCCTGACGCTGCCCGATCGACAGATTCAGTACACGGCTTTAGCCGAGTGGCAAACCTTGTTTGACCAGGACAAGCCCGTCGCGGAAATGTTTTATGTAGCCTATCTTGCTCAATCAGAGGCGGCTGCACCACGATCGCTGACATTCGTGTTTAACGGTGGGCCTGGAGCGGCATCTGCTTATTTACACATGGGAGCGCTCGGTCCTCAACGCATTGCTTTTGGCACACAAGGTACGTTGCCCAAACCGCCGGTATCGGTTGTAGAGAACGCTGAGAGTTGGTTGAGCTTTACAGATTTGGTGTTCATTGATCCGATCGGCACTGGTTTTAGCCGTAGTTTGCCACGAGATAAAGAGGCACAGGAGCAAGCGACCGCTAAGTCTAAGGCGGCAGATGCACCCAGAGAGACTGAGTTTTGGGAAGTGGAGCGGGATTTAAAAGCGTTGGGAGAATTCATTCAACGCTTTCTCTCGCGCCAGAAGCGTTGGCTGTCCCCCATTTTTATTGCTGGAGAGAGCTACGGTGGCTTTCGCGTGGCTCGGTTAGCCCGCAAGCTGCAGCAAGAGTTTGGCATCGGGCTTTCGGGTGCCATTTTGATCTCGCCTGCGTTGGAGTTTAGCCTACTGGGCGGCAGCGATTACGATCTGACGTCCTGGGCCACCTTGCTTCCGTCCTTTGCAGCCTCGGCCGCGCATCACGATCGCGCCCAATGGTCAGGTAAACCGGGCGATTTAGCGGCTCATACAGCAGCAGCCGAGCAGTTTGCCCTCAAGACCCTGATTCCACTGTTAGCAATGGGCGATGCGCTGCCAGTCGATGAGCGTCAGGCGGCGTATCAGCAGCTAGCGGACTTAATTGGCTTGCCGCTGGCTCTAGTCGAAAGGCAAGCCGGACGGATTGGCATTGAAGTCTTTGCGCGATCACTGCTGCGCGACCAGGAACGGATTGTCGGATTGTATGACGCCTCGATTACCGCGATCGATCCGTTTCCCGATCGGGTGTTATATGAAGGCATTGATCCGACACTAGATGGACTCGATCGGCTGTTCACCGGTGCGATCAATAGTCATTTGCGGGACACCTTGGGTATTGAAACCGATTTGACCTATCAGCTCCTCAACCTGGAAACGTTTAAAGCCTGGAAGTTTGACCTCAAAGGCGAGTTACGGCAGGGCTTTATCGGGGCAGTAGACGATTTGCGCGTGGGCATGACGCTGAATCCCTACATGCAGGTGTACATCACGCACGGCCTGTTTGATCTAGTCACGCCGTATTTCGCCTCAAACCACCTGGCAACGTTGATGAAACTTAACGCTGAAATTCGCCCTAACCTGACGCTGAAACATTTTCAGGGTGGACATATGTTTTATACCTGGGAGACGTCACGCCAGCAGTGGTTTGCTGAAATGCAAGACTTTTATCAAACGGCGATCGCGTGATTTTATACGGCGAATGGTTCGGGTGATTGGGTGAGAAAAGTGAGGACAAGCCACGTGATTGAAGTGTCACCCTTGAACGCAATCGTTGGATTGATTAGCCTTACGGTTTACCCAGCCTCCTTTAAGAACCGAAGCTAATGAAACCCCCCACTACAACAGCGACCTTCTGCCTGAACCAATTCAATGGCAGACGGTACTTTTTGAGATATCTAGCTGGTGGCGCGATCGCGGCGCTGTCAGTCGGCTACCTGCGACCCGCACAGAGCCTGGAAGCAAGTCTGGAAGAACTCTGCTCTGCCTTTCCACTCAACTCTCGCTGTAAAGATTACTTACCCGGTGTGCAGGCAACCGATGTTAAAGGACAACCGGTTGCGGTGGATCAGCTCTTAACGGGCGCTCAACCGGGTAGTCGGATCGCCGTCAAGGGGCTCGCTGATCCAGCGATCGGATACCTGGTCGTGACGGATGGGCCCAAAATTGCCGAGTACGCGATCGGCACAACCTGTACCCACTTGGGCTGTACAGTCGCCTGGAAACCAGAGCAGAAGCGGTTCGTTTGCCCCTGTCATGGCTCCCAGTATGACGATCAAGGTCGCGTGGTACAGGGACCTGCTCGACGTCCCCTCGGCTTGCTAACGGTGGTTGTCAAGCAAAATCAAGTACGACTAGTGTCGCGGACTCCTGCCATTGACCCACGGTGATAGAAGGCATAGGCAATTTGGGCAGCTATCGGCTATCAGCTATCAGCTATCAGCTTTTCTCTAAGCGCTGACGGCTGAGCGCTGACAGCTAACAGCTCCAAGTATGAATGAACTCCTTTACAACTACTACGTGGTGTATTCCGCGTTGATTTTCACGTAATCGTAGCTGAGGTCGCAGCCCCAGGCTTTGCCAGAGCCGGAACCATCGCCCACGCTAACGGCGATCGCTACCGTATCCTCCTTCAAATAGGCTCCCAAGGCGGCTTGTCTCAGGTAATTACTGGCGGCAGCACGATCGAACGGTTGCGGTTGACCCTGCTGCATCATCAAAAACTCACCCAGCTTGATTTGTAGATGATCCTGGTTGAACAACACGCCAGCACGCCCAGCCGCTCCAGCAATGCGTCCCCAGTTGGGATCACGACCGAAGATAGCAGCTTTGACCAGGGATGATCCAGCAATGGTGCGAGCGATTTGACGCGCTTCTGCGTCACTAGTTGTGCCGGAAACCTGGACTTCTACCAGGCAGGTTGCGCCTTCACCGTCTCGCGCGATCGCTTTTGCGAGATAAATACACACCTCGGTCAGCATGGCCTCTAACTTGTCTGCCTCAGGTCCCGCTTCTGTAATGGCCGGTGTGCGTGACTGTCCATTAGCTAAGGCAATCAGCGAATCATTTGTGCTAGTGTCGCCATCCACGGTGATCTGGTTAAAGCTGCAATCTGCGGCACGGCTGAGCATTTGCTGCCAGAGCGGTGGCGAAACAGCCGCATCGCAGGTAACAAACGCCAGCATCGTTGCCATGTTGGGATGAATCATCCCGGAACCCTTGGCAATGCCCCCGATCCGAACCGGACGATCGTGAAAGGTTGTTTCCAGTGCGATCGCCTTTGTCACCAAATCAGTAGTGGTAATGGCCTTTGCCGCACTCTCTGCGCCATCCTCTGAAACGCTGGCAACCAGTTTTGGCAAAGCGGCTTTGAGTGCATCCAGCTTAATTCGCTGACCGATGACGCCAGTAGAAGCCAGCAAAATCAATTCTGAAGGCATGTCTAGCGCTTGACTGAGCGCTTGAGCGCTTTCCAGAGCATCTTCCAAACCAAGAACACCTGTAGCAGCGTTTGCCTGTCCAGCGTTGCACAAAATCGCACGAGCGCTGGCTTTTGTCTGGAGACGCTCCCGGCAGTAATCGACGCACGCTGCTCGAACTTGACTGGTGGTAAAGACGCCAGCCGCTATCGCTTCGACATCAGAGAGAATCAGCGTCAGGTCGGGTAAACCTGATGGTTTCAGACCCGCTGCCATCCCCACGGCTCGATAGCCTCTAGGTGCCGTAATGCTTCCAGGAATTTCCTGCCAATCCGCCATGCCTGCCTCCACTTACTCACTGCATGACAGGCGATTATATCAGGGGCGTGGGGTTTTAACTGTTAACAGTTAGCATCATGTGTTGGAATCGTGGGGTCGGCGATCGGCGGTTGCCATAAGAGTCTGGCTGTGTCTGCCTGCTAAAACCAGCCAACTGTCGTCAAGTTAAAGCTTGGGGCTTGCGGTTGCAACCGCCGCTAACGGGGAAGGTCTGTTACATAAATCGGGTCAACTGCACACGATACCGATCTTTTTTGGTCACGGCAATTTCACCGACTTCAACGCGACCTTTGCCACGAATGGCAATCAAATCACTGGCTTTCACCGCATGACTGGCGCTAGTGATTTCCTTCCAGTTGACGCGCACATCCCCACTGTTAATCAGTTCTGCCATTTTACTCCGCGACATGCCAAAACCCGCAGAGGCGATCGCGTCCAGCCGCAGTGAGGCTTCAACGGTTGTGAGTTCTTTCTTCTTCGGTTCGCGTACTTTCAGTTCTGCTAAATCGATACGACGTGTTTTGACAGGCACCGATCGCACTTGATTCAACTGCAACTCCAGAAATTCGACCAGTTCCGGCACCGCGATCGCCTGTGCACCCCGCTCACCCAGTACGATGATGTCACCGACCTTTTCGCGCACAATGCCAGTGCCCAACAGCGCACCCAAAAAATCACGATGAGTTGCCTGGTCAAAGAGGAAGTTTCCTGCCACTTCCAGTACCGCGATTTCAACCTGCGTAGCGTCCAAAGGCAGATCAGTACGGGCGATCGCCAGACGCTGCCGTTCTGCTTGGGGATAGCCACCCCAGGCCACAAACTGTACTTCAGAGAGGCGACTGAACGCTTGCTGCACCTCTGCGATCTCTGGTGGCGAGAGAAAATCGGTTTGCACCACAGCCCAGGTTTTGATGGCCTGATCGGCCTGATCAATGACTCGCGCTAATACGTCTCGGTTCTCAACGCGCTTTAAAAGTTCTTCCCTGGGTAACATAACACCACTTTGCTAACAAGACACTTACTGGACTGACGCAAACCTCGGAGGTTTTAACCAGGCATTAAACCTCTGACTAACCTTGACGCTTAAACCTCCGAGGTTTTGACCAAACGCGTACGCCCAACTTATTCTAACGAGCCGTGAGCGAGCCCGCGTGATGCCTTCCCGATCGAACGCGAAAAACTATACTGTTGTGCAGATTGCAGGACGCCTGGCGTTCGTTAAAAACGAAGAACGTTCCTTACTGGTTCGCGATCGATGCAGCGCACGGTTCCAAAACGATCCACTCAAACGCGATTGCAGCCCAAGCGATCCTCCTCAAAATGAGCCATTCAAAAGCACCTACAAGCCATAGTCACGGCTGATCCAATCGAGTCTGCTGAAGCGATCGGCCTGCGATATGTCACGGACGATATTCCTGGCATTCAGCGCCAACGCTCTGGTAAGAAGAATTTCACCTACTTTGATGTAAAGGGCGATCGTATTCGTACTCCAGAAGAAATCCGGCGGATTGACGCCCTGGCTATTCCACCGGCTTATCAGGACGTGTGAATTTGCCCCTTTGCGAAGGTCATTTACAGGCAACTGGACGTGATGCCAAGGGACGCAAGCAGTATCGCTACCATCCTCTATGGCGATCGATCCGCGACCAGAGTAAGTTCACTCGCATGCTAGTCTTCAGCCAATCGCTACCGCAAATTCGGCAACGCTTGGAGCATGATCTCTCTTTGCCGGGATTGCCAAAAGAAAAAGTGCTCGCAGCGATTGTGCGCTTGATGGAACTAACCCGTGTCCGCGTTGGCAATGAAGAATATGCTCGTTCTAATCAGTCCTCTGGCTTGACGACGTTGCGGGATGAGCATGTCAACATTGCAGGCTCCAAGCTCCAGTTTCGGTTTCGGGGTAAAAGTGATGTGGAGCACGAGATTGAGCTTGCCGATGAGCGCTTAGCCAAAATCGTCAAGCGCTGTCAGAATATCCCTGGTCAAGAGCTCTTTCAATACCGTGATGAGGCAGGGCAGTATCAGTCGATCGACTCTGGCGCTGTCAATGATTATCTGAAAGCCATCACTGAGCAAGACTTTACGGCTAAAGATTTTTGCACCTGGGCAGGGAGTGTTCTTGCGGCATCAGAGTTGGCAACGATCGGCCATCGATGACTTTGGTACACCAAACTCTTTTGCCAGCAGTTGAATGAGTTCTTGATTCGCTTTACCGTCGATCGGAGCCGCTTTAAGCTGAATTGTTAAACTGCCATCGTCTTCATGCCGAAGGGTCTGCTGAAGAGCATTGGGTTTGACTTTGACGCTGAGAATTTTCACTGGAGTCTCGCAGGGGCGGGGTTGAACGGCAGGTACTCGGTTCTGCTGTTGCTTTGTAGCAAGACCCACCCCTACTTGCAAGAGGCGTTACTTGATAAATAACATCTCTTGATACTTCGGCAGCGGCCACAAATCGTCGGCCACTTCGCCTTCCAGGGCGTCAGCGTATTCTCGCACCTTATCCATCAACGGACGGAGGGTAGTTGCAGAATACTGCATGTGTTCCTCTGTGCTAGCAAAGTCATGCTTGCCTAAGGCCTCGCTTAACTTGCTGACAGTGTCCATCATCAGTTTGGTGAGGGCAGCAACCTTCTCAACGCTTTCTGCTTCTAATGCGACACCGATCGCCTTCAGACTGCTAATGGTGCCAGACAGTTCAGACAAGTAGCGGAACGCGGCAGGGTAGATCACGGTTTTTGCCAGACTGATCACCAGCTTAGCTTCCATCTCAATCACCTGAATGTACTGTTCAGAATAGACTTCGAAGCGGCTTTCGAGCTCAACAGCTGAAAGTACACCGGTGCGCTCAAACAGTTCCTCAATGTGCTTGGCTTTGAGCATCGGCAACGCATCGGCAGTGGTCGGTAAGTTTAATAAGCCCCGTTCAACTGCCAGCTTGTGCCACTCTTCAGAATAGCCATTGCCGCCAAACACCACTGGACTATGCAAATCCATCACTTCTTTGAGCACGGTGTAGGCAGCAGCGCTCATCTCAGCGCCTTTGGCTAACTCAGCTTCTAGCTCATCGGCAATCCAGATCAACGAATCGGTCAGAATGGTGTTCATTGCCACCAAGGGTCCCGAAACCGCCTGGTTAGAACCAACTGCCCGGAATTCAAAACGGTTACCAGTAAAGGCAAACGGTGATGTACGGTTGCGATCGCCCGGATCTTTGGGGAACTCAGGCAAGGTATCGACACCCAGGTTCATCACTCCAGCGTGGGCTGAGTCCTTCACCTCTCCTTTCTTAATCTGCTCGAACACATCTTCGAGCTGAGAACCCAGATACACCGAAATAATAGCGGGTGGCGCTTCGTTGGCACCTAAACGGTGATCATTGCTGGCAGAGGCGACTACAGCACGCAGAAGCGGGCCATATTTGTGCACGCCGCGAATCACAGCACCGCAGAAGAGCAGAAACTGTAGGTTGGCGTGAGGTGTATCGCCTGGATCGAGTAAGTTCCCTTGGGTCGCATTGCCCACCGACCAGTTGACGTGTTTCCCAGAGCCGTTAATGCCTGCAAACGGTTTCTCGTGCAGGAGGCAGATAAACCCATGCTTCTTCGCAGTGTTTTTGAGAATGGTCATGGTCATCTGTTGATGATCACTCGCCACGTTTGCCGCTTCAAAGAAAGGTGCAAGTTCAAACTGACCAGGTGCAACCTCGTTGTGCCGGGTTTTTGCTGGAATACCCAACCGATACATGCGCTCTTCTACATCTTGCATAAAGACTTGAACGCGTTCTGGAATCGCGCCAAAATAGTGGTCATCGAACTGTTGACCTTTGGCAGCGGGTCTGCCGAACAGTGTTCTGCCAGTCAGCAGCAAATCGGGGCGGCTATTGGCAAAGTGAGAATCGACCAGGAAGTATTCTTGTTCGGCACCACAGCTTGAGTTAACGGTCGCTACGTCAGTGTGGCCCAACAGCTTTAACAACCGGGTAGCGGCTTTACTCATAGCAGCATTGGAGCGGAGTAACGGCGTTTTCTTATCCAGCGCCTCACCGCTCCAGGAGATGAAGACAGTGGGAATGCACAAGGTCACGCCATTATCGGTTTGCATGACATAGGCAGGACTGGTCACATCCCAAGCTGTATAGCCCCGTGCTTCAAAGGTAGAGCGAATGCCACCGTTGGGGAATGAAGAGCCATCGGGTTCACCCTGCACCAGCACTTTGCCAGTAAATTCTGTAATGACCGAGCCATCACTTTGCACCGAGACGAACCCGTCATGTTTTTCGGCGGTAATGTTGGTCATGGGGTAGAAGACGTGGGCATAGTAGAGCGCGCCCTTAGAAATCGCCCAATCTTTCATGGCTGCGGCAACAACGCCTGCAGCTGAAACATCCAGTTTGCCACCCGTTTGCACGGTTTTCTTGATGGCTTTGAAGACATCTTTGGGCAGACATGCCTGCATTTTGTTCAGGGTAAAGACGTCGGTTGCCCACAACTCTTCCAAGCGACTTGGAGTTTTAGGCGGCAACACCTCTCGATCGGTAATTTGACAAATGGCTGCAAAGCGTGATTCATTGCCACTCATAATGCTGATTCCTGAGGATACTAAACTTACAAAGCGTACTTGGTCACGTTCCGACAAAAGGTATAAACGATAGCAAAGTTGAGGAGTCTCTGCGATCAGTAGATCTGCGGCACAAAGAATTGCTCATTCCGTGGCGGGCGTACGTAGTCATGGGGCGCACTCTTACGGGGTGCCAGTTCCAGCGGTTCCGGTGTCATATCGACGTACGGAATTTTGCTGAGGAAATGGCGAATACAATTTAGACGAGCCCGTTTCTTATCGTCTGCCTCGACCGTGAACCACGGCGCTTCTGGGATGTTGGTATGGGCAAACATCATGTCTTTGGCTTGCGAATATTCCACCCAACGATCGCGCGATTCCAGATCCATCGGGCTCAGCTTCCAGCGACGAGCCGGGTCAATGGTGCGCGACTGAAAGCGACGCTCCTGCTCGTCATCGCTAACCGAAAACCAATATTTCAGCAGAATGATTCCAGATCGCACCAGCATCCGCTCAAATTCGGGGCAGGTTTGCATGAATTCCTGATACTGCGCCTCCGTGCAAAAGTTCATCACATGCTCGACTCCAGCACGGTTGTACCAACTGCGATCGAAGCACACGATTTCACCGGCTGCGGGCAAGTGGGGCACATAGCGCTGGAAGTACCATTCGGTTTTTTCGCGATCGCTCGGTGTACCCAACGCCACTACTCGACAGCCACGGGGATTGAGTGGTTCTGTAATACGCTTAATAGTGCCGCCCTTGCCCGCAGCATCTCGCCCTTCAAAGAGAATGACAATGCGAGTTCCAGTATGCTTTGCCCAATACTGCATTTTCACCAGCTCCACTTGCAGGCGAGCGAGTTCTTTTTCGTACGCCTTGCTGGATAGCTTAGAACTGCCCTCGCCTTCAGAGATGTAATGAAAAACCCTTGGCTCTTTGCTTTTGAGCCCAGTTTGCTTTACCTTTTTCAGTTTTTCCCTGTCCTTCTTGTCCTTCTTGGTTTTCTTGTCCTTTTGCTTGAGATCCGCGGTTGGTAGGAGGGGCTCTGCGATCGCAGACGCAGGTTGATCACCGTTGTTGGTTTCAGTTTCCATAGTTGCTCTTAAAGAATTGAGATTTTGAATGACTGAATCAGATTGGGGTAGGTGTGAGACCAGACCAAAATCTTAAAGGCATATGCCTTAGCCCTGCCTAGCCGTCCGTGTGGTGTAAGTGGAGCGAGGATGCTGATTAAAAAATAAACCCATAGTTTAGAGCCGTGGTCAGGAGGCAATCTTGCGTGCAGGTGATAGCTAAACCTTGCCTGCCTAACCACTCCAACGCGTAACATCTAAAAGCTCAAAGATTAAGAAAATAACTTGATACCACTCCTGCAAACCTGTGGCACACTGTCAAGGAAATGTAACCGTAATAAACCGCAAGCACTAAACGCTGGAATCGCTAAACCAAAACAGCTAAAACGCAAAAATAGAGTTTTATATTCGCCTTATAGTAAGAATATAAAAACCCAGATGTTTGTATCGTAGGTTGCAAATTGTGGTACGCAGAAAAAACTTTGGCAATCTAAAGCTTTAGAGACAAATTGAAATGCTTTCTGCTAAGGCGATTTCCGGCAAAGATTTTACCCTTCGACTCCGCTCAGGGTGCAAGCTGGCTGAGCGGAGTCGAAGACAGCGGGTAGTTTGTTTACTAGAAATCTCCTAACTAAAGCTTGATGCGATTACAGGGCAAATGGTGAGGTACGTGATTTTAGGGAGAGGCTGCAACAACCTTAACCAGAGTGCACGCAATATTAACTAGACCTTACCGCTCCATTAACTGAATCACTGATAGCCTGTTCAGGGGTTCGTTGATTTCTCTACCAGGCTTACCGAATGACGATCGCAGGCACGCGGAGTGCAGGTACTTCTGTCAATGATTGGAACTGTAGTTGTTGTGCTTTAGACCCTCTGACAGCATCTGCATCTGGTCAATCAACACGTCGTCTGTGGCTCGTTTTAGGGTTGCTAATCCTTCTCTGGATTGCAGAACTAAGTATTGGTTCATGGAGCCATAGTCTCTCGTTGCTTGCCGATGCGGGACATCTGTTTGCCGATGTGGGTGCGTTGCTGCTGACACTAGCTGCCAGTTGGTTTGCCCGTCGTCCGGCAGCCGGACGAGCCACCTTCGGCCACTGGCGAGTCGAACTGTTGGCCGCGCTGGCGAATGGGTTTGGCTTGCTGGCGATAGCGGCCTTGATCGCCTGGGAAGCGGTTGAACGTTTTCATTTTCCCGAACCAGTTTTAAGCCTACCGCTTTTGCTGGGAGCCGGATTGGGGCTGCTTGTGAATGGTCTTAACCTCAAACTGTTACACAAGCATAGCGCCCATGACCTTAATCTTCAGGGTGCTTTTCTACATGTTGTCGCGGATGTTGCCAGTTCGGTTGGCATTTTGGTAGCGGCACTGGTGATCTATGGGCTGCACTGGTTGTGGATCGATGCGGTCGCCAGCTTGATGATTGCTTGCCTGACGGGTCTAAGTGCTTTACCGCTGATTTGGAACAGTCTGGAAGTATTGCTCAACTACGCGCCGCGATCGGTCGATCCGGCGCTTGTGAGGGAGTTTCTGGAGTCCTCTCCGGGCGTTTGCCAGGTGCAGAAACTGCATATCTGGTCGATCGCCAGCAATCGGGCTGGGCTTTGTGCTCAGTTAGCGATTAAGCCATTGACGGCTGCGGAGCGTGATCGACTGCAATCGCAGTTGCAGGCTGAACTGAGCCATGCTTTTGGCATTCAGGACTCAACCTTGCAACTCACCAATCGGTTTGCGATCGGTGCGGAGACTCTGCATCCTTTACTGGAAGGCAGCTTACGGGCTCAAATCAGTACAACAACGACAACGACATTGAGCGGTTTAGTGAGGGGCTGTCAAGAAATAACGTCATAGACTGTAGCGGTCAGCCGTCACTGTAGCGGTCAGCCGTCAGCGGTCAGCCATGAGAGAAAAGCTGATAGCTGATAGCGCATTCAAACGTATGCCGTTATTTTTTAACAAGTCCTTAGTGTGGTTGGTGGCTTGGAACAGCCCCACAGTCGATGCTTGGAGCATGTTGCAAGCGTGGCACGCTTCACGCCCTCAAACAGAGTTCACGGTTCAACTAAGGAGATCGATCGCCATGTCAATTTTGGGTAAACGCCAGCGTTGGTTCGCTTGCTTTTTGAGTGGGTTGTTTGCAGCGATCGCGTTGTCTTTCGCCGCCATCACAGCGGTTCATCAGTCTGCTGAAGCATCTACTAATGCTTGGGGTAACCAGACAGACATCACGTCTGTCGGCGTTCGTGTTATGGCCGAGTCCGCTAGCTCTCATCAAGCGCCGAATTTCTACCAATAGTCCAACTGGCGACAAAGCCTAACGGACGACAAACCAAGTTCATTCGCTGGTGTGGATTGCCAATCCAGCAGTTTTACGCTGCTCTATTGTTTCGCATCTTAATTACCTGCACACTCAAGGTCTCTGCCAATGCTTCGCCTTTTTAGAACCTTCTCACGTCGGCTAGCGCTACTCGCCGCTACCGTCTTCACTTCGTCCTCATTGCTATTTAGCCAGATCGGACTTCTACCTGCCTTGGCCGACAGTGGCTCAGGTAACGGTGTCAACGTCATTCTGATGATTGGCGATGGCATGGGCTGGGAAATGGCCCGCGCTACCTCGATCGCAAAGGGTGCTCCCTTTTATAAGTCCGGTAAGGGCTCAGGGCTGTTTATGCAGCAGTTAAAGGGCTATACCTACGCCACGACCTATGGCACCACCATTCCTGGCTCAACGGGTGTCTACTCAGACGGCAACTCAGCGTTGGATGATTCCAATCCGCTGACTGGCGCTAGTGGTCTGTCAATTTTCAGTTGATGGGTAAAGTCGCTGTAGTTTGATGCGTGCATCGGCTGTCGTAAACCGCCA
>NZ_PVWK01000036.1 GCF_003003795.1 Stenomitos frigidus ULC18 | reverse complement strand
CTGCTGGATTTTATGCTCTCTGGCTCTCCACCTGCTCAAACGGCTAATTCCCCTTAGGTTTTGAATTTAGAATTGCTTGCCGTTGGTAGCTGCCATCGATCAGGGATTGGCGAATCTCTTGCCAATGTTCGCGGGCATAGGCGGGAAAGTCTTCTAAAGTCATCCCGTCACTGCCGGGAGCGCCTTTGTTCGACTTGACCCGTTGCCATGCTCTTTGAACATTGTTGCGCTCTAAGATTCGCGCCATCAGGTTGTCCAAGGCTGGCTCTCTGTCCGCACGCCAAACCGCATCTCCCCCATCCGGGTTCATCGATGAGTCTGAGTTGTTCATCGCTCCTCCTTAGTTCGTTCATGTTCGTCCCTTCGTTCTTAAGAGAACTACTATGGACTCTGCTGACTTCTGTGCGATGAACTCCTGAAATTGCTCTCAAGAAGCGCTGCCAAGCTGCCGTAGGGTTCTGTGGCTCCCTCGCCGTTTCCCGCGAGACCGCAATCAGACTCCCATAGCTTTAAGACTGCCGTTTGAGCAGATCGTTAGGGTCGAGTAGCAGGTTGCCCTGCTACCCTCCCTTTCAAAACCGTGCTTGCGAGGTTACCCGCACACGGCTCCTCAACAAAACGGCTGATTGTCAACAGCACCTTCTGCTGCATGAGTTAGGCTACGAGCAGTTTTGACATCGTGGCAATGACGATGAAGCGGTTGCAGATTATCGAACGTATCTGTTCCACCTTCCGAGACTGGAATTTGGTGGTCAACCTCTATTAGATCGTCTGCTACAAACAATAGTCCACACTCAGGACATCTTCCTTTGTACTGCTTGAGTAGCCTGGCTAATCGATTCGGTAGTTCAGGATGGGTTCCTTTACGAGTGCTCCAGTAGAAGACATCTCCGTCGAAATAGCTCTTATCCCCTTTTACCTTGACATGGCGAGCCAATGGCACTTTGGAATGAGAAATTAATCTTATTCCATCCTTCGTGGAGAAGATACGAGCACCATTGACGTAATGCCAGTATTTGACAAGAGTGGTTGAGCTAAAGTTTCCGGTTCTGTACCTCGCCCAGGCTCTTAATTGCGAGAACAAGAGAATGTAGTCGCATTTCAAGAAGGTCTTGTGACTGCATACGGTTGAGTAATAGTTACACCATCCCCGAATGATTGGATTAAGCCGATTGATCAGCACTTGTTGGGGCGCTGTCTTACAACTATCAATCACGGTTCCAAGTGCCTCAATGTGTTGCTTTGCCTTTGCCTGGCTCGGTGTGATGATTGTCTTGAAACCCAAGCGTTTTCCTTGACTATTGCGTCCAGAGCGGTAGTTGCCCACTGGAACATGACGGATTGTGAACCCGAGGAAGGAGAAACCAACAATCCCTGCATACGGGTTGAGGGTATGAGAGATCTAGGTTTTGCTGGGCTTCAATTCTAGAGACATGCCGCTTAACCACTCTTCTATGACTAATTTAGCCTTGAGGACAACATTGAGCGATTTATGAAGCACAACAAAGTCATCCGCGTAGAATGCAACGGTTAACTCCCGTTGTGCATTTCTACCAGGTTTGACACAACCTCTAATCGCTGTTTCTAACCCTTGCAAGGCAACCAGAGCGAGTAATGGCGAAATCACACCACCCTGTGGGCTACCCTCCTCAGTCGGAAACAATTTGCCCTCCAGTACCATTCCTGATTTCAACCAGGCTTTGATTTGCCGATGCAGAGTCGGGAATGTGTTGAGCTTGTTCAGCAATGCCGAATGGTTAATTTTGTCGAAGCATTTTTGGATATCCGCATCTAAGACATATTTATCTTTGCAGCGAATGCCATTAAAAATTGCCTCGATTGCATCATGGGCACCTCTTCCACACCGAAACCCATAGGTGTTGGGTTCAAACACCGCTTCCCATTCGGGTTCCAACGCCAGTTTAGCGAGCGTTTGCCTTGCCCTATCGACCAGACAGGGGATTCCCAACGGGCGTTCCTCATCCTTGATACCGGGTTTTGGTATCATCACCCGGCGCGTGGGCTGGGATTTTCCCGTTAGAGCTAAGGAACTTGCCATAGAAAGTCGTTGGCTTGGGCTTAACGATTTGATTCCGTCTACTCCTGCCGTTTTCTTCCCTGCATTATCCTGCGTTACCCGTCTGACCGCCAAGAGCTTGGCAGATCTCGATTTCATCAATAACTTCTGGAGTCTGTGAACCTGCTTGGTATCCCCACGACGTTTGGCTTTGAAGATTCTGGTTTGGAGTCGATAGACTATCTTCTGGACTTGTTTCCAGTTGATAGCCCTCCATTCATCGCTCCCCATTGCTGAGTGCATCATCGTCTTGACTCTGACTGAAGGTCTTCATTCCGTTCTGTCGGGTCTACGTCTGCGTATCCTGGGCATTACCCCAGGCATTGGCTTCTTAGACCATCCTGCCCGCCTGCTCATTCGGGTTAGTCCCTGCTCTGGATATTCGACCATCCTAGAGTGAAAACAAGTCGGGTTACTGACTCGAAAATAAACCCCACAGTCAAGTGACCGGAGCCGCAGCTTGAGGCTGGAGTAAGACTTGGTAGCC
>NZ_PVWK01000019.1 GCF_003003795.1 Stenomitos frigidus ULC18 | reverse complement strand
AAAGCGCTCTTGGGTGTGCGTCGGGGCTGGCGGCTTTGGCCATGCCAAAGTTGGGTGGGCCTGCCGTCGCCAGGGGGGCGCTTTGGTCGCGCGCTTGCCCTGGAAAGCCAATCTCTATGACTTTGCGCCCACGCTGCCACCGCGCGATCCGGGCCGTCCCCGCACCAAAGGGGTGCGCTTGCCGTCGCTGCAGCCGCAGTGGAAAAGCCTCTGCTTGGAGTCGGAGCCGTTCCACCTTTGGTGCTGGTCTGGCGGTACCCATGCACTGCGACAATGGGTGAGCGGTACAGCCGTTGGGGCTGTCGCTGTCTAGCCGCCGTTGCCCTTGCGCTGGGTGCTGGTGCTTGACCCGACCGGACCGCACCCACCGACGGCCTGATGCTCCACTCGTTTGCGCCTCAGCGCGGCGCAGATGGTCGCACTCTACGTGGCGCGTTGGAGTCTGGAAGTCACTGTTGAAGCAGCCCGTGCCGCTCGGGGGGTGCCATCCCAGCGCCACTGGTCGAAAGCCCCCACGACACGCACCACGCCGGTCTTGTTAGCGCTCTTCTCCTTGAGTTGTTTGCTGCCATTGCCTCACCCCACTCGCCCCTCGCACCACCGCTTGGTCTGCCAAAAGCGAACTCACCTTCGCTGACCTGTGGGCGGTCGTGCGGGTCTCCCTTGGGCACTCCCGGCTGTTTCTCCGACCGGCACTGAACCCAACTCCGGTTTGACGCCTTGAGGCAGAACGCGAACAGTTGCTTCCACGGCTCGCGTCCTCATTCTGATTGGCTAAAGTCGAGTCGAAGAAAGCCGAGGTCTAAGTTGGTGGGCTTTGGTTAGACGATCGCCCCACTACACGAACTTCCTGCACCGGCCGTACAGCCAAAGCAATGGTGTCCGGTCACAATCTCACGCTGGGCCAGGAGTGCTGGATTGAAATCGCGGATGTGGGGTCGGTGCCCATCTAGCTGTTGGGCCTCTAAGTCCAGCATTTGATTAAAATCGCAGTCAAAAATACGCCCATCCCAGGAAATCGATAGCGTGTTACGGCACATCAAACCTGCGATCGTGCTGGGATTAAACGCATTCACAAGCCGTTCCATGTAGGCTTGAAGATTGCCGGATGTCTCCAGCCACTCCAGATAGCGCGAGATCGGCATATTGTTGAGGGCAATGAGGCGATCAAAGGTAATCCCGCAATTTTCCTGCAAGCCTGTTTTCCATTCTTTTTCAATGCATGGGTTGTTTTTGGCGAGGCAAGCACCCACAGGATTCGTCACCAAAACTAATTGCCGCTGAGAATCACCTTGTCCGTAGCCTGCCGCATTCAAGCGCTGCAAGGCTATGATCGATTTCTCAAACGTGCCGTCGCCGCGCTGGGTGTCAGTACTTTCCTGTTTATAGTGGGGCAACGAGCAGACAATCTCTACGCCTCTCGCAGCCAGCCATTTTGGAAGATCTTGCATGCGTGGTAGTAGCAGCACAGTCAAATTGCAGCGATCGATCACGTGCTTGCCCCGCGCCACACACTGATCCACTAGATAGCGAAAATGTGGGTTCAATTCAGGTGCTCCGCCTGTTATGTCAACGGTATGGGCTTCTGTCTGATCCAGTGCTTGCAGACAGGCGTAGATCGTCGATCGATCCATATTCTCGACTATGCGTGTGGGTCCCGCATCCACATGACAATGGCTGCACGTCATGTTACACAGTTTGCCGAGGTTGATTTGAAAAATCTCCAGTTTGCTTGGTTGCAGCGTTTGCCACTGGTGAACTGCCAGCCTTTGAGCAAAGTTACCCTGCTGCGGCGTTTGGGACAAATCAACGGCTGCCAGATCTGCAAGCTGCTGTTGTGGATCTGCTAGCCGCGATCGTCCGTACAGTACAGCCTCCGCGCCTTTAGACGATGACGCTGATGGATTCTGCTTGAGGACACCCTTGCTGCCTAACGCCAAATCTTGCACCGTTTCAGACATTGAACAATCCTTTGGAGTCTGCTTATGGTCTTCTATTAAAAGCTTACCGTTTACAAACGGTAATGATGCAACCAGGGTTGTGTTTCAACCGGGTGCTCGGCCTTCTGTAGGGACGTGATATGGAACGTCCCTTGTCGCTTCAGCGGTCGGTAACCGGTCGTTCCTAAGGGGCATCAAACACGGCTCTGTTGCTTGGGTGCCTGTATTTTTAAGAAGCGCGTGGCCATCCAGTTCGCCCCAGGGACACCGTTTGGTAGCGTTTGGAGCCATGCGCATAGGCCCATGAGGCCAACTCGAAGGCTCCCTAGAGCGTGCGAGCGCGCCTGTGCAAGGACGCGTTGTCAAAGGGCCACCCAAAGCGACCGCCGCCGAAACGCTGCTTGGAGAAAAAACAGGGGTTGGTATTGATGTTTGTCCCGCCCGTTTGGATGTGTACCTGCGGCCCCAAGGGCCAACCTTAAAAGTGCCCCACACCGAAGCTGGCGTCCGCACCCTGCTGGGGCAACATCGGGTCGTGGCCGCAGCGACGGGTGGCTGGGACGAACTGCAGGGTGCGGCAAAGCAGCGGCGCTCGCGGGCGGCGCCAACGGTGCGGGCTGACAGCGAAGACCAGCTCCAGGCGTTG
>NZ_PVWK01000010.1 GCF_003003795.1 Stenomitos frigidus ULC18 | reverse complement strand
GCAAACTGGAACGTATGGGGCCGTTTCGCGAACGGTTTCCAGAGGTTAAGGCGGTGCTTTTCGCTGGCACAGAACGAGGAGGCATTATGGAGCCGAGCTCAATTCAGGTCAATGCTGACATTGCCAGAGCTTTTCAGTCAGCGCAACCAGCGCAACCAGCGCAACAGCAGCAAATCCAAGTCCTGGTTAGTCTTTGGCTGAAACGCGCCATGAACCTAACAACGTTGCAAGCCACAATGGATCAAATGAGTGATGCTGCTGAAGCCAACGGCTTAACCCTAGAGACTCTACAGTCCATTTTGGATGAATAAATTAAAATTTGTTCTCGATTCCAACGTGTTAGTGAGTGCGGCTTTGTTTAAAGGTTCCATTGCGCGGCAAGCATTCAATCGAGCAGCAGTAGACGGACAAATTCTCATGTCTGCGCCTGTTTGGGCAAAACTGCGAGATGTGTTCAGTAGACCTCGCTTCGACCAATGTTTATGCCAATGAATTACGCACAGCCTTTCTAACTAATTTGTTACCAGTTGTTGAAATGGTCGAGATTACCCAGTCAATCACAGCCTGCCGTGACCCAAAAGATAACAAGTTTCTTGAATTAGCGATGGATGGTCAAGCAACCTGCATTTTAAGCAGCAACAAAGATCTGTTGGTACTTCACCCTTTTCAAGGGATTGAGATCGTCACACCAGCGGATTTTCTAGCAGGATGATCACTACTTCGATGTAACGCGCGATCGCCCCTCCGCCATTGGTGGTGGGTTGAGCCTTCCAAGTACTTGTCTGTCAAGTATTGCTTGACGCAAACCCAACAATATCAGCGCGATCGCCCGTTTTCTCATACCATCGCCATTCTTTCCATCACTTGGGTTAAGCGCGGTCAAATGTTCACGAGCCACGATTGCCCACCGGGCCACGATTGGATCATGTAACATTGCCAAGACGGTAGAATTTTACATATCGAAAGCCAAGCAGAACTACTAAAGGTTATGCCTACTTCTACAGCTATTGCGTTACGCCCACGAATCACTAATGTCTAAAACGCTCTATTACCAGCTTGGTTCGATCGTCCTTTCCCTTATTTTTCTTGCTGTCATCATTGCTTTGGTCGGAGCCTCTCCGGTTCAAGTGGTCAGCAGCATGTGGTCAGGCGCGTTTGGTACACCGGATCAGTTTGCGCGGGTGATTGCAACGTTAGCTCCACTGTTGCTGTGTACCAGTGGATTGCTGTTTACGTTCACGGCTGGGCTGTACAACCTGGGGATTGAAGGGGAAATTGTGGCAGGGGCGATCGCAGCGACCTTTGCCATCCGCTTATGGCAAGAGGTGCTTCCGGCTCCGTTGGTGATGCTACTGGCGATCGTGATTGGTGCGCTAGGTGGTGTGCTGTGGGGTTTGCTGGCAGGCATCTTGAACGTTTACGGTCGCATCAACGAAATTTTTGCTGGCTTAGGGCTCAACTTTGCAGCGCAGGGGCTTGTCCTGTATCTCATTTTTGGCCCCTGGAAACGAGAAGGGGTTGCGTCTATGAGCGGCACCGAGCAGTTTAAGGACTCTCTTTGGTTGCCAACCATCGGCAACACCGAAGCCAGTCCGGTTTCGCTGCTGGTGGCGATCGCAATCCTGGCTTTAACGATCGTGGTGATGCGCGGCACCTATTTTGGCTTGCAGCTTCGTGCTGTGGGACAAAATCTAAGAGCGTCCTACGTGTTGGGCATCCCTTCCGTGCGGCAGTTGCTCAGCGCGTTTGCCATCTGTGGTGCGTTTGCAGGCATCGCCGGAGCCTTGCAAGTGCTTGCCGTCTTCCATCGCCTGATTCCCAGCATCTCCAGCAACCTTGGCTATCTGGCATTGCTGATTGCCATGCTGGTCGGCTTCAACGCCTGGTTGATCTTGCCTGTTTCCTTTTTCTTCAGCGCTCTTAATATCGGCAGTCTGCAATTACCGCTATCGCTCAACCTGGAATCGTCTCTAGCAGGCGTGATTCAAGGCATGTTGGTGCTGTTTGTGCTTCTCGGTCGGGGCTTGAGCGATCGCAAACCCGCCGATTCCAGTTCTGGTAAGCCCCAACCCCAGGTGATATCGCCCACTGAGCAATTAGGAGTGAAGGGGTAGACAGTTGTTGGTTTTTAGTTTTTGGTTGTTAGAAGGAGGCAGAAGACAGGCATTGCCCATGAAATAACAACTAAAAACCAACCACTAAAAACGGGTTCAACTCAAAACTCTCTTATCCTTAATCCTTTCCCTCATGGACACCGATCAAATCATCGCCATTCTCGCCACCGCGATCGCCACTGCAACACCGCTTGTCTTTGCATGCATTGGTGAAACCGTAACCGAGCGAGCAGGAGTCATTAATCTCTCCGCCGAGGGCACAATCATGCTGGCGGCAATGGTTGGGTTTGCAGTCGCTAAAACGACGGAAGGACTGGGCAATACGCTGAGTTTGCTGTTGGGCTTTGGTAGTGCTGCCCTGGTGGGAGCCGCGATCGCGTTTATTGTTGCCTTTGGTGCGCTGACGTTGAAGCAGTCTCAGGTAGCGATCGGCTTTGTGCTGGCGCTGCTGTGTGCCGATCTGTCGTCGTTTTTGGGCAATGCCTTTGTCCGCATTCCTGGGCCGACAGTGCCCAGCTTGAACATCCCGCTTTTGCAGGATATCCCGATCATCGGCAAACTGCTGTTCCAGAGCGATTTACTGGTGTACTCTAGCTTTGCGCTTATTGCGCTGGCCTGGGTCTACTTTTATCGCACCCGTGCTGGATTAATGTTGCGGGCGATCGGTGAACAGCCGGCGGCCGCCTTTGCCAGAGGTACGAATGTAATCTTGATGCGCTATTTCTACACGGTGTTTGGTGGTGCCCTGATGGGGATTGCGGGAGCCGCCTTTGCCCTGGACTTTAAAGCAGGCTGGAGCCATCGTCATACAGGCGGTTACGGTTGGATTGCGCTGGCGATCGTCATTTTTGGTGGCTGGAATCCACTCAGGGTGGCTGTCAGTTGTTACCTCTTCGGCATCTTGCAATCTATGGCAAATGTTGCTCAAAGTGCTATTCCAGATATTCCCACGCAGGTTTTCACGGTTGCGCCCTTTGTGCTGATGATTCTGTTTTTAGTGCTAACCTCCAGCGAATGGCTAGAGAGGCTTTTGAAACTGCTCCCACCAACCTTAAGCCATGCAGCGACACAAACGATTCATAGCACTCCGCCAGCCGCGCTTGGTCAAGTCTTTGAACAGGATTAGCGAGGTTAACAGACGCTTTTTCCACACTGCAAAGCTTGCAGCGAGTCCTGGCGATCCGGTCATGCCACTTCAAGTGGCAACAAACATGAACTGACGATCGGCGTTGCCTACCGACTTAATCGTTGCTTTCGCTGACCGTAAGCTGGCGAGTTGGTTTGAGAAAGAGCCAGCTAACAAAGAAAAAAGAGGCTGTAAACAGTTGCATGATGTCTATAGCGGAGAGATAGCCATCTGAGAAAGACGCAATGCTGCGATCGGTAATCCCGAACACCCAGGAAGAAATACCCAGCAGCCAGATGCCTTGCCTTAAGCTACCTAAGAAAGGATGACATTGAATCGCCTGTTTATCGTTCATGAGTGACCTTACAGAGAAGTGCGAATATAAACAACAGTTACAAGCAGTTGACAAAAGAGCATCTTTGCTTTTCCTGTTCGCATCATCTTAGAAAAGTCTACATTCGCTTGACATGGTTCTATGGAGAGAGACCTAACACATGGGTCTCGTTGACTAGATCAGACTAAGGCTTGTTGACAGCGTGTAATACAGGCATACAACGTTGTGGCGACTCTCTGGCTAGACTGGTGATGGGTGCAACGGTTTCTAGCGGCTCTTGTACCTGGCTCTAGCCAACACAGCGATCGCGATCGTTTCAACGTCCAGTTCGCCTTTCTATGGAACGGTTGCAAAAGACACCATGACAGAAGAGTCAGATTCTGAAATTATCCGCCAAGTCGGTGCTTTGCCTGTTGGCGTTGTTGCTGGGGCAACCTATCCACTCCAAGCCTTGCTGTTTATTCGCAAGCATTCTCAGTTATGGGGTTGTGTCGTGATCCCCATTCTGGTCAACCTGGTCATTGGGGCGGTCTTGTACGCAGGTTTACTGCTCCCTGGCTGGCGAGGCATTGATCAATGGGCGTCTGGTGTACCAGTCTGGTTGGCACAATGGGTTGCCAGTTTGCCGTCCTGGGCCTCCCGTCTTTTGACCTGGTTGCCCACAGGAGCCACGTTCTTTGACGATGTACTACGCTTTCTGATGGCGATCGCGCTTTTTGTCCTCACGGGGTTACTGCTAGTGCAGTTTGGTGCCATTTTGGGAGCGCCCTGGTACGGCAATCTGGCAGAGCAAACAGAACGGCTACGTCGAGGGCAGCTGCCTAATGGTTCACCAAGCTTTAACCGCGCCCTACAAGACATCTGGCGAGCCCTTACTTTTCAGCTGAAAAAATTGGTACTACTGATCGTGTTTGGGCTACCGTTTTTGGTGCTCAATTTTCTACCACCTCTTGGCACGACGATCGCCAGCGTAGGCGGTGTCGCACTAGCAGCGCTAATGGTTGGGTTAGATTTCCTCGATGCGCCATTAGAACGTCGTCGCCTGAGCTTTCGTCAAAAATTAGGGGTGTTTGCGCGATCGCTCCCTGCCAGTGCCACTTTTAGCTGGGCTTGCCTGGTGCTGGTCAGTATCCCCTTGATCAGCTTGCTAGCTGTCCCCATTTGTGTGGCAGCGGGGACGCTTTTTTGCTGCGATCGGGTGTTGCCTTACTTGCCTGCGGATGAGGCTAGTGATGGTTCATTGGGGAAGGAGCCAGAGTAGGGGGGCTATAAGCGATCAGCCGTCAGCACAGAATATGGTTCTAGGCATGGAGTAAGGCCTCAGACCGAGAAGCTTGATAGCTGGCTGACCACGCACGGCCGACCGCTGACGGCTAATTTTTTGTACCTTCCACTAAGCTGACAGCCCGTTCTGGCGTTGGCACTGCTGCCGTTTTCGGATTGCTGGTAACAGCCGCAGCCGCAGTAGCGGGAGGGATGAAGAGTTTGTCACCTTGCTGAAGGACAATATCGCGGCTACGATCGCCCTTCTCAAGCAATTGCCGAACATCCACATTGATGACTTGTCTGGCGGATGTCTCACTAATCCGATGGATTTGTACTTGACGCAGATCAGCACCGTCTAACGCCCCACCGGCTCGTTGAATCGCGCGACTCACGGTTGGCACACCAGCATCTGCCGGCGAATCGACTCGGCTACCGTTGGCAACAGTATAGATCCCAGGACGGGGCACCGCGCCACTCACTTGGACGGCCATCGTTAACGGTGCTGATTGTCCTGTTGCGAGCGCCTGGTAAATGAAAGCCGCTGCATCGGCACGTGTGGGAGTGCGATCGGGGTGAAGCTGTTGCAACTCTCTGTAAGAGACCGGCGATGTTGTGAAGGCTTTCTGCGTCATCAAGGCAAACTGACCCGCTGTTACACTCTCATCAGGACGAAAGCTGCCATCATGAAAGCCTCGTACAACGCCCTTTGCCGCTAACGACTCGATAAAGCTTTGAGCCCAGTGCCCTTTGAGATCGGATAGTGGCGTGTTGACGGACGTGAAGGGTAATGATTGAGTGCTGCCAACCCGCAGTCTGCTCTGCTCGAGCATGTCTGCTTTCTTCTGATCGTCTGCATCAGATAGCGCCATGCCAGGAGCATTCTGCATGGCTCCGTTGTCAAAGCTCGGACGGTTTAACCGAGTTGGCAGTGATCGCATCGTTGGCGGCACATTAACCATTGGTAAATTCCTTAAAGAAGCGGTACGACCAGCCTCTGCTGCGGTTTGTCTAGCTTTTGCAAGCGCACTGGTGCGACCATCAATCGTTGCTAACGGCAGGGTTTCAGGAGCCGCGATCGCACTGTTAGTAGGTGTCTTTGCCGGCTCTGCTTTCGTAGCATCCTTCTTAGCATCGGATGCTGAGTCATCATCGGGATGGAACAGATGGGGGAAGAGTGCAGCACAACCGTGATACAAAGCAAACGTAGCCAACGTGCTACAAACAACGGTTGTTGCAGTTGTTGTCATGGGGATACGCATAAACTTAGTTCAATAATGGGGCTTGAGTGTCTGGTAGCGCGACTAAAGGCATGCGCAGCAAACTAAGGACGCGTTAAACAACAGCGCTCATCCGCAGGCGATCGAGGATTCACAGGAACTACTACCCAATACGGTACTTCGCTCGACCATCAGGACAGAATGTTGAATTATCGGTTTGGGAGTGGTTAGAAGTGAGGAGTCAGGAGTCAGTGGTCAGTATTGTATTCCTAGCTGATGGCTGATGGCTGATAGTTGACCGCTGATAGCTAACCGCTGACCGCTTTCCCCGCCTCACTAATCCATCACCAAGACGAGCTTGCCTGTCGTTGAACCAGATTCGATCGCCTGATGTGCTGCTGCTGCTTCAGCAAGGGGAAAGGTCTGACCCACGTGCAGCTTGAGGTGTCCTGCATCAATTAACTCGGCACACTGCTGCAAAATAGCTGCCTGCGACTGCTGCACTGCCATTAAGCCCTGCAGCATCGGCAGTAGCATCAGCTCAAAACTCACACGCTGGTTGCGGGTGCGCGCCAGTTTCCAGTTGGTAGCGGGATCAGCATCGAGAATGGTCACAATGTCGCCGTAAAATTTCGTGGCAGCAAAGGATTGACCGAGCGCAGCCCCACCAACTGTGTCAAAGGCAACATCCACGCCCTGTCCATGTGTCCAATTCATGACGGCCTGTGCAACCTCTGTGTCTTTGTAAAAAAGGACTTGACTCGCACCTCGATCGCGTACAAACACTGCTTTGGCTTCTGTGCTGACGGTGGTACAAACTTCAGCACCGCGCCATTTTGCTAGCTGAATGGCGACATGCCCGACACCACCAGCCCCTGCATGAATGAGCACACGTTGTCCTGCCTGGAGCCTCGCACGATCGAATAACGCTTCCCATGCCGTAATGAGCACTAGAGGTGCGGCAGCTGCTTCAGCAAAGCTCATCGTGGTGGGTTTGTGAGCGGCAAAGCGGGCATCCACGATCGCCCATTCTGCATAGTTGCCGGGATGCCCACCCAGACCACCATTGCAGAAATAGACCTCGTCTCCTGGTTGAAACTGGCGCACTGACGCGCCCACGGCTTCGACAATGCCAGCGCCATCACAGCCCAAAATGGCAGGCAGGCGATCGGGGAAAAAGGTGCCTCGTCGCCGCAGCTTCGTGTCGATCGGGTTCACTCCAGCTGCTTTCAGGCGCACTAAGACTTCTGTCTCTTGCTGAATCGTTGGCTCCAGCACTTCGCCTAGCTGCAAAACGTCTGGTTCTCCAGGAGCCGTCATCAAAGCCGCTTTCACAGGATATCTCTCAAGTTCACAATATGTCTTACTTTAGGAGATTTCCAAGGAAAATTTACCCTTGGGTAGGGGCCGGTTTGACACCAAAGCGATCGGATGGAGGCAAAGACGCTGACGCTGGCAAAACCTGCCCTCTACCAAGCGGCACCTTTTTTTCAGAAAGGGCCACCGACAAGTGTTTTCATCTGGTGAGACATTTTCATCTGGTGAGACAACAGTGAAGGGTTAGGAGCGCAGCGGTGATACGAGCCGTTTGTGATCATCGGAGCGAATCGATGTGGTGACGATCACACGCAAAAAATCGCACAAGGTGGGAAACTAAGAGCTTCTTGGCGGTCATGGCAACCTCCAAGTGGCTCAAAATTTCTGGCTGTCACATAACATTTGTTAATATATCGCAACAGAGTTTTCAATGTCTCGCTGAACCTACCGAGGACTAGGCGTTCTAAGATCAGAGTTCAGCGGAAATTAGTTAGGGTTTGATGACTTTTTCAACGGTTCTTAATACAATCAAAGAGGGTTTAGCGCGAAAATGAAATTAGTTCGGTATAGAGGACTACATTCTTTTTCCGCTAAATTTAACGATCAGTTTTTATCTATTTTCTACTCCTAAAACTACTTTCAGTCACTCTATACAAGCTCTTTGCTTCTCACCAAACCTCCATTAGCCAGTATCAAGGGTGATTATGCTTCAGTCTGCACAGTATTCTCTCGATATGATCCAAGACGAGGCACGCGAGCTCGTCCATAAAGGTAAAGTTAGTCGTCAACAGCCGATTTATCTTCTCTGCCAGTTCATTCCTGCCCGCGAATGGGCGTTCGTTGAATGCGAACTAGAACGCTGCAACTTTTTGCTGCGCGATCGCATCGGCGATTTAGTTGGTCGCGAGCATTGGGACAACGACTAACTGAGCACGGCTAGGGTTTTTGAGCGGGTCAGGAGGATGTTTCTTGATTTCTGATCCGTTCTAGCTCAGCACGCATCGCGACGATTTGCGCCGTTAGTTCCTGTAGCTCTAGCTGAATATCGGGTGGAGCAGAGGGCGTCGTTGCTGTCGTACCAGTCGTTCCCGAAGGCGTGGATGGCTGTGCCCGCTGATTAAGCAGCGTATCCACAAAGTTACGCGCCTCTTGCTCAGTCACTTCGCCCTTTTGCGCCCATTGTGCTGATAGCTCGCTCCACTCCTGGTTTAGCTTGGAGAGGTTCTCATGTCGCTTTTCCGAATCTTGCAGCACTTCTACTAAGGAGGCTGTAGCGCCAAGCGTCACGCGAAACCCTTGTTGAACCAGTTGCACAAAAGTGTCAGAATTCATCTCAACCGTATCCTTTAAGCATCATGCGAACAGTCTAAGCCTATTCTACAAATACAGGCATGAGACGCCAGAGTTCGGAGAAAAAAGCAGATTTTGGTTGTAGCTAACTGATTTTTTGCAGCCACGCCTTTGTTGGCTAAACCTTTGACTAAAATCGTTGAATGAGATCAGCGCCTCGTTTTTCGGGCTTGCTTTCACCGTTGCGCACGTTACCAACTCTAGGCAGTTTGCTCGATATATTGGTTGAGGTCTTCTATCAAACGGCTGAGTTCCGCTTCGGTGGTCAGGCGAATACGATCGTCCCGTAGCGTAATCAAGACTTTTGCCGCAAACGGAGTGGGCCAGATATTGGGGTTACAAAAAATTTCGAGAAAGACTTCACCCGTATATTGGTATTCCATCGGCTTTTGCGGTGTCTTGCGTCCTCCAGGAACAGTCTTTGTGGCTGTGGCTTTGAGGCTGTCCATCAAATGCGAGAGCGATAGCTGTAAAGCTTGAGCCGCTTGAGGCGTGAAGCTAATTGCGACAGACCCCTCAACCAGGTTAATTGTGAACCGAGATGCAGTCATACGTGTTGGAATCCAACGATCGGCACTCTAAATGGTACTGGTGATAGTAACTGAAAAGATCTTCTCTTTAGAATCAGTGACAGAACCGAGCAAACAAGCCACAGCGATGAGTGAGCCGTACTGTCACCAAACGGTTGCTGCCATTGAGCGATCGCAGCATTAGCCAGCTACTGCAAAAGATTGTTTTTAAGCACCTAAGCCCAGTGGTGAAGGAACGAGTGCTGTCCTACAGTGAGAGGAAACGAGTTTGATCAAACCTGTGGCTGTAGATAATCGATCACATGTGCGTCGGGTGTTGCTGATCACTCTGCTGCTCAACCTCTTTGTCATGGTGCTAAAGGCTGGAGTGGGCTGGCTGACTGGCTCGCTCAGCCTGCTGGCCGATGCCCTGCATAGCGTTACTGATAGCGCTAACAATGTGATGGGCTTAATTGCCAGTCGCTTTTCCTCTCCCGAACCCGATCGCGACCATCCGTATGGGCACCAAAAGTTTGAAGCCGTTGGTGCACTGGGCATTGCGGCTTTTCTGGGTATTGCCTGCTTCGAGATTTTGCAAGGCGCGATCGAGCACTTACTCACGCCTCGTCACACGCCTGTAAAAATTTCTCCCCAAGAACTCTGGATACTGCTGATCGTGCTGGGCGTGAATATTTTTGTGGCCTTTTACGAACGTCGTGAAGGCTTGCGGGTTGGGAGCCCCATTTTAGTTGCCGATGCCAAACACACGATGAGCGACATTTGGGTCACGATTAGCGTGATGGGCGGCTTAATCGGCGTCTGGGCATGGGGGTTGCAGTGGTTAGACGTGGTGCTGGCGTTTCCGGTTGCCATTCTAGTGTTTTACAGCGGTTGGTCAGTGCTTAAAGAGAATCTACCGTCGCTGGTTGATGAAGTGGCGATCGCGCCTGAAGCCATTCACGCGATCGCCATGCAGGTTCCTGGTGTGCTGAACTGCCATGACATTGCGTCTAGAGGCGTAGTGGGTCGGCAAACCTTTATCGAGATGCACCTGATTGTCAGCGCCCCGGACGTCGAAACCGCGCATCAAATGACCGAAGATTTGGAAGCACGCCTGGAAGCACGCTTTGGCCCAGCTCGCATCCTGATCCACGTTGAGCCACCCGGTTACACGTCCGATCAAATTACCTATGAGTCCCCTAAAAGCGGGGTTGAGAAGGGAAGACCCTAGAAGCTTGACCTGTAAGAGCTTTGCTGACATTCACAGCACCTTTTCAGCTTGTGCCGCCCTTTAAAGACGAAAGCCCCAAGTTGCCCTGGGGTTTTGGAGTCATCAGCTCTTTGCACTTATGACGGTATAGGAAACCGCCCACTTTTAACTCTGCCTAAAGACGGAGGAGTAGCTAGAAATTTAGATAACGCTTGATTTAGGCGATGTTATCTCGATCGTGACCACGAATCCGGGCGATCGCCGACAATAGCATCAGACGCTGCAACAGGGAGCAAAGCTGTAATGGAATTTGTGATCGACCCACCGATCGCCACTAAAATCCGCAAGATGGAGCAACGGGTGCGCTGGCGTGAACCCGCGATCGAGCAGCGGGGCATCGATCAGACTCGTTTGGTGCTGGATGATGGGCAGGACGACAAGGCCGAATTTTCCTTTATGGTGCTGGGCGACAGTGGCTCTGGGCCACATCGAGGGCATAACCCACAGCGACGCATCGCCGAACAAATGTTGGAGCATCAGGAGGCCTGCCGCTTTGTGTTGCATACAGGGGATGTCATCTACCTGACGGGATCGAGCGCCTATTATCCGCCTAACTTTATTGAGCCGTATCGAGAGTTTCTAGTGGGGGGCGACAATTTCAAGCGCCTTGCCTACGATCGCATGGTCTTTAACCTGCCGTTTCTACCCATTCCCGGCAACCACGACTACTACGACATGCCTCTGCTCTATGGCATGCTGTCGCAGCTCACGCTACCGCTGCGTCAATTGTTCCAGTCGAGTCTTGACCTGGATGTGAGTTGGCGTGGCTCTGTGCAGGGCAATGCCTATGCCCGCGCTTTTCTCGACTATCTCAAAGCGCTCAAGCCCGCCGAGTTAGAGCACCATCTAGACAAGCACTACACTGCGAAAACGGAAACGGGGCGCTGCTTGAGCTATCAGCCAGGACATTTTACCCGACTGCCCAATCGTTACTACACGTTTCGATCGGGCGGCGTTGATTTTTTTGCGCTGGATTCAAACACGATCAATGCGCCGATCCCGCTGCCCGATAACCCTGCTGGCGCAAAATACCGTCGTCACCTGGAGCAGCAGCGAGATGATGTCGATAATCAGGTGCAGGAAATTTTGTTGACCCTTGCCAAGCTTAACCCTGACGAACCAGACGATGCGGAGCGGATGGATGATCTGCAAGCCAAGCTCGAACAGCTCACTGAAGTGGCCAAAGACATTACTAAGCAGTTGGAATCCAATGAAACCACCGAAACGGATTTGCACCAATTAGATTGGCTCCAACAAACGTTGATTGAGTCGTGGCAGACCGATGGAGTGAGAGGACGGGTGCTCTTTTTCCATCATCCAGCGTATGTCACCGAGGCAACCAAGTGGCACCAGGCACAAACGTTGGCAGTGCGCTATCGACTGCGACAAGTGTTGGATGCGGTGGCGGCAACGGTTGGCGATCGCGCACAGGGTCGTCCGATCGTGGATCTGGTGTTGAATGGGCATGCCCATTGTCTAGAGTATCTGCGCACATTAGAAACGGGGCATGCTGATGCCAATACGAATTGGATTGTCTGCGGTGGCAGTGGCTTCAGTTTGCGGCGGCAGCGTGAAGAAGGACCTGACGTAAGGGAATTTTTTGGGCAGTCAGGTGTCGATGAAGAACGGTTAGTTGCTCGATCGAAGCTCTTTGTCGGACGCAGTGGTCAGGGATCACATCGGCGACGGCCCTATTCGTTCATTCGGATTGATGTGCAGGCAGGAACGCCACCAACCTTTGTCGTACGCCCGTATATAGCCGAACGGTTTCACAGGCAATGGCATGATTACGCCCTCGACCCATTTACGATTTAGCCTTTCCTACAGAGCCTTGGTGGTTTACCCAGGTGAAAAGCGCTGTCAGTTAGGGGTTCTATAGGAGGCGCACGGCTGTGCGCCCCCACCCAAAAATGACGCTTTCATTAATTCTCCTTCCGAAGTCACTCGAAGCCATTTTTCACCCGAATGAAGTACCGCTGATTCCAGGAACCTCAAACATTGCGGCTGTAGCACCCAGAGAACGGCTTCATCCCCCACTGACCACAACGATGAACCAGCGTTTGCTGCCAATCCAGCCGTGCATCCTAACTACCTGGCAACCGCCACAAAGGAGAACAAGCAATGAAATTATTGCTGAGTTTTTTGGAATTTATTGAGTTTTTAGTCACACCCTTCGGGTTAGCTGTTGGCCTTTGGGCTAGCTTCTACTTTCCTCTGGTACAGCTACTCAATTTCAACCTGGAATTAGCGTCACTGCTACCAGGAATTCTGGCGGTCAATGTTTATTTTGCACTGATGCAATTAAGTGATTAAGTCGGTAGACGAAGCCACGCAGTAGAAGCACTCCGTCAAACTGACATGCAAAACCGTCAGCGTTCAGCAGGTTTAGTGCACTCAAATCTTTCACCTTTCCCAATTACTTGCCCTCAAAAGCATTCGGGGCTAGTAGCCTAAACCCCTTGAAATGGGTTGAAAGTCTGATTGATGAAGCACTTCAGTCCGTTTTAACGGACTTTGCCTGTTAGCCCGCAATTCATTGCAGGGCGGTTGTTGCAAGTGTTGCAAGATGTCAGATGAATGTCATTCGCTGCTTTACCAACGAACGATCGCTGCTTAACGCAGTTGCACAACCGGTTGATCATCGATCAGCGTTTGCAGGGCTAGCAGGTCTTCAACCGTGATGCGGAGAAAGCGCTGGTCATCGACGCGAAACAAGACCTTAACGCGATCGCTTCCTGGATGTCCTGGCGGCTCAAGTTTGGCAATTTTGCGGGCACCATCGCGATCGTTCAGCGGTTGTACTTGAGTTTGGCTGCTGTCAAGGCGCCGAGTCACCAGGCGATCGCCGTCGAAGTAGACTTCTGTTTGGTTGGCTTCTATACCCAGTTCGCCGATCACTAATTCAATACTGGGCTGGTTGTCCACCGACGCACCGAGCAACAGTTCTACCGGATTAGCCATCGGGTAGGCTTGCCCCGCTTTAATGAGTGGATGCCAGTTGTGGCAGCTATGGCGACGATCCCAGTAGCGAATGCCATAGCCGTGATAAAGAAAGTCTTTGACTTCAATACCCTGGCTGAGCTGAAGTGCACCGTGTGCGATCGCCTCAAAGGGCTTTTCACAGCGCACTTTTCCCGCTTCAAAGTATTGCTGCACCCAGGTTTGCACGGCTGGAATTTGTGCAGTGCCACCGACTAACAGCACCGCATCAATATCGGTCAGTTCTACCCCCTGTCGTCGGGCTTGCTGCACGACCTGCGAGAGGGCGGCATTGAGCCGCTCAAAAAACAGACGCTGCGTCAGGATGTCTTCAAACTGGTCGCGGCTCAACTGTAGTTCATAGCTTTCGAAGGTCTCGTCGTTAAAGTACACTTCCTGTGCCTGCGTTTGCAACGAAAGCTGAATTTTGAGCCGTTCCGCCAAGCGTGTGGTTAGTGCAGTCGCTGCTAGTCCTTGCGTTTCGGCAAAATAGTCCACCAACCAGTGGTCGATATCCGAACCACCAAGATTTTGTCCTGCCTTCGCCAACACTCTGGCTATTTTCGGCTGTTGACCGGATTGTTCAGCAAACGATTTTTGCCCCCACTTGAGGATAAAGCCGAGTGGTTTTGTCCTCAAGTGGGCACTGTCGAGCCGCACCAGGGAGAGATCTAGCGTACCGCCACCAAAATCAATCACCAGCAACAGTTCTCGATCGGCTAAGCCATAACCTAGCGCTGCTGCCGTTGGTTCGTCTAGCATCCGCACCTGCTCTAGTTGCAGCGACTCGCATACTTGCCCCAACCAGAGGCGATAGGCTTCAAAGCTGTCTACGGGCACGGTAAACACGATCGATTGGCGTGCGTCTGGTTCAATCGTTTTCAGCTGCTGCACAAGCTGAGCTAGAAACCATTGCCCGATCTGCTCAAAGCGAATGGTATGTCCATCCAATTCTGGTAGAAAGCCCTGGACGCTGGAGCCGATACCACGCTTGAAGTTGCGAAAGAAACGCAGATCAGTGGACAAATCAAGGGCACGATCGCGCACGGCCTGTCCTACCACAACCTTGCCCTGGCTCGCATCTTCGACATAAAGCAAGCTAGGAATCAGGGGCGGGTTTTGACCAGAGCGATCGCTAATACCCGGTAGAGAGAGTGTTTCTGGTTGCTGCGTCGCCCGATTCCAGCGGGCAATGACGGTGTTGCTAGTCCCAAAGTCGATCGCGATGCCCATGCCGTCTCAACTAAGCTCAAATGCGTGTCTCTTTAAGACAATAGCAATTAGTGGGGATTCAAGAGCAGGCAACCCAATGCTGGGAGTCTTCTACTAAGCAAATGAAGAGAGGCGATCGCGAAGAGAAACTGAAAGTGTGATGCCTGCTTCGAAACTAAGGCCACCGATCGTTTACGTCACTAAGGTTTCCAGCTTCAGCGTCCCAAATTTTGGTGACCAAAACTCCTCGCGGCTCTCAAAAAAAGCGACGTCTTTGCATTTTCCCCGTCGATGCTCCAGTAGCGAACAGCGCAACATCACCTTCTCCTTCCCATCCTTTGTGTAGGTATAGCGCTCCAACAACGCTCCACAAACAGGACAAGACATATTTGTAAACGTCTCTGGGTCAGGCGTGCGCTGAGCATAGGGCAGTTCATACCGCTTCCCCTTAGCATTCCAGAACATCGCTGTGCCGCATCCTGCCACTCCACATTTAAGAAAATGATCGGCTTTGAGCTTCTTAGACTTCGATGGCACCTTGATCATCGCTTCGCCACACTTGGGGCAGGCTGTTTTCGTCACCGTTCCTGGCGGCTTGGCTGGTTTCGGATTTGTCTTGGCACCCTTTAGTTGCGATGGTTGCATCCCCTTCGAGAGCAAAAGTTGACCCGCTTTCTCCAGTGCCGGGGCAAAATAGGTGCGATGCCAATGCGTCAGATACCCCTGCCAGTCTTGCTTGCCCTGAGCAATGGTGTCTAATGCTAGCTCCATTTGGGCTGTAAATTCTGGTTGCAGTAAGTCTGGTAGCAGCGTTTCCAAGGCGTTGTCTAGCTCCATGCCCAAGGCAGTGGGCTGGAGTTTTGCTTTTTCCACCTGCACATACTCCCGCTCTTTGAGCGTCTTGATGGTCGGCGCGTAGGTGCTGGGTCGTCCAATGCCTTTCCGTTCCATCAACTGTACAAGCTTTGGTTCGGTATAGCGGGGCGGCGGTTGAGTTTGCTTTTTGTCTGCTGCTGCCTGTTTTAAGGTGAGTCCTTGTCCCTGCTGCAACACTGGCAGTTGGGTATCGGCACTCAAATTATTCCAGTAGTGAGTGTAACCAGGGAATTCCACAACCTGCCCTCGTGCTTCCCAATTAATCGCTCCAGAGCATGTGACAACTCGCGTTTTTCGCAATCGGGCAGGGCAACATTGGGATGCGATCGCGCGGTTCCAAATCAGCTCATACAGTTTGGCCTCGTCACCACTGAGCTGAGTTTGCAGTTGTGTGGGCACCCGATCGATCGCCGTTGGACGAATCGCTTCATGGGCTTCCTGTGCGCCTTTGACTGCCCGATGTCGTGTAGTTTGCTGGGGCACATTCTGGGGATCATGCTGCTCTAGATACTGACGTACCGACGCACAGAAGGGTGCTGCTAACAGCACCGAATCCGTTCGCATGTAAGTGATGTGCCCCGCTTCGTAGAGCGACTGTGCCACTTTCATCGTTTTATCGGGGCTGAAGCGGAGTTTGGTGCCTGCTGCCTGCTGCAAGGAGGAGGTGATAAAGGGAGGCGGAGCCGCTTGCGTCGTTGTCTTTCCTTCTACTGTGGCTACTTGATGCGGGGTTGATCGGGCGATCGCCAATAATCGATCGGCCTCTGCCTGACTGGTCACTTGATCCGATTCCTGGCTGTTCTTGCCTTCGGCAGCATCATCGGGTGGCTCTCCAGGCGTTGGGGCCTTGGGACGGCTTTGAGGACGGGTGGGGGCGCGATAGAAGGCTTTGAACCCTTCTTGATACTCCACCCAAACGCTCCAATAGTCGTGTGGCTGAAAGGCTTGAATCTCTTTTTCTCTGGTACATAGCAAATGGAGAGTGGCACTTTGTACCCGTCCCATTGATTTAGCACCAATGTTAAGTCGCCACACCACATGCTTACTGCCCTTGTAGCCCACCAACTTATCGAGACAATCGCGTGCTCGTCCGGCAGCAATCAGCGATTGGTCGAGCGATCGGGGATGGGCGATCGCGGCTTGCACGGCTTGTGGAGTGATTTCGCTATACACGACCCGTTGAGGGTTTTTCAGCTTCAATGCCTGTTGCAAATGCCAGCCGATCGTTTCCCCTTCGCGATCGGGGTCAGTAGCAATGTAAACCGCATCCGCCTGCTTGACCGCCTGGCGCAATTCTGCCAACACCTTCTGCCCTCTGGCTTCTCTGGGCTCATAGCGACACTCCACCCGATTGTCGAGCAGGTCGAAGCCCAGCGCGTCCTCGCCGTCATTTGCCAGTTCGCGCACATGTCCCATACTGGCTTTGACCTGCCAACCCGCCCCCAAGATCTGACTCAGCTTCTTGGACTTACCCGGACTCTCAATCAGCAACAGCTTTGCCATCGGCGTACACATAAAGCGTCCCCTTCATAGTACAGGCGATCTATGTCGGTGACAGCAATTCAGTGCAAAACAGCAATCCGCGCTCCCATAGCAATTTTTGTTTGAATCAGCCACATCAACTGAGTGTGAGCGGGACGCTCACGCCCGCGATCAAGATGTAAGTACAAAGCATTCGCTCCGCGTTTCTTGTACGCTGCGAGGCTTTACGCACTGTGGCTGACCCGTTTGCAAACGGCTGTAAGGGGCTGTAAAGAAATAACGTCATGGACTGTAGCGGTTAGCTGTCAGCGGTCAGCCATTGGAGAAAAGCTGACCGCTGATGGCTGATCGCTAATCCAAAAGTATGCAGTTATTTTTTAACAAGTCCTAAGTGTGCCTAAGGCCATAAGAAAGCCCCCACAAGTAAACAAGCAGGGGCAGTTAAGGTGTTAAGCGTCTCAATTGAGATGTTAGGTGTATTAAGATACTGCCCAGGGTGAGAGAAATTGTGTATCGTAAGTTGCAAAAAGAGGCTTAGAGTCGAACGATTAGGCAGCCTAGCGACCACTGCCCCGCTCTTCGAGGGTCGGGTTGTCTTGGATGACTTGTGCTGTGGAACAGGCTTGCATGGTTGAAGAAGCTGAGAGAGACATGGACTAAGTGATCCTACGAGGGCTACACTTCCTGTTACGGCAGTTTGCCCACTTGGTCAGGACTCTTTTTGCTCTGCAAGGCCTTTCATTGCTTAGCAATTCTCTACACCAAACGGAGCGCCTAGTAGTGCATGAAAAGCCCCCAGCAATTTGCCAGGTGACATAGCATTCGATCGTTCAGAGTTTGAAAAGACTCATCTCAAAAAATCGATCGCTCATGGTAATGACGGAGACTAACGTTCATACGATCGGCCAGTTCCAGATGCTCTCAATGTTATATGATGTCGCCCAAGCTCAAGCCCGCCGAAGTGATTGCGAGCCACAGTTACGATAAAGTGCAAGAGTTGCGACTCTAGGCGGCTACTGCCATGAGCAAAGATTTACACCAACTCTCCAGACCCAAGGGCTCGTTGCTGTTCGGCAACACCGTTGACTTTGCCAGTGATCCCCTCGGCTTTCTAACCCATTGCGCGCAAGCCTATGAGGAAATGGTGCCTTTACGGTTTCTCTTTTCGCGCGCTTGCTTGCTGACCCAACCCGAACATATTGATCAAGTCCTCAAGCAACCGGAGCTTTTCACTAAAAATACGCCTGCCTGGCAAGCGGTTCGCAGCTTGGTCGGAGACGGGCTGCTGACCAGCGAAGGTGCCTTTTGGTCGCGTCAACGTCGGCTCACACAGCCCGTGTTCCATCAACAACGGATTGCCGCGTATGGCGAGACGATGGTGCTTTACACTGAGCGTCTGCTTCAGACCTGGCAAGACGGGGACGTTCGTGATATCCATCAGGACATGATGCAGTTAACGTTAAACATCGTCACAAAGACTCTGTTTAATGTAGATATGAGTGGGGTGGCAGCGCAAACCATTGCCCAGACGCTAGAAGTGGCAATGGAGTGGTTTACCAGTCGGCGCAAACAGGCCTTTCTGCCACTCACTGGATTACCGACTGCCATCAATCGTCGCTACAAGCAGGCGCTTCAGACAATGGATCAGACGATTTATGCCTTGATCCAGCAACGCCACCAGAGCAAAGATGATCCTGGCGACCTACTTTCTCTATTGCTGCAGGCTCAGGATGAAGACGGTAGCCGGATGAGCGATCGCCAGTTACGCGATGAGCTGACCACGTTGATCCTGGCAGGACATGAAACCACTGCAAATGCCTTGTCCTGGGTCTGGATGCTGCTAGCCCAAAACCCTGCTGTCGAAAGCAAATTAGCGAGAGAGTTACAAACCGTGCTGGGCGATCGTGCTCCCACATTGGCAGATCTGCCCCAGTTACGCTATACCGAGCAAATCATTAAAGAAGCGTTGCGGCTTTACCCACCCCTCTTTTCCCTTGCCCGTTCCCCCGTTCGAGACTGTGATCTGGCTGGCTATCGCATTCCAGCCGGGCGTATTCTCCTCTTTAGTCCCTGGGTCATGCATCGTAGTGCGCGCTATTTCGCTGAGCCGTTGCAATTTCAGCCCGAACGGTGGGAGCAAGACCTGGAAAAACAATTACCCAAAGGCGTTTACTTTCCCTTTGGCGATGGCCCTCGCGTTTGTATGGGTAAGAGCTTTGCCTTGATGGAAGCCGTCTTGCTGCTCGCCACGATCGCCCAAAAATGCCAGCTCATGCTGTTGCCTGATCAGCAGTTGACGCCGCTGCCATCCATGACCCTTCGTCCTCAAACCGGAATTCACGTCCGGGTAGCAAAGCGTACAACGGTCAATTGAGCGGTACTGCTGTAATACATGAGACTCGTTAGCCGCGCCTTCCCTTACGGCAAAAAGAATTGCAATAGCGTCGCAAAAGCACTGAGCAGATTTAGCCCAAAGCCGTTGCCTGATTTTGGTTGGGCAGGAGGTGTTTCCAGGGTTTTAACCGACTGTTGGATACTTTGCGCTGTCTTTGTATCGCCCTGTGCCGTGAAGAGTTTGTCTGCTTGCTTGAGGTCGGCGATCGCCCCTAACCGATCGTTCGTCTGCAGTCTCGCCATCCCTCGTCCCAGATATGCTGGAGCAAAGTTTGGTTGACGCTCTAACACGTGGGTAAAGTTAGTCACGGCTGAAGCATAGTTTTTCGCCTCGCTATCCGTCACTGCCCAACGGTAAAAGTCCTCTGGCTTGCCCACATCATTCATCAAGCCGATCGCTCCTTGCAACTGGGCATTGTCCAGGCTTGCTCCTTGAAAGGTGGCGTTTGTGAGAGCGGCGTAGCGCAGATCAGCGGCTGCTAGATTAGCTCCATCCAGTTTTGCTTCGGTCAAATTAGCACCCGACAAACTGGCACCGATCAGAATGGCACCGCGCAGATCGGCTCCCTGTAAATTTGCCCGACTGAGATTGGCCCGACTCAAGTTCGCCCGTTGCAGATTGGCGCCATGCAGATCGGCATACACCAGGCCAGCGTTGCTTAAATCACAGCCACTACATTGCCTGGTTGACAGCAGCGTTTGCACTTGCTCTAAGCTTTCGGCCTGCGCTGGCAGCACCATACTCAACGCTGCCAGCAAGGCTGCGCATTCCACTGAAACGGTTGTGTGCATCTGCAAACGTTTGAAGCTCATAGCGATCGCCTGAATGCTGTAAAGAGCGGCTCCACTATTTAACTCTAAGTTCACGTTGACGGCACAGCGACTTCCCATACTCAAGTGAAATTTGTACTGTTTATGCATGGTCGAAGAAACCGTTTTTTCGTGAAAAGATGTTATCTGAGATCCTAGTTGCGTCCAGACGTCGTAAGTTTAAACGTCTGTAGGGACAGGGCACTGCCCTGTCCCTACGCAAAACGTTACACCGTTGTCTCCCTATGGTTACCAGGCAAACCAACCCAGTAAACAGTACGTCGTTAGCGCAAGCAGACGCGATCGTCACTCGCTTGTCCAGCCATAAAGACGATTGGGTACGAGTGAGTATTGCCGATCGCATTGCCTATCTTGAGCGCTGCCTGGATGAGGTGATGGCAGTTGCGCAGGACTGGGCAGACGCGTGTTGTCGTGCGAAAGGGATTAATCCGGAGGCAACGCTGGCAGGGGAAGAATGGTTTGTGGGTCCAGCCGCTACTTTAGGCAATTTGCGCTGGCTCATCAACACCCTCAAAGCTAACGGGCAACCATCAGTCAAGCTCCGTGCTTACAACGAGCAGACGATCGCCCAGGTCTTTCCCAATACCTTGATGGAACGCTTGCTCTGGCTTGGGTTTGCAGGAGAGGTCTGGATGCAACCAGGGAAAGCAGCAACGCAGGGGATGGTTTATCGGCAACCGTCGCCAGAAGGAACGTTGGCCTTGGTGTTGGGTGCGGGGAACGTGTCCGCGATCGCGCCGATGGATGCACTTTATAAGCTCTTTGCGGAAGATGCAGTGGTGTTGCTCAAGATGAATCCTGTCAACGAATATATGGGACCCATTTTAGAAGCAGCCTTTCGATCGTTGCAGCAAGATGGTTTTTTTGAGGTGGTTTATGGAGGCGCAGATCTCGGTCGTCACCTGTGTCAGCATCCCCTGGTCGATACCATTCACATCACAGGGTCGCACCAGACTCATGATGCGATCGTCTGGGGCGACACCCCTACAGAGCAAGCCCAGCGCCAGTCAGCCAAACAGCCCCGCACGACAAAACCGATCACCTCTGAGTTGGGATGCGTGACGCCAGTCATCGTGGTTCCTGGTGACTGGACAACGGCAGATATCGCCTTTCAAGCGCGACACATTGCTGGGATGGTGGTTCATAATGCCAGTTTTAACTGTGCTGCCGCAAAAGTCGTTGTGACCGCGAAGGGTTGGGCACAGCGAGACGCCTTCTTAGCACAATTGCAACAGGAATTAGCCCAAACGCCAGCCCGAAACGCCTACTACCCAGGTGCAAAAGCGCGCTATCAGGCCTTTTTAGAACGATACCCACACGCGATCGCGTTACCGACATTGGCTAACGGGTCGGCATCATTACAGCCGCAGGACGCCCTTCCGTGGGCCTTGATTCCTGATGTGACACCCCAGGCAGGAGAGTACGGACTCACGCAAGAAGCGTTTTGTGGCGTGCTGGCAGAGGTTAGTTTAGACACGTCAGAGCCTGGGGCATTTCTCGCACAGGCCGTTGACTTTGTGAATGAACAGGTTTGGGGCAACTTGTCCTGCACGGTGCTGATAGACTCGCAAACGCAACGGCAATGGCGCAAGGAGTTAGAGAGTGCGATCGCCCAACTGCACTATGGCGCGATCGGGGTCAACGTGTGGTCGGGTGTCCTCTTTTCGCTGAGCGTTTTTCCGTGGGGTGCTTTTCCAGGCAATCCACTCCACGACATTACGTCTGGTCAAGGGTTTGTCCACAACGTCTATTTGTTTGAACAGCCGCAGAAAGCGGTGCTACGCGCTCCGTTTCGCATTTTGCCCCTCCCGATCTGGTTTGCGCGTCACCAAAATTTGTTAGCGCTTGCCCAGCACTTCACGGCTTTCCAGGCGCATCCATCCTGGCAACGCTTTTTTAGGGTGGTTCTAGCAGCAGTGCGGGGATAAACAAAGGCATGTTAAAGCTCTCAGCCATTAGCTTTCAGCCATTAGCTTTTAGCCATTAGCTTTCAGTAGAAGAGTGGGCGGAAATTAGGCTGCGACTTGAGGTGATGGTTTCATTGCCTGGAGTGCATTTAACGCCAACGCGATCGCAATAAACCCCATGCCTGCGGCTTCCAGCAGTGTTGGCTGCTCGCCGAGTTGTAACCAGGCAGCCATAACGCCAACAACGGGATTTAGCAGCACACCTAAACCTGCCGTGCCAGCAGAGAGTCGGTTGAGTACATAGAGCCAGAGCAATGTGGCGATCGCGGTACCCGGAATCACGTTATACAGTAGCGCGATGATAAACGGGCTAGACCACACGATCGGCGTGGAGGGAGCCAGCAACGCCGCTACGATCAACGGTACCGCACCAGCCACCGTTTGCCATGCGGTGAACGATAGTAAGTCGAGCTTGACCGTCTGACGGACTCGCTTCGCAATGATGGCGCCACCAGCCCAACACACACCGGCTAATAGTGCCAACACTTTACTGGCGATCGTGCCATGCAGGTGTGGGATATCCAGGATCAGCAACAAACCAGTGATGCTAAGGGCGATCGCAACCCACTGCAAGCCCCGAACACGCTCGCGCAAAAACAACCACGCAAACAACAGCGTCCACAACGGCATCGTGTAGACCAAGACCGACGTTCTACCTGCGCTACCACTGACGAGTGCCCAGGTTGCAAAGCCATACACTCCCGAAATTTGCAGGACACCTGCCCAAAACGTTGCCGGAATCTCCTTTGGCAGCAGGGGCTTGCGCAACCATACCAACGCTAACAACAAACTCAACGCGCCCAGCGTAATGCGCAACGCTGCAAATTGAAAGGGCGGCGCATACTGTACAGCAATCTTCATCTGCACCCAGTTGTAGCCCCAGATGAGCGCCAGCGCCAAAAGCGCCAGCAAGGCAGTCCAACGAGCAGGTTCCGGCTTTGACACGATGAGCAATCTCTAAGGGATCTGAAGCAGCGAGCGGTCAGCGATGAGTCCAAGGTTGGCGACTGATCGCTGGCCGCTGACTGCTTCCCAATGCCACGAGCTTATTGTTGCAATAAGCCCGAAGCAACCACTGTCCTACATGAGTGCATCTTCTGCATGGGTTTGAATCGTGCAGTTCGACGTGGGGTAGGCGTAGCAAGTCAGCACATTGCCAGCCGCAATTTGATCATCATCCAAAAAGGATTGATCAGACTGATCAACAGAGCCTTCGAGCAGTTTGCCATTGCAAGAAGAACAAGAGCCAGCGCGGCAGGAATACGGTAAATCGATCCCGTTGTCTTCAGCGGCATCAAGAATGTATTGGTCGTCAGGAACGTCAATAGTCGTGTCTAAACCTTCTTCTTCATTGACGAGCCTGACTTGATAAGTTGCCATGTCGTAATCCTTCGATTGATCTTGAATTGAAACGACGATCGCTATTGCTCAGAGATCGCCTTTGTAGTCTGCCTTGAATGGTGTACCAGTAGCAATTAATCTCCAGATGGACGGCGTTTCGTTGCTGCTGCTGCCTCAATCAAACTCTGTTCTGGCACGCTCTTTAGCCTCAAAGTTCTTGGCACTCGCGTTGTCGATGTTGCGCGACAGAAACAATGACGTGACTCGGTTCTTGTCGCGTTTGACCCTTCCAGATGTCTTATGCGCGATCGCCTTGTCCTCACCCATTATTCATAGAATTTCTCATTAATTATCTCTATAGCTTCTATTTACTAGCCTCTATATGCAATACAGAAAAACACTTCATTAAACTGGGCTAATGCCACTGCACCAAAAAAACATTACACACACAACTGCCTCAAATGTCTGGCTAAGAAGCTTTTCAGCGTTCTTCGTCTGCACTCCTCGCTTTTCGACTCAAAGTTTGCTACCGCCATTGAGCCACTACTTGACATTACCTCGACTTGATCGTAGGTTTCTTTATTGAGGATTAATCTCAACTAGAGTTTCTTGGGAACACTATTTTTTGAGATTCTTTACAAGATTGAGACAACACAGGAGCAGTGTGAATCAGCTATGAATATGACGAGGCGAGTTTTCTTAGGTGCTGGCGCAGCAGCCGTAGCGGTGGCAGGTGGTTGTGCCAGGCGATCGGGTGTGGAGGAAGCCCAGACGAATCGAGTGGTTAATCTCTACTCGGCGCGCCACTACGATACAGATAATGCTCTCTATGAAAGCTTTACGCAAAAAACAGGCATTAAGGTCAATCTGGTTGAGGCAGAGGCTGACAAGCTGATTGAGCGGCTGAGAAGCGAAGGGGCAAACAGTCCTGCCGATGTCTTGATTACCGTCGATGCAGGGCGCTTGTGGCGGGCGCAAGAGGCGGGACTTTTACAGCCTGTAACGTCACAGGTTTTGCAGACGACTGTACCCAAAAGCCTGCAAGAAGAGGGTGGGCATTGGTTTGGTCTTTCCAGACGGGCACGGGTGATCGTTTATAACAAAGAGAAGGTGAAACCGTCAGACTTATCGACCTACGAAGATTTGACCAATCCGAAGTGGAAAGGCCGGTTTGTCGTGCGATCGTCGAGTAGCGTTTACAACCAATCTTTGACAGGCGCACTGCTGGCAGCGCTGAAGCCACAAAAAACGGAAGCCTGGGCAAAAGGTCTAGTCGCCAATTTTGCACGGCCACCTGAGGGAAATGATACGGCGCAAATTAAAGCAGTAGCCACAGGCATTGGCGATATAACCCTTGTCAACACGTACTACGTGGCTCGCCTTTTGAACTCGAAGAAGGCAGACGAGCAAGCGATCGCTGCCAAAGTTGGCGTGTTTTTCCCCAACCAAGGTAACGGCGATCGCGGGGCTCACGTCAACATCTGCGGCGGTGGCGTCGTGAAAACTGCACCCAACCGGGATGCTGCCGTGCAGTTTTTAGAACACATGGTCAGCCCAGCTGCTCAGGAGATTTTTGCTAGCCGCAGCTACGAATACCCGGTGACGGAACAAGCCGCGATCGACCCTGCTGTCAAGGGCTTTGGCCCGTTCAAAGCCGATGCGCTCAACGCCGCGATCTATGGTCGCAATAATGCCGAAGCCTTACAGTTGATGGATCGGGCCGGATGGACATAAGGCTGAGGGAGAGTTTTGAGTTTTGAGTGGGGAGTTCTGAGGCAGGAATTACAGCAATTTTCGTTTGAATAAGCTACATCAACGTAGTGTAAGCGTCTCGCTCACGCCTGCGAACAAGATACTTCCGCTGTGGCTGACCCATTTGCAAACGGCTGTAAATTTAACTCTTGCCTCAGAACTCCTGCCTCCTGCCCCTCTACTCCCCACTCCCTACTTCCCCTACCGTCGCGATTGGCTCATGCCCGCGCTGAGCAGAATCACGGGGATGATCCCAACCAGGACAATGGCTAAAGCCGAGCCTGAGGCGTCTGCCAGGCGTTCATCGGATGCTAAGTTATAAACCTGCACGGCTAAGGTGTCGAAATTGAATGGACGCACAATTAACGTTGCGGGTAGCTCTTTAATGACATCAACAAACACCAGTACCATTGCTGCCAGTAGCCCCCGGCTCATCAGCGGTAGGTGAATGCGCGCCAGCATGCTAGTGGTACTATGCCCCAGGCTGCGAGCGGCATCATCCAGGCTAGGCTTGATGTTGGTCAGGCTTGCATCCACCGTGCTGAAAGAGAGTGCCAGAAAGCGGACGAGATAGGCAAAGATGAGTGCGGCGATCGTGCCACTCAGCAACAAGCCTGTCGAAACGCCGAAGGTCGATCGCATCCACGCGTCGATCGCATTGTCGAAGGCACCGATAGGAACTAGAATGCCCACTGCAATGACGGCTCCGGGCACGGCATAGCCCATTGAGGCCAGTTGGGTTGCCAATCGCATCGCCAGCGTGCGTTGTAGCCGCAAGCCATAGGCCATGATGACAGCAAGGACGACTGCTAGCCCTGCCGTGACTGCTGCCAGAGTGAGGCTGTTGGTGGCAAATTGCCAAAAACGACGGTCAAACGCTTGCTCAGCATTCTCAAAGCTCATTTGCAACAAAAGCGCCCCTGGCAGTAAGAAACCGAAACCAATGGGTAGAGTGCAGGCAATCCAGGCGGCGATCGCCCGCGCTCCCCGTATCCGATAGCGGGATAGTGCCTGTTCACGCTGAGCCGTTTGATAGTAACGCGCTTGCCCACGTGACCAGCGCTCTAGCAACACCAGCCCAAAGATAAACAGCAATAACACCGCTGCCAGCTGGGTGGCGGCCAGTCGTTCATTCATGCCAAACCAGGTGCGGTAAATGCCCGTCGTGAAGGTATCGACCGCAAAGAATTGAACGGTGCCATAATCGCCTAACGTTTCCATCAACGCCAACGCCAGCCCTGCCATAATGGCGGGACGTGCCAAGGGCAACGCTACTCTAACAAAACTCTGCCAGGCTCCACAGCCCAGACAACGACTGGCTTCTAGCGTATTGACTGACTGGCCTAGAAAGGCTGTTCGCGCTAATAAATAGACGTAGGGATACAGCACCAGCACCAACATCACGATCGCGCCCCATAGCGATCGCACATTTGGGAACCAATAGTCTTGGACAGTCCGCCAGCCAAACCAGGCTCTTAGTAAAGTTTGTACCGGACCGTAGTACTCTAAAAACTCGGTGTAGGTATACGCCAGAATGTAAGCGGGAGCTGCCAGTGGTAACAAAAGCGCCCACTCAAACAAACGCCTGCCTGGGAAACGGCACATCGTCACCAGCCAGGCAGTGCCCGTGCCAATAATCACCACTCCAAGACCCACTCCTAGCATGAGCCAGAGCGAGTTCGCAATATAGGTCGACAACACGGTCGCGGCTAAGTGGCTCCACACCGCGTTTGCGTTGGTAAAGACGCCGCCTAACACCACCAGAATGGGCAAGGAAATGAATGCCGCTATCGCGACAACCAGCATCGTCCAACCGCTCAAGCGACTCCGTTTGCCAGACAATGGATGGCTATCAACACGGAGATTTTGCATCAGGTCTTGCCGCCTCATAGAGTTTCATCTATGCGTGAGAGTAATTTCAAAGATTACTTTACTATGGGGCCAGAATTGTTGATGATAAATCTCAATAAGATGCTCTTGACAGACGAAGGTAACGACAGTACATGGTTCAATCGGTTATTCTGCGGCTCGAAGGCATCACCCGGCAGTTTTCCCGCTCATCAGCGCCCGCCGTCAACAATCTGACCCTACAGCTCAATCAGGGCGATCTGTTGGGACTGTTGGGTCCCTCTGGCTGCGGCAAAACAACGCTGCTGCGGCTTATTGCTGGGTTTGAGTCACCCCAAGCGGGGATGGTTACAATGGCAGACCGCACAGTGGCTGGAGCGGGGCATTGGGTCTTGCCCGAAGACCGTGATATGGGGATGGTGTTTCAGGATTACGCCCTCTTTCCGCATTTGACGGTGGCAAAGAATGTCGCCTTTGGTCTCGAAAAGCGTCAGCATCAGGGGTCGCGGCACACCACCAAACAGGTGAAGCACTTGACGCAAGAGGCGATCGCCCAAGTTGGGCTCACAGGACTAGAAAACCGCTACCCCCATGAGCTCTCCGGTGGTCAGCAGCAGCGCGTTGCCCTCGCCCGTGCGCTGGCTCCTCAACCAGATCTCATTCTGCTCGATGAGCCGTTGAGCAACCTGGATAGCCATATTCGTTTGAGGTTGCGCCAGGAGGTACGCGAGATTCTCAAGGCAACTGGAACCTCTGGCGTACTGGTGACCCACGATCAGGAAGAAGCTCTGTCGATCGCCGATTGGGTGGCCGTGATGCGAAACGGCCATTTGGAGCAATTTGGTACACCCGAAACCATTTATCAAACGCCTGCGACCCGGTTTGTGGCTGAATTTGTGACGCAAGCCAATATGCTGCCTGCAACGCGAAAGGGCGACGTTTGGGAAACAGAGATTGGTTGCTTTGGGGGCAAGTGGCAGGAGGCAGAAGAGAACGCCCGAATCGCAGACCTGATGATTCGGCAGGAAGATCTACTTTTAGAACCAAGTGAGGCGGGCGCGTTGGTCATTCGCGATCGCCAATTTTTGGGACGTGAACATCGCTACTCCTTAGTTTGTCTCTCTGGACGCGAACTGTATGCTCGCCTTCCAGCAGACAAAGCCATTCCCATTGGCACTCGCGTCAACGTACAGGTCACGACATCCGCTCTACAAGTTTTTCCGTCAGGCTATTGAAAGAGTCTCTCAATAAGGCTTGACAAGCGCACAGCATTAAAGGTAAAAAGATTTATCGCTAACTATTCTCATTAGATGGTGATCCCCTGATGGGCAGGCTTGCTGCCTTGTTAGCTCTATTTCTGTACGCAAAGGCGCTCTTCAACGCATCCAGCGCGATATCCTCCATAGCCCAGCAAGTCGGCGATGAAACGCCTGCATAAGGGGGTGGGGGGGATAGCAGACGGCAAGTATACGTTTTAGTCTATTTGCGGGTAGACTAAAGTGCTCACAAGAATGATAATCGTTCTCGTCTGCAGTATCACCTGGCAATGGAAGCTCGATCAGTACAAGCTTCGCTCTCATGCAGCAACCTGCATGAGGCATTATTCGTGCGTCCTTTAGACAATGTGTGAGGCATCCTTTCATGTTCAAACAGTTTGTTCACTCCCTGCTATTCAGCCCAGTGCTCCTTGGTACTGCGGTTGTCGCTGCGTCGGCGCAAGGACTCCAACCAACACTCAACAGTCCTTCCTCCGAGAAGCTGGCCGCTCAATCAGCTTTGATGCAAGGCAAGGAGGCGATCGCAACCAGCCAGCCAGTATCCCAGTCGCCGTCTAAGAGCCTTGAAACCCACGATCGTGCTCTACTGGCACAAGTGGCGCAAGAGCCCGACGATGCCTTTGCTCAGGTAACATCCGTGTCGCAACTGACGGATGTTAAACCGACCGACTGGGCGTTTCAGGCACTGCAATCGTTAGTGGAGCGCTATGGCTGCATTGTGGGCTATCCCGACAAAACCTATCGAGGGAATCGGGCGCTGACTCGTTACGAATTTGCGGCTGGTTTGAACGCATGCATGGATCGCATCAACGAACTCATCGCCGCCGGTACGGCTGACCTGGTGAAGAAAGAAGATCTGGCCGTCTTGCAGAACTTACAGGAAGGCTTTGCAGCCGAATTGGCAACCTTACGTGGTCGCGTGGATGGCTTAGAAACCCGCACTGCAACGTTGGAAAAGCAGCAGTTTTCCACGACGACGAAACTTAACGCTGAGGCGATCTTTGCCGTGGCAGGTGTGGCTACAGGCGACACGGTCAACGGTAACGCCGTGCAAAAGAATACGGTGCTAGGCGATCGCATCCGGCTCAATTTTGATACCAGCTTTAACGGCGAAGACCTACTGCGTGTGCGGTTGCAAGCGTTTAATTTGAATCCCTTCTCGTCTAATGCCACCTTTACACCCGAGGGCGATCTTCGGTTAGCTGTAACTGACGGTGGTACTAATTCTGTCGAAATTGATGCCCTGCTGTACCAGTTCAAGCTCGGTGAAAAGACGTCCATCGTGCTGGAAGCTAATGCGGGTGCGATCGATGACTTTACGGATACCATCAATCCCTTTCTGGATGGTGATGGCGGTAGCGGTGCGTTGTCTCAGTTTGGCACCCGCAACTCCATTTATTACCTGCTGAACGGTGCTGGCATTGGCATCAAGCATGAATTTAGTGAAAAGCTGGAGCTGAGTTTAGGCTATCTGGCGAACGATGCCGCTTCACCGAACGCTGGTAGCGGGCTGTTTAACGGTGCCTTTGGCGCGATCGCGCAGCTCACGTTTAGGCCGTTTGAGCCACTGGCGATCGGACTCACCTACATCCACGCTTACAACAATGATTTCAGAGCCAATGGCAGTGGTGGCAGCAACAACGCCAATCTTGGCAACCTGGGCGAGGCTTTCAATAGCGACTCGTTTGGGCTCTCAGCGTCGTTCCAGTTGAATCCCAACATTGTCATTAATGGCTCTGTTGGTTACACAACGGCTAACGTATTGAGCGGTACCAAAGGCAGCGTCGATATCTGGAACTGGGCCGTTGGGCTTGCGTTTCCCGATCTCTTCCGCAAAGGTAGCATTGCAGGCATTGTAGTGGGGATGGAACCGAAAGTAACCAGCGCCAGCAGTCGCCTTAACTTTTTGGAAGATCGCGATACTTCATTGCATGTGGAAGGCTTTTACCAGTTCCAACTGACCGACAATATTGCAATCACACCCGGCATTATTTGGCTTACCGCACCGGATCACAACAGCAATAATGATGGCATTGTGATTGGTGTGATTCGGACAACCTTTGTTTTCTAAAAGCGGTCAGTGGTCAGCGGTCAGTGGTCAGCGGTCAGCGGTCAGCAGTCAGCGGTCATAGAAAAGCTGATAGCTGATAGCTGATAGCTGATAGCTGAATTCTTCCTGAGCGCTGTACTCTAGGGACAGTTGGGCACATCGCAAGTCGTTGCAAAGGAACCGCATGAGAGGTACAGGCCCCATCGTGGCATCGGAGGAAAAGGCAACACAGCAACGTTCGACGCTTCGGCGCTTTTTACAGTATCTAAGTCCCTATCGCAAAGAAATGCCGATCGCGATCGCGATGGTGATGCTTGGGGCGGCAACACAGGTGATTGGCCCGTTTCTGTTGGGTTGGTCGATCGACCATTTGATTCAGCGCGGTAATTTAACAGGGTTGCTGCTGCTGTTGGGCTTGCTGGCGCTGATCTACATCCTTGGCGTCTGGGCGATTCGGGGGCAGATCTGGCGCGTGGGTTCCATCATGCAGCGATTGTTGGCGCACCTGCGACAGGATATTTTTGTCAAAATTCAGAGTTTGCCGCTGAGCTTTTTCGATCGCAGTGAGGCGGGAGATTTAATGAGCCGCTTGCTGAATGACGTTAACACTGTCAATCAGGCCTTTGGGCAGACGATCGCGCAGATGCTTGGCAATACCTTTAGTCTGGTTGGGATTGTCATCGCGATGCTGGCGATTAACCTGCAACTTGGCTTGCTCAGCAACCTGGTGGTGCCGCTGATGATCTTTACCACAGGGTTGTTTGCTCGGTGGGCACGGGCGCGCTTTCGCGTGACAAGACAGACGATCGGCGACCTTTCCGCCAAGCTCGAAGAAGACATTGGCAGCGTGCGCGAGGCACAGGCATTTAATCGCGTACAGATGAACATTGAAGAGTTTGACTTGCTCAATGCGGCGAACCGCGATGCCAATGTAGAGGCTGTGGCGATTACGGCGGCGTTTCTGCCATCGATCGATTTTCTCAATACGCTTGCAACGGCGGCGGTGCTGGCCTATGGCGGGTATTTGGCAGTCACTGGGGCGGCCACGATCGGCGTGGTTACTGCCTTTTTGCTCTATGTGCAGCAGTTCTTTCGCCCCATTCAGATTCTCAGCCAGTTCTACACTCAGGCACAATCCGCTTTTGCTGGGTTGGAACGCATCTTCTCATTACTGGATGAGCCATCCCAACTAAACGATGCACCTAACGCCACAGAAATGCCGCCGATCCAGGGCAAGGTCACGTTTGAACATGTTGCTTTTGGCTATACGCCAGAGAAACTTGTCCTGACAGACGTGAATCTCACGGCAAACCCCGGTCAGATGATTGCCCTCGTGGGGCCTACGGGCGCAGGCAAAAGCACGGTTATTAACTTAATTCTGCGCTTCTATGATGTGTCTGGTGGCGCGGTCAAAATTGACGACATTGATGTTCGCAGTGTGACGCAAGCGAGCCTGCGCCGACAGATTGGCATTGTGCTGCAAGACAATATTCTCTTCAGCGGCACCGTTGCCGAAAACATTGCGTTTGGTGCATCACACGCAACCCATGCTCAGATCGAAATAGCCGCACAGTTGGCGAATGTGCATGAGTTCATCACCTCGCTTCCACAAGGGTATGCCACACAGTTAGGCGAACGTGGCGCACCGCTCAGCCAGGGACAACGGCAACTCGTGAGTATTGCCCGTGCAGTCTTGATTGATCCTCGTGTGTTGATTCTGGATGAAGCGACGAGCAGTATTGATACACGGACGGAAGCGCTGGTACAGGATGCGATCGCCCGACTACTCAAAGGTCGCACCAGTTTTGTCATTGCCCATCGCCTGAGCACCGTCACGCAAGCCGATCAGGTCTTAGTCATCCAGCAAGGTCAAATCGTTGAACGGGGCACCCACGCTGAGTTGGTCGCACAACAGGGGGTTTACGCGAATCTGTACGCCCTACAATTGGGTGCAGCTAGTAAGTAGTTTGATGCCCCGGCAAAGTTTCCAACGAGTGTTTTTGATGATTGGCGTTGCTACGACCCTCGCAGTTTGGCTTCAAGGCACGCAATGGATCAAGAGCCCTGAAAAGGCGTTTGGCGTGTTACAAAAGCAAACAGTTCTTCAACAACACTCTGTGGGAATCGCTGATCACGTTGTCGCACAGGCATCAGGGTTTGCCCCATCGTCTGTTTATGGGCAAGGGGCAGTCCACGGGTTTACCCTCTTGATTAATCCAGAAGTGATGACGCACAAGGCGGCCGCTCAAGAGATATGGCAAGAACTAAATTGGCAACTTTTACAAATTACTCGCGTTATACCTGCGAAACCGCTGGCCACCTTACAAAAGGTACGGATCTGGGTAGAGTGGGAAAAACGGAAAAATGGGGCGGCTGAATTTCACCCCTCTGCCGAATGGCTCAGGCAGAACGGCTACAACCCTGAGAAGGCGGGTTGTGTTGAAGTGGCCAACACCCGTAACTTTGTACTTTGGTCTCGTACCGCCCAGCCCTGGATGCTTTTGCACGAGCTTGCTCATGCCTATCATCACCACATACTGGGCGATGGGCATGCGGGTATTGAGGCCGCCTACAAGCACGCAGTCGATCGCAAGTTGTATGAGTCCGTTGCTTACATTCAAGGCGGCAAAAAGCAAGCCTATGCGCTGACAAATAGCAAGGAGTACTTTGCCGAGTTGTCAGAGTCCTATTTTGGCAAGAACGATTTCTACCCGTTCACACGCGCTGAATTAAAACGGCATGATCCAGTCGGCTACCATCTGATGGAACAAGCCTGGGGCAATCCGAGGGGCACCGATCGATAAGGAGCGTTGTTAGCTAGGTTTCCAGCATTTGCAACTGATAGAGGCTGGCATACAGTCCACCTTGACTGAGCAGTTCTTCGTGGCTACCCGATTCAACCAGTTGACCACGCTTGAGGACGAGAATGCGATCGCAGTTGCGAATCGTAGACAAGCGATGCGCAATGATAATCGCCGTGCGGTTTTCCAGTAAGTGATCCAGTGCGTCTTGAATCAGCGCTTCGGTGCCCACATCCAGGCTGGCTGTGGCTTCATCCAGTACCAGAATGCGGGGTTCGCGAATGGCAGCACGAGCAAAGGCAAGCAGTTGCTTTTGTCCCCCCGACAGGTTGGTACCGCGTTCTCGCAGCAACGTATCGTAGCCTTGAGGCAGCTCCTCAATGAGGGCAGAAACATTGGTGCGCTCAGCCGCCGATTGAATGGCTGCAAAGGGATACGTTTCACCCAGGGTAATGTTGCTCTTAACATCGCCAGCAAACACAAACCCATCTTGCAGAATTACGCCCATATGTCGGCGCAGTTCGGTTTGCGGCAGATCGCGAATATTCACGCCATCCACCAGAATGCAGCCTTCGGTGGCTTCATACAAGCGGCTCAGCAGACGGATGATGGAACTTTTGCCTGCACCTGTGGGACCGACGAGCGCCACTTTTTCACCCGGTTTAATGGTGAAGTTAAGGTCATGCAGGACGTATTCCCCTTCTTTGTAGGCAAAGGAGACATGCTCAAAGCGGATTTCGCCTGTGGTGGACTCAGGACTGCTGTCCAGCGTTTTAGGATGTTCGGGGTCGCGGATGTCGATCGGCTCATTAAAGATATCGCTCACCCGTTCCACAGCCGTAAACCCGGCTTGAATCGCCGTAAACTTTTCTGCAAACTGGCGCAGCGGGTCGAACAGGCGTTGGGCAAACAGGATAAACGTTGAAAGCTGTCCTAGATTCAGCGTTTTACCCAAAATGAACAGACCACCCACCCACAGCACTGCTGCGATCGCGGCTAGCGAGATCCATTCCAACGTGGCAGAAATAGCTGAATCGTGAAAGATGGTTTTGTCTACTTCTTTGATGTAGCGCTTGTTAATGGTGCGAAACAAGTCAGCATTAAAGGCTTCGCGACGAAAGAGTTGTACAACACCAATGCCTACGATATTTTCTTGCAGCATCGAGTTCAGGGTTGATAGTTCCTCACGCGCTTTGTAGTTGGCTTTGCGATATTGCTGCTGAAAGTAAATAATCAGTACGGTCGCTGGAATGAGCATGGCTGTAAGCAACAGAGCCAATTGCCATTGCAACAAGAACATCGCGATCGCTAGCACGATGATCGAGAATAAATCGCCCAGAATCCCGATCGCGCCGGTTGAGAAGACATCGCCCAACGCTTCCACATCACTGGTGAGTCGCGTAATCAGCCGTCCCACAGGGGTGCGATCGAAAAAGCGCATCGCCAACGACGTGACGTGATGAAACAAATCGGCGCGAATGTCCGCCGTAATGCGCTGCCCCATTTTTTGCACCAGAAACCCCTGCCGCGCATCAAAAAGCGTGCGCAAAATCAGCGTTAGCAGCAGCAAACCCGCAAGCAAATTGATGCCATCCGTCAGAGACATTTGGCGCAGAAACGTCCAGATAGTTTGCTCTTGCCGAATGAGCGAAATCGCTTCGCCAATCAAAATTGGCTGCATGGCTCCAGCGATCGCAGTGGGCACCAGTAGCGCAAACGACCATGCCAGCAAGCGTTTGTCGCGCAGCCCATACTCTGCTAACCGCAAGAACAACCGCCAGTCTGTCTCCTGTACGCGGCGCTTAGGTTTCGTTTGGGGTGCGATCGATCCAGCCATAGGGTAGAGCCAATTGAAAAGAGCGAGTAGAAAGAAACATGCTTTCCAACTGTAGCGTAGCGAGCTTTACTCACACCGCGTAACGTTTGCAACAGATCCTCTTGCAACAAAAATCAGTCAAGTCTTTGCAGCAAAGGTTCATCAAATCTACACACTTGCATGCAGCAGAATGACTGCCTTTTTAACGGCGCGTTAGGCGTGCCTTAAAGTCCCTGTGGGATGTATGGAGATTGGGAGAACGCTCCTACTTTCTGTGAACGGACAGCAACCGTTTAGCCCTTAGTGGCATCAGGGGTCGCACAAGGACGATTTCGTCTTATGAGCGCACTTACCACCATTCGCACATCTACCATTCATCATCTCCAAAAACTATGGCAGACGTAACACTCAAAGGCTTTGCCTCGCTCCCAGCCGATACCTTTGCTGACGGCCCCGCAGCCGGAAATGGCGGTATTGCTGCTAATGGTCGCACAGGCCCCTTCCCCGGTCAGCCTGTACAGGGCTTTAGCGGCGTACAGTTTGCCGATAACAATCGCTTCTGGTTTATGCCAGATAACGGCTTTGGTGCCAAGGGTAACAGCGCTGATTTTCTACTGCGAATCTATCAAGTGAATCCTAGTTTTCAGGGTGCAGAAGCGTCTGGTGACGGCCGCGTGACGGTTGGGAACTTCATCCAGCTGCGCGACCCAGACAAAAAGATTTCGTTTAGTATCACCAATGGGAAAACAAGCGATCGCTTCCTGACCGGTGCCGATTTCGACATCGAATCGTTTGTGATTGCCAAAGACGGCACAATCTGGATTGGCGACGAGTTTGGTCCCTTTCTGCTGCACTTTGACGCGACGGGCAAACTGCTGGAAGCACCCGTACCGACTCCAAACATCAACCCGCTACCCACGCTCAATGGACAAGCCCCGATCGTTATTGGGCACCGAGGCGCGAGTGGCGATCGTCCCGAACATACGCTGGAGTCCTACAAACTGGCGATCCAGCGCGGTGCCGATTTCATCGAGCCGGACCTGGTGGTCACCAAAGACGGCGTACTGATTGCCCGTCACGAACCCGATATTACAGGCACAACGGATGTTGCCAGCCGTCCTGAATTTGCCGATCGCAAGACCACCAAACTGCTGGATGGTGCGCCCGTCACAGGCTGGTTTGCCGAAGATTTCACCCTGGCTGAGATCAAAACACTGCGAGCCGTAGAGCGCTTATCTTTCCGCGAACAGACCTTCAACGGCGTGTTTGAGATTCCCACGCTGGATGAAATCATCGCGTTGGTGAAGCAGACCGAGAAAGATACGGGTAAGAAGATTGGCATCTACCCCGAAACCAAGCATCCCACCTACTTCGCTGAGAAAGGCTTCAACACCAGCCAGTTGCTCGTAGATACGCTGGTTAAGAATGACTTTACCGACCCTAGCCGCATCTTCATTCAGTCCTTTGAAGTCAGCAACCTGAAAGCTTTGCATGACACCATCATGCCAAACGCTGGGATTGATATTCCCCTGGTGCAGTTGATCGATGCGTATGATGTTGCAGATGATGGCACCCTTCTGTATGAGGATGTGAATGCCCGTCCATACGATTTTGCAGTAGCAGGCGATACCCGTACTTACGGTGACTTGATCACCCCAGCGGGACTGGCCGAAATTGCAACTTACGCCGATGGCATTGGCCCCTGGAAGCGGCAGATTGTGTCCGTCAAAATCGTCGATAAAGATGGTGATGGCAAGGCCGATGACCTCAACGGCGATGGCGTGATCAACGATGCCGACAAAGTGACCTTAGCACCCACTTCGCTAGTTACTGATGCTCATAATGTCGGTTTATTAGTACATCCCTACACCTTCCGCAACGAGGGACGGTATCTTGCATCGGACTACAACGGCAACCCTGAGTTGGAGTTGCGCCAGTTCATCAATCTCGGTGTGGATGGTTTCTTTGATGACTTCCCTGGCACGGGCGACCTGGTGCGCGATCAGATTGTTTCGCCGTTTGTCCGATCGCCCCAAAACCCCGATGTGCTCAAGCAGCCGACCTTCGATACTCTATCTGGCAAAGCGCCGATCGTCATTGGGCATCGCGGTGCATCCGGCGAACGTCCAGAGCATACCCTCGCGTCTTACAAAGTGGCGATCGCGGGTGGAGCCGATTTTATCGAACCGGATCTGGTCGTCACCAAAGATGGCGTGCTGATTGCGCGTCACGAGCCCATGTTGGCCGTGCTCAATGCCGATGGCACCGTTAACCTGACGAATACCAGCACCGACATTTACAAGCGCCCAGAGTTTGCCGATCGTCTCACCACCAAAACCCTGGATGGCGTGGCAGTCAAAGGCTGGTTCGCTGAAGACTTTACCCTGGCCGAAATCAAGACGCTGAATGCGATCGAGCGCCTACCAGCCCTGCGCGGTACTGCATACGACAACGATGGTTTGAAAGTCCCCACCTTCCAGGAAGTCATCGACCTGGTGAAGCAGTACGAGAAAGAAACGGGTCGCAAAATCGGCATCTACCCCGAAACCAAGCATCCGACATTCTTCGCCAATCAGGGCTTTAACACCAGCCAGTTGCTTGTTGATACGTTGGTGAAAAACAACTTCACCGATCCCAGTCGCGTGTACATTCAATCCTTCGAGGTCAGCAACCTCCAGGATTTGAAAACAAACATCCTGCCGAAAGCGGGCGTTAATCTGCCGATCATCCAGCTAACAAGCGCATCGGGTAGCCCGTATGACTTCGTAGCGAAAGGTGACAAACGCACTTATGCTGACCTGACCACAGCCAATGGATTGAAAGAGGTTGCCACTTATGCCACTGGCATTGGACCCGATAAGCGTCAGATTGTGCCTGCTAGCACGGTCGATCGCAACAACGATGGTCTGCCTGATGACCTCAACGGCGATAACCAGATTAGCGATGCCGATCGCGTCTTGGGTGCTCCCACCAACTTGATCCAGAATGCGCACAGCGCTGGCTTGCTGGTTCACCTCTACACCCTCCGTAACGAGTCCTTCTTCCTGGCTTCGGATTACGAGAACAATCCCATCAAAGAGTTCCAGCAATTCATTGATTTGGGTGTGGATGGCTTCTTCACGGACTTCCCTGGCACGGGGCGCAATGTGCTGATCAATGATTACTTTGCTGGCACAGGCTATACTCCCGGCGCTAGCAACAACTACAACCCGAACCTGCCCTATAACTCTGACTCCAATCAGCCTTACTACGGCAATTTGGTGGTGGCGAACTTGGGTCGCTCCAAAGGCTTTGAAGGGATGGCAATCAGCCCCGACAAGTCTACGCTGTATCCGTTGCTAGAAGGAACCGTTGTGGGTGATCCAGCAGGTGCACTGCGGATTTATGAGTTTGATGTGGCAACCAAGCAATATGAAGGGTTGGTCGGTTACTACAAGCTCGAAAACCCCGCAAACGCGATCGGCGATTTTACCGTCGTCAACGATCACGAATACCTGGTGATTGAGCGGGACGAAAACCAGGGAGCTGCGGCTCAGTTCAAGAAGATCTTCAAGGTCGATTTTGCTCAGCAGGATGCCAATGGTTTCGTTGCTAAAACGGAAATCGCGAACCTGCTCGACATCAAAGACCCTAACGATCTCAACAAAGACGGCAGCACCACTTACAACATGCCGTTCCAAACGATCGAAGATGTCCTTGTGATCGACGCCAATACGATTCTGGTTGCCAACGACAACAACTATCCGTTCTCAGTGGGTCGTCCACCCGCGATCGACAACAACGAGATTGTCTTACTGCAACTGGGACAACCCCTCAACCTCGACCCACGGGTCGGTTTGGCAGGGCTCAACATCCAGTCTTATGAGGGTACAGAAGGAAACGATCGCCTTCGGGGTGATCAACTCGATGACTACATTGATGCGGGTGCAGGCGACGATTTCCTGAGAGGCGGCAAGGGCAACAACTTCCTGAAAGGTGGTGAAGGAAGCGACACCTTTGTATTGGCGAAGGGTGGTACCCAAACGATCGCTGACTTCGAAAGCGGCACGGATCTCATTGCACTACCAGCAGGTTTGGGCTTTAACAAGCTCTCGATCGTGCAAGGTACGGCACTGAACGCAAATGACACCCTCATTCAACGTCAGGGCAAAACCTTAGCCGTGCTGTCGGGCATCCAGGCAAGCACTATCACCGCTCACGACTTCACCTCAATCTAGTTTCGGCCTGAGGCAAACCTCGGAGGTTTTAATCAGGCATCAAGCATCGTGACCAATCGAGTGGCTTAAACCTCGGAGGTTTTAGTCGAAGGATGTTGCTGAAAAGAGCCGTGGAGATGATCGACGATCATACCCCACGGCTCTTTTCTTATGCAGGACGCAGCGATCGTGGTTAGAACAGCCATGATGGAGTTCGGAACGGCAACGATTGAGTTAAAAGCGCGATCGTCCGAGTAAAAAGCTCAGTGTTCGGAGTTCTAAGCTCGGAGCATGGAGTTCGGAACAGCAACGACTGAGTTAAAAGCTCGGTAATCTGAGTTCTGAGGTGCAACGATGGAGCAAAAAGCTTGGTTGCCTCAGTAAAAAGCTCAGTTGTGCCAGTAAAACACTCGACGTTCTACGGTCTGAACGGCTACGACTGAATACAAAGCTCGGTTGTCTGAATCAAACGCTCGGTGATCCGAGTTCTGAGGTTGAAAGGGGTTGTTTGGAGGGCGATCGCAAGAACAAATGCAGTAGTTGATACTTGCTTGCAGCCTCGATGCCTTCTACGTTTGCGCGTCAGGTAAGGGAGGTAATAGAGGTTCTAGCTGTGTCAAAAGCGTTGCCAGTTCAGTAGTAATGATACTCCAGATGACATCTTGCTGAATCTCGTCGTAGCGGTGAATGATGATGTTGCGCAAGCCAATAGTTCTACGCCAGTCAATCTGTGGATGGGTCTGTCGCAAGCCATCAGAGACTCTGCCTGCGGCTTCTCCCAGAATTTCGAGTTGTCTTTCGACTGCACTTTGAATCAGGATGCTTGCCTGGTAGTCATCGAAGGTCAAGCCAGTGGTGAAGTCTTGCATCCGACGGATCGCCTGCACCATATCCCAAATTGAGGCGGCATCACGGTTGTTCGCTTGCATAAATGATTTGACGAGTGTTCATAATTTCAGCGCGACGGTAGGGGTTTTTCAATCCGCGTTTGTCTATTAAATCAACGTCGCGGTTAAACAGGGTTTCCAGTGCTTGCTGCATGTCCATCCAATCAAACAGACTCAAACCATGATTGGGAGCGAGGGTTACTAAAACATCAATATCGCTGTCATCCCGAAAGTCATCCCGCAAGACGGAGCCGAACACGGCAAATTCTATGACATGCCACTGATGACAGAAGTCAATGATTTGCGATCGCGTGACATGACAGCGATCGCTCATAATGGTTTGCCATTGAGTGGTCATTGTTTCTTCCACAGCAAACTCTGCTTCCCTCTCTCAGAAGCATAGTCTAAGTACAGAAGCATCGATACGGTGAAGCATGTTCGCGAAGTCTCAAGCTCAAAAGTCGGAGTTTCGGGTTCAGAGCTTGATTAACCGTGCTCAGAGGTTACAAGGTGAGGGTTGGAAGACGATCGCCAACCCTCGGTAAACTTGGCTAGTCAGAATATCATTGTTCTGTATGGTTATCTCCGTCTTCATCGTTGAGCAGTCCAAAAATAGCGGTCGTCCCGGCGATCGCGATCGCATTCGCGGTGTTGCTCAGTTGTTTCTGGATGTCCGTGGGGTTGGGCAGTGTGGCAAGGGAAAGGCTGGTGCCTGCGGCGGTAGCGGTGATGACAGTGGCAAGGGTAAGCAACGGCTTTTTCATGGCGCGAACTCCTGATTAACATGTTTCCAGTCTGCTCAAGCCATACGGAGTGCGGTGTTCAGCCACTGTTCAGTGAGTGTTCAAGTGTGTTCACGGGAGACCATCATTGTTCGTGCAGATAGAATAGTGGGTGAGTGAAAACGTTGAGGCAGCGGTAGGGATGGAGCGATCGCGTAAGTTAGCTTTGACAGATTGGACACAGGCGAACAACGCGCTCCATCAGTATTTCGTGGGTAACAAGTCGCAGCTAGCCGATCATCTCGATATGTCCCGCACAACCGTAACGGCTTTTTTCAAGCAGCAGCCTGTGAGGGAAGCCGAGTTTCGTAAGGTTTGCCTTGCGCTACGGTTGAACTGGGAGGACGTTTCGGCAATCAAGACAATGCCTCCGCAAGCTGAAGATGCAGCAGTCGAGCCAACCGTTTCTCAAGCCGACAACAAGTTTGAATCACTCGTTCAGCAAGTTCGAGAACACTGCCGTCAGAAAATCCTTAGCCAACATAGTCGAATGCGCTTGCTGAGCGGAGAGGAGATTGGGGTTGACCAGCTTTATGTGGATGTGTGGCTGCTGAACCGATCGCCCCGCACGTTTCAGGTATCTGAAGATAAGCTGTTGCAAACCTTTGATTTGCGGAATGATCGCCTGGGACTGGGCGATCGCATCAAACGCAATCCAGGATTTGAGATTGCCAATGCCAACTCAAAACTCCTGATTCTGGGCAAACCCGGTGCAGGGAAAACAACCTTTCTTAAGCATCTGGCAATGGATTGGTGCAAGGGGCAGTTTCAGCCAGACTTGATTGCGGTCTTCATCGAGCTTCGCCGTATTCGGGATAGAGAATGGCAGTTGCTGGACGCGATCGGGAAGGAATTGGGACTGGATGAAGGGCGTCAGCTTAGAACATTGAAGCAGCAAATTCAGCAGCTACGACGAAGCCCTTTTAGCTCTCTAGAAGAGGATAAAGAAAAAGAAAACCAAATTAAAGGATTCCAACAGAAGTTAGACGCATTAGCACTACAAATTTTGCTGGAGGAGGGCAAGCTTTTAGTGCTGATGGATGGATTAGACGAAGTGCTAACGAATGAACTGCGGCACAGCGTACAAGATCAACTCCGAAAGTCAATAGACGAGTATCCCAACAATCGATGGATTCTGACCTGCCGCACCCAGATTATTGAGTCAATTCCGGATGGATTCACCTCGGTGGAAGTTGCGGATTTTAGCCTAGAGCAGGTAAAGCAGTTTGTTCAGAATTGGTTTCAGGCGAGTGGGCAATCGGGTACAGAGGCATCACAGCAGGGGGAAAGGTTCGATAATGCCGCAACCAGAAATTCGGCAGTGAAGGAACTCGCAGTGACTCCGGTGCTGCTGAGTCTGATGTGTTTAGTCCTTCACGATGAGGGAGAAATGCCCTCCCAGATGACTGATCTCTACAAACGAGGGATTCGGTTACTGCTGGAGAAATGGAATGATGCCAAGGTGATCGAAGGCTGGGAAGTGGGCAATGAAACCTATCGTGAATTGAATGTGGAGCAAAAAGAAGCCCTGCTAAACGAGATTGCTGCTCGCAAATTTGAGAGCCCAGAAAACTTCGTTTTGTTTCAACAGAACGAGATTGCCGCTCAGATTGCTGAATTTCTCCACCTTGCTAACCGTAAAGAAGGTGTTGCAGTTCTGAAAGCGGTGGAAGCCCAGCATGGGTTGTTGATCGAACGGGCAGATGAGTTATGGTCATTTTCCCACCTCACGTTTCAGGAACATTTCACTGTGCAATGGCTGACTCAACTGCCTCCAGCACAACTGGCTAAAAGGATTGCTGATCCGCAATGGCAGGAGGTTGTCGAGCAATTGGTGAAATCGCAACAGCCTATTGATTGCTTATTGCGCCTGATTAAACAATCCATTGATCATTCAATCTCAGGTGAACCCGGGTTGAATCAATTTCTAACCTGGGTCTTACAAAAAGCAGGCTCTATCCGGACTAACGATAGACCCGCTGCCCTTCGAGCTTTCTATTTTGGCTTCGACTGTGCTAGTGTCGGCGTCCTCGCCCGCGACATCCCCCGCACCCTCGACCTCGACCTTGCCCACGCCCTTGCCCGCGACACCTCCCGCGCTCTCGCCCGCGTTCTCGCCCTTGCCCGCGCTCTCGCCCTTGCCCTCGACCTCGACCTCGACCTTGCCCGCGCTCTTGACTACAACTTTGACTATGCACTCGCAATCAAACTGGAACAGTTGAGGGCTCAATTACCTTCACCGGAAAACTGGCAGCACTTCCAGCAATGGTGGCAGGCTCAAGGGCAACCGTGGTTGGAATGCCGACAACAAATGATGATTGAGCTTCGAAACATCGGTCATGATTGGCAGTTTAGTGAGCAACAAAAACAACAGCTTCAACGTTACTACGATGCCAACCACTTCCTCGTTAAACTGATGCAGATTGAGGGCGCGGTGAGCGAGGATGTCCGGGCTGAAATTGAAGACACGCTCTTGCTGCCCTGGGATGAACTACAACGCCGTCAGCCCGATGTGTATCGGCAACCGCAATCTACCAGTCCCTCACCTGTCAGAGTGTTCATTGCCTATTCCCATGAAGATGAAGACCTGCGGGAGGAGTTGGATCGCCATCTTGCCAATCTCAAGCGTCAGGACAAAATTCAAGCATGGCACAGGGGAGCAATCGAAGCCGGAGCCGAATGGGATGCTGCCATCAAACAACAACTGGAAACGGCTCAAATTATTCTCTTGTTGATTAGCGCCCACTTCATTGCGTCTAACGACTGCTATGACCTGCTGCAACAAGCACTCCAGCGACACAGTGCAGGAACGGCTCGTGTCATTCCCGTTATCCTCAAACCCACCGATCTGCGAGGCAGTCCCTTCAGCCATCTCTCATCATTACCGACTGATGGCAGACCCATTACGCTATGGCATAACCGGGACGAAGCATTTTTGAATGTGGTGGACGGTATTCGAGGGGCGATTGAGTCACTTGAAAGATGAAAGAATGATCTAACCGCTAAGTTATTTTCTTCTCGATCAATGACTCAATATAAATCAGTGACTGTGCAAACGTTCGTAGCAAGCCCAAGTCTTCTAACCTTTCTACAGTTTGTTGAAGAAATCAGTGCCCAAATTCTCAAAGAAGAATGGGAAAGGCTACCTCAAAATTTGTCTAAGAACAGTCATTAAAGCAGTTGGAGGTTTAACTTTTATCATTATGCAAGCTGAAGAGAAAAAGCAGTATACCCCTGAAGAGTATCTGGAACTTGAAGCCACCGCAGAGGAGCGGCATGCATATCTTGATGGAGAAATCATTCTGATGCCTGGTGGAATGCCTAACCATAATCGGATTACTGGTAATTTCTATGCAGCCCTAAATTTTGCCCTGAAACGGCAACCCTACGATGTGTTTGTCACCGATCAACGGTTGTGGATTCCTCGCAAGCGCCTCTACACCTATCCTGATGTCATGATCATTCAAGGCGAACTGCAACTTCAGGAAGGGCGAAAAGACACCCTCACCAACCCAATAATGATTGCCGAGGTGCTGTCAAACTCAACGGAAGCGTATGACCGTAGCGGCAAGTTTGCAGCCTATCGCACTATTCCATCGTTTCAAGAGTATGTCTTAATCGATCAATACGATCATCACGTTGAGCAATACTCCAAAACCGAACCCCGTAAGTGGATTTTTTCTGAGTATGACGGTGGAGAAGCGATCCTCTCGCTCAACTCTGTCCCGCTTGAAATCACCCTCGCGGATCTTTACGACAAGGTCGCCTTTGAGGCAGAGTAGCATCGACCTCCATCCCTCATCTGTCACCCTTTGATCTCGAAAGCCTGACTGCTAACCCCGAACCTCCGACCTCCGAACTTGGAGCTTTGACCTCCGAACCTGAAACTCCGAGCTACGAACACGGAACTTCGAGTCCAAAGCTCAAAATATTGACCTCAACGCTTGACACTCCAACCACAGAATACGGAACTTCAAGATCAGACCTTTAAAAGAGAAATCGGGTTTCTCCAAGAAACCCGATTTCTGAGTTCGTTATGCTGCTACAGGTGCCGCCACGATGTCCTGGCAGTATGTTTCATACACGCCATCCAGGAATTGCCAGAGGGCATCAGCCGCTTTTTCGGCGACCTGAAGCACTTCGGCTTCCTTCTCTGGCGTATCAGCGTACTGCTCAATGAGCTTCTGTGACGTTGCGGTATGCCACACATCCGCCTGCTGATGCACCGTGAAAAACTGATAGTCGTCAGGGTTGGTCATGCCGTAGAACTGCTTCAGTCCATCCACCTTGACCGCTGCAATAGCGGGAATCTGCGATTCATAAGCGTACAGCGCCGCCAGCCCAGCGTAGAAGGGCGAAGTCAGGCAGAGTTGACGGAACGTATCGACCAGATTGGTTGTGGTTTCCAGTGCAGACGTTTCTGTCAGTTCAGCATCCGTTGCACCCAGAGCCTCAGCAAAGCGCTTCCACAGGGCGGGATGATTATGCTCGCCACGCTCTTCTTCGATCAGGTTCTCAAGAATTTCCTGACGCACTCCGATCGCATTGTCAAACGAGGGCGTGTTGAAGTGTACAGCACTCAAATAAGTCGGAAACGCCAGCACATTCTGAAAATACTGAATGGCATAGTGTTTCAGGTGCGTGCGAGTCAGCTTTCCTTCTGTCCAGGCAATGTAAAAGGGATGGGTGAGCAGATGTTTGCGATCGACAATTGCTTTCAGTTCTTCGTGTAGTGCCATAGTTCCACCAGGTAAACGACGAGAGCTATCAATGTAGTGCTGTCGCTGATTCTCAGATGTCAGTGTACCGTGTTTCTCTTCGATCGGCCGTGTTTCTCTTTGATCGAATGGAGTGATCGACACGTCAGTGTATGACTTGGAAAAAACAGTGTTCTCAACCTTAAGTTTGAGACGATAATAACTCATAAAAACGGTACGCTTTTAGTACAAGCGTTCTATAATTTTGTCAACCTTCAAACAACTGAGTTTGGCGGTTGCGCTGCAGGTGATGACAGCAGACGGATTCCCGTCCAGAATTCAGGTACTCAAACGCTTGCCCCTATTCTGTTTTGCTGTTGGTCTCTTTGTTCGATCGCCCACGTTACGCTAACACTGCTATGCACTCTTCGATCGCCCCTGGAACTCTGCTGGAAAACCGCTACTGTCTCATTGGTGCAGCGGGCCAGAGTAAATTTGGTCAAACCTATCTGGCACGAGACCAGAAACGGCTGAATGAACTCTGCGTCGTCAAAGAATTTATTCCCGCGCAGCAAGATGTGGCAACTGTGGAGCAGTTGCGGCAGCGCTTTCATCAAGACGTGTCGGGGCTGTACGAACTGCAGCATCCCCAGTTGCCTCGCTTGCGGATGATGTTTGCTCAGGAAGAGCGGCTCTACTGGGTGCGTGACTACGTGGAAGGCAAAAGTTACGGTGTGTTGCTAGACGAACGCAAAGCGCAGGGGCAGGTGTTTTCTGAAGCAGAGGTGATTCAGTGTTTGCTCAAAGTGTTGCCCGTGCTCACCTATCTCCACAATCGTGGTGCTGTCCATCGCAATCTTTCGCTCGATACGCTGATTTTGAGGCAGCAAGATCAGTTGCCGATCTTGATTAACTTTGGGCTGGTACAAGAACTGGTTGTACAGCTACAGCTTCACCCGCTCGATCCCCGCATGACGTTGGGGCAGTGGGGCTTTGCGCCGCCAGAACAGTTTCATGGCAAAGCCGAACCCAGCAGCGATCTCTATGCTCTAGCCGTCACTGCGATCGCCCTACTGACGGGTAAAGGGCCAGAGTCACTCTACAACAGCCAGACACAGCAGCTTGACTGGGAACCACTGGTGACAGTGCATCCCACTTTCGCGCGGCTTCTACGTCAGATGCTACAGCTTCAGCCCAAAAAACGTCTCGCCTCGGCAGCACAGGTCGCGAAGATCCTGGAGCCACTGCTATCCACTGCTGCTGTTGGGTCCACACCCGTCGAATCCGCACCCGTCGAGTTCACACCAGTCGAGTTCACACCAGTAGACACGCTTGAAGCAGAGACCAACCAGCCAATGGATGGCTTACAACCGCTGCCAACACGGTTACCCAAAAAACGTGTGCGTCCTAAACGCAAAGGCGATAGCGACCCGCGCGCTTCGGCAGCAATGGTTGTGGGTCTGGTGATGTTGATCACTGCTGTTGCCTGGCGGTTTTTCCCTCACAAACAGCCAGAGGCCAAACCTGCTGCTTCACCGTCTCCAGTAGCCGTTAGTCCAACCGCACAGCCGAAGCCGTCTGCTGCTTCGCCCAAAGCCTCTCCTAGCGTTGAAGCGGTCTCACAAGACGCCTTGCGCGATCGCCGTCGTCAGCTCAACATTGAGTTTCAGTTCCTCACGAATCTGGTAAATGAGGTGTTTTACGCCAAGTATCCTCAACTGCGATCGCGCAACCTTGATGACCCAGAGCAAGCCAAGCTGCGGACAGAATGGAACACGATCGCCAGCAACATCATGGACAAACTGGCAACCTTAAAGCCTGAAACGCGCCAAAAGATGGGGAGCTATCGTCGCGTCAACTACAACGAATGGCTAGCGGCCTTGGGCGAGGCGGGTGCCAAAAGTAGTCCCCGGTTAGATGCATTGGCAGACAGTCGGTTCTTTGAGCTTTTTCCTGAGCAAAAAGGAAAAACACTCAATCCGCGTACGTTTGGGCAAGTCTGGTATGCGATCGCAGATGAGCAACTGAGCACTGCTAAAGCCCAAAAGCCGTCAGCTGCTCAACGGTAATCAGGGATCTACTGGCCATTGATGAGCATGGCATGTCCGTAGGAGGCAGGATGTAGAAAGCAAATACTCAAAACTCTCTAGCATGTGGCGCGAAGCACTACTCAAAACTTTCTCCCCACTCCCTACTCTCTACTCATCCAAATACGGCTGTAACTGAAGCTGCAAGCGCTGACGTGCACGAGCAATACGAGACTTCACCGTGCCCAGGGACGCGCCAGTCAGTGCGGCGATTTCTTCGTAGCTCATGCCCTCGATTTCGCGGAGGACGATCGTGGTGCGGAAGGCTTCGGGCAGATCGGCGATCGCGACCTTGAGTTGATCATAAAATTCTTGCCGACTCAGCTCTTCATCGGGTGCTGGTGTATCGGCAGCGATTTCCCAGTCCATCTCGCCATCACTGAACGTAAGCGGTGCATCCAGGGATAAAGGCGTTGCGTTGCGTTTCCGCTTCCGCAGTTCGTCATAGAACAGATTGGTGGCAATACGGCTCAACCAGCCCTGAAATTTGACTGGTTCGTTGAGTCGTCCAATGTTGCGATAAACACGAATCCAAACTTCCTGAACCAAATCTGCCCGATCTTGCCAATCGGGTGCGAGATGATAGAGAACCTTTTCAACGTGAGACTGATAGCGTCTCAACAGCTCAGCAAAGGCTGTTTTGTCGGGACGATGACCAGTCTGACAACGTAGAACCAGATCGTGGTTTGGCAGATCTTTTACTGACACCGACGCCTGTGTAAGCATTGTCGTAACTGTTGACCAGGATACAGGCAGATAGGAGTCCATTCACAAACCTCACCCAAAGACTCAGTGGTTTTGTTGCCCTTCATCAGAAAATAATCTGTCTTCTAGAGCACGCATTACTCTCAGGTTAGAAGTTGTGGGGATCTTTCCTGCTCTCTCAAGTGCCACTTGTCTAACTGTCAATTTTTGTTGCTGCTTACGTATAATCGCCGTATTTAAAGGGGGGAAGCGTTGAGTTGGTAGAAGACAGGAGGCTGAAGGCAAGAGTAAGCAGACAAAACTACCCGCTGACCACTGACCGCTGACCGCTGACCGCTGACCGCTGACTGCTGGCTGCTGACCACTGACCGCTGACCGCTGACTGCTGACTGCTGACTGCTGACCGCCGACCGCTGACCGCTGACCGCTGACCGCTCACAAATGATTTAAACCGCTACGTCTCTGGTTAAACACCTTGTGGCAGAGTGGTTTTAGTTGCACATCGCGTTAGTTTTGTACCTTATGTCCTCTAACAATCAGGTTTATCCCGTTATCTGGAACGATCAGTCTCCCGCAGAGACGCTGCGTGGGCATGTTTTACTGATTGACCAAACCCGCTTGCCAAACGAATATGCAGTCGTTGAAATTAACCGCTATGAAGATATGGCACGGGCCATCGAAACCATGATTGTCCGTGGTGCGCCAGCGATCGGCGTGGCTGCGGCTTATGGCGTGTATCTCGGTGCGCGGGATATTCAAACAACCGATCGTGGTGAGTTTCTAGCGCAACTGGAACCAATCGCCCAACGGTTGCGCGCAACACGCCCAACGGCAGTGAATTTATTTTGGGCAATCGATCGCATGGTCAAAACAGCTCACCAAACGCTGGGTGCCGTTGCTTACCTAAAGCAAACCCTACTGGACACGGCGAAGGCCATTAACGCCGATGATGTGCAAACCTGCCATCAGATTGGCGATCATGGGCTTGAGGCTTTACCAGCCAGTCCTGATAAATTGCGCCTGCTCACACACTGTAATGCCGGAGCACTGGCAACAGCAGGGTATGGTACAGCCTTGGGCGTGGTTCGTTCGGCATGGCGTGACGGGCGTTTAGAGCGGGTCTACGCTGATGAAACGCGTCCACGCTTGCAAGGTGCAAAGTTGACGGCCTGGGAATGCGTGCAGGAAGGTATTCCTGTCACGGTCATTACCGACAACATGGCGGCACACTGTATGCAGCGAGGGATGATTGATGCGGTGGTGGTCGGAGCCGATCGCATTGCCGCGAATGGTGATGCCGCCAACAAAATTGGCACCTACAGCGTGGCGCTTATCGCCAAAGCGCACAATATTCCTTTTTTTGTCGCAGCTCCGTTATCGACGATCGACTTTGCGATCGCCGATGGTGCTCAAATTCCGATTGAGGAACGCAATCCCAGTGAGGTTCACACCGTTGGTGAAACCCTTCTGTGCCCCACGGGTGCAGAGTTTTACAATCCTGCGTTTGATGTTACCCCAGCTGCATTGATCAAGGCCATCATTACGGAGTACGGTGCGATCGCACCGGCCGCTCTAAAAGATCAACTAGCCTCCAAGCAAGTTGTGTAAAAAGAGGCGTTCCCAATCGGTGTGCCTATCGGGACGTTACCTGTAACGTCCCGACATAAGGTCTTAACGACATGAACTAGACGCCGATGCTTCTGATATCAGCGTTGAGGAGTTCTGCGATCGCCTGCCGTTCGGCTGGAGGATGCGACGGTAGAGCCTGACGAGCATCTGTTATCAGCCAGTCAAGAGACGCGGCCTGTACATCGATCGTGGCTCCCGTCTTATCAACGCAATAGCGACCAAAGACCAGCTTATCCACCAGTCGCACACCGGGACCAAGACGGGCGTATTCAAAGATGACGCTGTTGTCTACGGTTGCTCCACTGCAAATCCAGCAGTTTGGCCCAATCATCGTCGGCCCAATAATGGTGGCGCCGTCTTCGATGTGGGTCATACCCCCGATATACACAGGCCCCTGAATATTCACTTTATCCCAATTGACCGACACATTGAGCCCGGTATAAATGCCCGGTGCCACCTCATGCCCCGGAATCTCGACATTCTTGATCTCGCCGTTCAACACACTGCGAATGGCTCGCCAGTAATCAGGCGTCTTGCCAATATCGACCCACTCAAAGTCCATCGGCACACCATAGAAAGGAGCGCCTTTTTCCACGAGTTTGGGAAAAAGTTGACTACCAATGTCGTATTCTTCACCAGAAGGAATATAGTCAAAAATTTCGGGTTCAAAGATATAAATACCCGTGTTGATGCAGTCGCTGAGTGCCTCTTCGACTGAGGGCTTTTCCTGAAAGGCTTTGATTCGACCCTCATCATCCGTGACCACAACCCCATAGCTGGGGACTTCTTCTTTGGGCACTGTTTTCATGACGATGGTGGCGATCGAACCCTTTTCGCGATGCCATTTGACAGCGGCCGTCAAATCCAGGTCAATCAGCGCGTCACCGCACAGTACAACGAACGTGTCATCAAAGAAGGGAGAGAAGTCTTGGATGCGGCGCATACCACCAGCAGAACCGATCGCCTCACCAACCAGCTCGCCTTCAACAATACGCCCCTCGAACGAATAAGCAATTTGCACGCCAAAGTGCTGACCATCCCGGAAATAGCTTTCAATTTCACTCGCCAGATGGCTCACATTGACCATAATTTCGTTAAACCCATGCTGCCGCAGCAACTCAAGCAAAAACTCCATCACTGGCTTTTGCAGAATCGGAATCATTGGCTTTGGGATGGTGTAAGTGATCGGACGGACACGCGTTCCCTTACCGGCCGCCAGAATCATCGCTTTCATAGATCGTTCATCTCCCCAAACCTTGGCCACTAAAATAGCAGTTAACTGTGTTCAACGCCTTTGAACGCACGGCTCTCAAAGGCAATCCTATGCTGATGCTAGGTGATTTCCAGGATGAGTCAAAGCAAAACGAGTTACTCTTCGTAAAGCCCTATTGAAACCAAATAAATGCTTCATCGCATCTATAGTTAAATTTTGTTACAGACCGACGGATGTCAGACCTTACAGGCGATCGCACGTTTCCATGAGCCCAGCGGATGTCAACCGCAATGTTAACAAACTTAATCAGGCGACGCACGTGCGGCCCAGTCGCTTAGGTCAGCCAAGGCTTCCTCCGAGAGCAGTTGAATCTTGAGATCCTGGTAAAACTCCTCTTGCGACAGCTCTACTTTGGATTGTGCCGACAAGAGCAGCAACGCCCAAAAAATACCGACTCGGTCATGGGTAACATTGCCCGCATGAGGGTCGTGAGGGATGGCTGCTTTGTAGCTGCTGGCTTGCGACCATAGCTCTAGCAGCAAGTCAAAATCGAGCCAGGTTTCTCCCTTCGCAATCGTGTGCCAATTGTCAATAAAAAACTGCTCTAGCGCCATTGCCATTTCTGACAAGTTTTCCTGGTGGGCGAGTTGCGCGATCGCACGAACGGCCTGACTGCGAGACTGCTGCCGGGGACGACGCGCACGTGCTCTCGGAGTCGGATCATCTAGGGCTGTGGCGATCGTGCGCAATTGGTCAATCAACTCTTTGAGGGTGACTCGCCGTCGCTGAGGCGGTTGCGCTACGGCACGACGACGAATCTGGCGCTCCAGATTGGCGGGTAACGCCGAGCCATTCACCCCGTCTGGATCGAGAAACTCCATCTCCTCATCGGCATCGGTTGCAGCCACTGGCTCTGGCTGAGACAGGCTATCGGCTTTCAGCAGCACCAGCATGGAGGCGTACAAAAACGCCTGCCCCGATTGGGATAGAGTGGCTTCGTAAGGTTCGCGCCCGCTACTCAACGGTGCCAACGTACTCAAGAAGCGGTCGATGACTTCAATGACTTTGACATCCCACGGATCAATCTCTCCCCGTTCTGCCAGGTCAATAAGAAAGGCGATCGCGTCCTGTGCAAGGGAAAGGGGCATGAATGAACCTACCGAAGAGAAATTCGGGCAAACCAGGCAGCTGCAATCACAATCAAAACCAGCAGCAGTAACGGCACCCAAAGACTCCAGTGGTTAAGCGGTGTAATCAGGTCGGCAGCCGTCATTTTTTGTATGCTAACTCAGAGTAAGGAGAGTCGGAGCGCACGATCGTGCGCTCCGACCAGAATTTGATCACGGTGTTTTACTGGGCGTAAGCGCCTGTCTCAGCCTCTTGGGTATCACCTTGCCGCGTTTTGGCGGCGGGCAGCAATCGTTGCTGTTCTTCAATTTCCGCTTTGTAGCGTTCCACATTTTCCTCCAGCTCTTGAATCCGGACATCTCTGACTCGCAGATCTTTGCCAGAGTCGATCGCTCGTTGGAGCTGAGCCCAGACGCTAAAAACCCATGCCAGGACTGCGCCAACACCCATTGCCATGATCAGCTCAACGGCAAGCGGCGCTTGCAGTTCAATGCCTTGAGCAATCCGAATCACGGCTGGATCGGTGTTTTCGATGCCAAACAGCACAAGAGCCAGACAAATGACAAAGATGATGACAAAGTTAATTTGTCGCATACTTACTTCCTACGCTTGCGATAGATTGCCTCTGCCCAGAGATTAGACGTGAGCCAGAGGACTGGAAGCGAAGACTGAACAGCACTCAGGGCACCCAAAAGAAAGGATGCTCGAAGTCTACAGTCTCGAAGCCTCAGTCTAAACTCTAGTTACACAATAACTGCTCTCAACAGCTTACTCTTAGACAGGCTGATCAAATTTGTAGCAGACGAAGACGGCAAATAGTTAATGTCGATCGATTGTTTTGAGGTTTGGCAAACACCCTGGAGCGCTCAAAGAGCAGCTTTTGGCCAGGCGGACGCAGGCAGATTGGAGGGGAGGCCATTCACAACTCGAAACGTTTGAAGCTCCATCGGCGTCACCCTCCTCGTTGAGGGACGGCACCGATCGCCACCGACCGACCTTTTTGGCGATCGTTCCTATCACTTATACCGCGAGGCTTTTGAGCTAACGTCTGTGGTCACCACGGGAGACTGCTGACTATACATCGCATCTAGAGTGCCTTTGATGGTACCGGCGATCGGCACCGCGACGAGAACCCCCAGGAAACCGGCCACTTGCAGCCCGGCCAGAAGTGCAATAAAGATCACGATCGGATTAAGTCCGGTAAAGCTGCCCATCATACGGGGTGCGAGCACATTATCGCGAATTTGTTGCACGATCGTAGCGGAACCACCGACCCAGAACGCTAAGCCGAGATCTTGCAGCATAATGAGCAGCGTTACCAACCCAATACCCAGAGTCGCCCCAATGAACGGGATCAACTCGGCGACGCCAATGAGGAGGGCAAACAAGAGCGCAAACGGCACCCTGAATGCCAAAAAAATCGGAATCAGCACAGCTGTCATAAAGATGGCTAACAGCAGTTGGCTGATAAAAAAGTTCTGAAAATTCAACCGCAACGAAATGCTTAATGGGATGCCGATGTGCGGCGGTAAGAAATGGATCAGTCCATGCCAAAGACGATCGCCATAAAGCAACATATAGAACGCCAGCACCAGCACTAAAATGCCGTCAATGAGCCCGCTAACGGTACCCAACGCGACACTCAGTGCCTGTGCTGCCAAGGTCTGGAGCTGACTTTCGATTTGACCATTGATGCGCCCCGTAATGCCCCGCAAATCGAGAGGTAGGTTGCGTGCTTTCGCCCAAGTGTCCAAAGATTGCATGTTTTCGCGACTGGCTTCCAACCAGGCAGGAATCTTCTCAAGGAGTTGGGTGGTTTGCTGGATGAGGAGCGGTACGAGGGTCACACCTGTAATCACCAGCAGCGTGAAGGTCGCCAACAACACAACGATGACCGCCTGGGGTCTGGTCATCCGAGCCCGTTCAAAGAACTGTACTGAATAGTTCAGTAAGAAGGCCAAAATCGCGGCGATCGCAAGCAGCGTGATCAGATGCTCAAAGTAACGGAAAACCTGTGTCAGCAGCCAGACGTTTAACGCCACGATCGGACCGCTCAAACCGAAGATGAATAAACGCTGGAGTTTGGCTGAACGGTGCATCGCAAAACCTGTCGCAAAGGTTTTAAGCAGAAGTGTACAACCCAACTTGCCATAAAACGACCCATCCTGGATCTGGCGGGAGACAGTCTTTCATCTGGCAAGACGTTAGACCTTAACTCTGAAAAGCGCTAGAAGCAGACTGAGCTTTAACTAAGATGTTGTCTGGGCTTCGCAATTTAAGCAAAGCGCTCACGCAACGCACCGACGCATCGGCCGCAAGTTCTTGCAGAAGACTGGCTACCGTTCATGCCTTGCTTAAACTCCAGTACTTTTTGGCGTCTTAATTAAGTTTAGAATTGAAAAGCCACCAGCTAAAAATCCTATGAGTGCGTCTCGAGTTGGACTCAAGCAAGTTCTGCCTGGTAGGTCTCTTGCAAGAAACTTACGAGCCAATCTTTAGCGTGATACGTCGCACGACAATCATCTTCGTTGTAGGTGAGGATTGCATCGAGATAAGTGCGATCGCCCGTTGAGAGCCATTGAGCATACCAGTAAATCGATTGGGCACCATTGGCACTGGGGTCACGCCAGTCAAAACCTAGCCACCGGGCGATCGGCTTTAGCGCATAGCTTTCAACCGGCAGTGTCACCATACGCGTAACCCGCTCGTGCAGGTCAACGAAGCGGGTTAGGAGCGGAAGTATGCGTGGTGGTGGTGTGCCGTAAAGTTTGGCGAGTCGTTCAACCGTCTGGACTTCAAACGGGCAGAAGTGAAAGATCGGAGCAGTGGGATATTGCCAGACCAGATCCAGAAACTGCTCCCACACCAACACTTCGTCTTCAGGTCGCTCGGCAAGGAGCGGGTAGAACGTCTCGGTTTGAGCTGAGCGATCGATCACCAGTACACCATGCAAATAGACCAAATTCAACGCTGGCTCGGCTTCAATATCGAAATAAAGTTCCACTGGCGCGGTGGGTACTTCGTCTAAGAAATTGGGGTTAGTAATACTTTCAATCAACAGCGCCCGGTTGTGCAGCGTCGATCGCGCCTGTCGCACCAGTTTGTAGGCGGTTTCATTACCAAAGCCGGGTAACGGTGCCAGTTGAGCGGCACTCATTTCGGCAACCCCTTTCACCGTTGTCAAATGCAACGCCTGGAGCTGAAGGTAGCGGGTAGGCGTCACGCCGGGTAACAAAGAGAGGTGATGCTCAGTTTTCGCGATCGCGTAGCAATGACCAAACCAATGACACAAGCTACAGCGATTACGCGCAATAAAGACCTCTGGAGCCTCCGATCGCGACAGTACCTGGATGCATTCCTCTAAAATTGCCTGCATCCGCGGCACCATTTCCCACAGGTCTACCGCATAGGCACCCCGTTCTCGCAGCATCAGCCAGGCCGTTTCTGACCAGGCTCCCTGCACCTGCGCCAGCACCAGCATGTGAAAGGCAGTCACAATCTGGTATTCCAGCTTCGGACGCTTGCCTAACTTAATTTCAGTCGGCTCGTATAGCCAATCGCCAAAATGCGATTCCCCCGATCGCTTCACTAACAGATCAGGATTGCTGACCAGCGTGACACCATTCGGGCCTTCTGCCAGCAGCACACCCTGGTAAATGCGCTCGACGCCTTGCTGCATCAGAGCCAAGGTAGCACGTGCGCCTGCATCCCAGTCTCGTGACGCATAGCGGGGTTGGCGAATCTCTTGATCGGCCAGGAGCGATCGCTGGTTGCTTTGGCTATCTTGCAGCAGCTTGAGCAGATAGTCGCTGGGCGGATCTCGCTGGCTGAGATCTCCATACAGGTCTAAAAACGCCCGTCGGCTGCAGCGCTGATAGTTAAGTAGCAGTTCAGCATTCAATAACATGCTTTCAAGCTAACAGGAAAAGTTTAGAGTGACCGTCGTAGAGTGTATCTCTTGTAGAGTGTGTCTCTTGCTAGAATGCTAACGCTTTGTCTCTACCAGTACGTTACCATGACAGGCATTTTTGCTTCCCAAATTTCTCTGGCTAGCTATCGCGAACAGTTTCCTAGTTTAGCCAACAAAGCCTACTTTAACTACGGTGGGCAGGGGCCGATGCCGCAGGTTGCACTGGAGGCAATTCAACAGTCCTATGTCCAAATTCAGCACTTAGGGCCGTTCTCTAGCCAAAGCTATGAGTGGGTTGTAGAAGAGGCCGATCGCACCAGAGGAGCGATCGCGTCAGCGCTGGGAACCACACCGCAAACGATTACGTTGACAGAGAATGTCTCTGCGGGTTGCAACATTGCGCTGTGGGGCATTGACTGGCGATCGGGCGATCATCTTTTGCTCTCTGACTGCGAACATCACAGCGTCATTGCCTCAGTGCAAGAGCTGCAGCGTCGGTTTGGCATTGAAGTGTCTACCTGTCCGCTGCAAGCGACCCTGAATGACGGCGATCCAGTAGCAATTCTGGCGGAACATTTGCGACCCAACACTCGCTTAATTGTCCTCAGCCACATCCTTTGGAACACAGGGCAGCGCCTTCCCCTGGCAGAGATGACGGCAATCTGTCACAGTTACTCCAGCCATCAGCCCATTCGAGTGCTCGTGGATGCGGCACAGTCCGTTGGCATGCTGCCCCTCAACCTGGACGAGCTACAGGCCGATTTCTACGCTTTTACAGGACATAAATGGTGGTGCGGGCCGGAAGGATTGGGTGGGCTGTACGTTCGCCCTGAAGCGCTGGAAGGGCTGCATCCCACTTTTGCTGGCTGGCGAGGCATCACGGTCGATCGCACCGGGCATCCAACGGGATGGAAGCCCAATGGCCTACGCTATGAGATGGCAACGTCTGCCTATCCGCTGTATGCAGGGCTCAGAGCCGCTATTACGGTTCATGACGGATGGGGTACGGCTCAAGACCGCTATCAGCGCCTTCAAACCCTCACTCAACGACTCTGGCAGCAGTTACTCGAGTTGCCAGGTATACACTGCCTACGATCGACGCCACCCGAAACTGGGTTGGTTTCCTTTCAGCTACCGGGTAAGTCCCATACCCAATTGGTGAAGTATCTGGAAGCCAGTGGTTTTATGATTCGCGTGATTCTTGACCCTGATTGTGTTCGCGCCTGCATTCACTACCTCACGCTGGAAGCAGAGATCGACCAATTAGTGGCAGCCATTCAAGAATTTCTGCCCCGTCATTGATTGGGCGTCTGATTGCTACCGACACTCATTGCTACTCAACCTTTTATTGCGATCGCCCGCCAACTCATGCCCCAACCAATTCTTTATGTTGCCATTACCAATCATGGGTTTGGACATGCCACCCGCACGGCTTCTGTGGTTGCCGAAATCCAACGGTTGTGCCCTGAGATTCTGATTATTTTGGTGACAACAGCACCGCGTTGGTTACTGGAGGCTTATATCTCTACCGACTTTATCCATCGTCCCAGAGCCTTTGACATCGGCATTTTGCAAACCGATAGCGTCACGATGGATCAGCCTGGTACGCTGGAACGACTCAAGGAGTTGCGAAAGCAGCAGAACAGTCTGATTGCTTCTGAAGTGAACTTTATCAAGCAGAACCGTGTTGGTTTGGTTCTGGCAGACATTCCGCCGCTAGCTACCCTCATTGCCAAGGCCGCTCAAGTGCCCTGCTGGATGATGAGCAACTTTGGTTGGGATTTCATCTATCGTCCCTGGGGTGGCGAGTTTGTGGAGATGGCAGATTGGATTGGCGAATGCTTTAGCCAGTGCGATCGCCTCTTTCGGCTGCCGTTACATGAACCAATGAGCGCCTTTCCGACCATTACAGATGTGGGTTTGACGGGCGGCACCCCACGCTACAGCGTTGAACAACTGCGAGAAAACTTTGGGTTGAAGACGGATGTCGATCGCACCGTACTGATGACTTTTGGCGGTTTGGGGCTAAACGCGATTCCATACCAGAATTTGCAGCAGTTTGCGGACTGGCAGTTTTTGACGTTCGATCGCAACGCACCTGATCTCCCCAACCTGATCAAAGTGACTGACAATCACTATCGTCCCGTTGACCTCATGCCCGTGTGCGGACGGTTGCTCTCGAAACCAGGCTACAGCACCTTTTCGGAAGCGTGTCGGTTGGGTACGCCGATCGTCTCCATCACCCGCGATGATTTTGCCGAAGCCGCTGTTTTGCTGGACGGCATTCAAGACTATGTACCGTCGCAAGTTCTCACGCCCACCAAGTTTTTTGATAGCGATTGGGACTTTTTGCAGCAACCGTTGCAGCCAGCGCGATCGCAACCCATGATCACAGACGGCAATCAAGACATCGCCCAAGCGGTGATTGATTATTTGATGACACCGTGAGCCGATCGATGAATGCTGTTTAGCACTGAAGCGATCAATACACCTAACCCGCGCTTAACGATTCCGTCCCGCCGAGACAGAGAGTGCCAATATTGTTTCAACATGAAATTTAGTAGCTGGTGAGAACAGTGGCTGTTCTTGTTTTTTCGTGATAGCTTCTAGAGCATCAATCCTGAGGCGCGATACAGCAAATCCAGCGCGATACAACGCCTCCGGTTGTTGCGGCGGTTCCTGTGTTGCGGGGCTCCCAGCACCAGCAAACGTGCGATACTCAACCGCAAAAGCCTCTTGCAAACCCTGAAAGATAGGCAAGTCTGCTTTAGAGACAAACTCGGCATAGCCAGAAGTAATAAGCTCGTTCAATTGGTTTCCTAAATTATTTAAGAGAGACGCAAACTCACACCGAGTCATGGTTGTTTTGTTCACACTGTCTGACGTTACAACTCCATACTTCAGCACCAACGCCTGTAAAGCTTTGATCTGAGCGTCGGTGGGTGGTACTGGTGACGTGCTGTGACAACTCGTTAGTGCCGAAGCTGGTGCAGGCGCTACTGGTGCAGCTTTTGCAGACGCATCGCCCGTTACGACTACTGCAACGGCAGCGATCGCAAACTGGACACACGTTTCCCACGGCTTACTCTGTCTGACCATCGCCCACACTCCACTGACCACTATGCCTGTGATTCTACCAGTCTTCTCAGACTGGATTGGCGATCGCTAACAGGGCTGCCGTTCCGGGAAAAGGGCAACGCAAAGGGTTTGCCTTGAACGCGAGTGCAGTCGTGTGGGGAAGCGGGTTGTAGGGGATAAAGTGTAGGGTGTAGGGAAGCTGCTTACAAAATAGGGGTGGGCATGACAGAGACAGAAATCATTAAGCTAGATCAATTTTTGAAAGTAGTCGGGATGGTGCAGTCTGGAGGGCAGGCGAAACTGCTGATCCAGGCGGGCGAAGTGAAGGTCAATGGTTCGGTGGAGACACGACGAGGACGCAAGCTGGTGTTGGGCGATCGCGTTGCCACGATGGGCAATACCTTTAAGGTCGAACCGTCAACCCTCCAACCGCCCAATGCTGATGAGCCCAATCCGTGGGCATGAATCTCCTCCAGACCCTCTACTTTCTGCGCTCAATCTATTTTCTGCGCTTAATCTATGTACTCATGCCCATAGATGTCGATGCCTCCTTTAGATCAAACCGATAATTCTCAATCACTGGATTCGCCAGCAGTTGATCACAAATGCGATCGAGTTGTTCACGAGCGACCTCTTCACTGTCAGCATTCAAGGTCAATTCAACATATTTGCCGATTCTAATTTGTGCCACATTCTCGTAACCCATATGCTTTAGCCCTGACTGCACGGCTGTTCCGGCTGGATCAAGAACCGACGGTCGCAGAGTAACATAGATTTGAGCCTGGTATGTCTGAGCCACCTTCGTTTCCTGTAATGCAGTTGACGTTATTGATGCTACCGCTTTCTTGGCTCAGTCAGCGGTCAGCGGTCAGCGGTCAGCGGTCAGCCATCAGCGGTCAGCGCTCAGTCATCAGCGGTGAGCGGTGAGCCATCGGCGGTTAGCGGTTAGCGGTTAGCGGTCAGAATAAACTCAAAACTCTCTAGCTTGTCGGCGCAGAGCGCTACGCAAAACTCAAAACTCCTCTTTCCCCCCTTCTCCCCCTTTCTCCTCTCCCATGAAAGCTAGTCGTACTCGTAGCCAGGAACGGATCATCAGTATCCTGAAAAACATCAATCGGGCAATCTCAGCGCAGGATCTGTTCGTTGAACTGCGGAACCGTGATCAGGCGATGGGGTTGGCGACGGTGTATCGGGCGTTAGAAGCGTTGAAGTTGGAGGGTGCGGTACAAGCGCGGACAGTAGCAGGCGGTGAGTCGCTCTACAGTCTGGTGCAGGAAGATAAGCATCATCTCACCTGCTTGCAGTGCGGCGGGTCAATTCCGATCGATGCCTGTCCGGTACATGAACTAGAGACACAGTTAAATCAGGCGTACCAGTTCAAGATTTACTACCACATGCTGGAATTCTTTGGGCTTTGCACACAATGTCAAGCGGCCAATGCGACGAGTGAGCCGATTCATTAGTGCCTTGAGAGATTAATCCAGTGAGACAGATCTAGCCCCGTTCCCAACGCTTTTTTACTCGTCTGCCTTTACTTCTGCCTTTGATGAATACTCACGCGATCGCCCCCGTTCAAACACTTCTCCATCAGGCAGCCTCGCTTCTGGTCTACCAGACCGTTCTTAGTGACGCACCTGGTCAAGCTTTTTTGGCGCTACTGCAAACGATTCGTCATGCAGAGCGCAACACCGCCGCCGACAATACGGAATGTCTGCACGCGTATGGCAATTGGTTCAGTGCGCTGGCAGACTGCAAACAGAGCTGGCAAGACTACCTGCTGACTCAAGTGCTGAATGCTGATAACCCCTTTACTCAACAGGCACAGCGATCGGCTCTACAGGACATATCGCCTGCGTTAGTAGCGGCGGCACGGCACGATCTCCAGGTGCTACAGCAGATTTACACCTGTAGTAGTGATCAGCTAAGCCAATGGGTGAAAGTGGCTGCCCATCTGACAAATAGCCCTGTGGTGTGGAGCTATGAGGAGGCTGCGAATCTGGACTGGTTGCGATCGACATTCCATGAGGCACCCGACTGGGGCGATGGGGTAGAGCCCTTAGCCGCTCACTACCGCAAGCAGGGTGTCGGCCTCTTTGCGCAATACAAAGCCCTGCAATGGCAAGCGGGACAGTTGATTGGCATTGGTTCGCCCGATCGTGTGCAGGTCACAGATTTAGTGGGCTACGACGCTCAAAAAGAAGCCTTGCTGAAGAATACAGCGTTTTTGCTGAAGGGCTATCCTGCGCTGCATGTGCTGCTGTATGGCAGTCGTGGTTCTGGCAAATCCTCGCTGGTGAAAGGGTTACTGCATCGCTATGGGGATGATGGTCTACGTCTGATTGAAGTGGCTAAAGCGGCACTGGCCGATCTACCGGCGATCGTCGAGCAGCTACGAGACTTACCTCAGAAGTTCATTATCTTTGTGGACGACCTATCGTTTGAAGAAGACGATGATGTCTACAAAGCATTGAAGGTCGTGCTGGAAGGGAATCTGACCGCACGATCGCAAAACGTGGTCGTTTACGCCACCTCCAATCGACGGCATCTAATTCGCGAATTCTTTGGCGATCGTCCCCGTCCTAGCGATGGTGATGAAGTCCATGCGTGGGACACCGTACAGGAAAAGCTCTCGTTCAGCGATCGCTTTGGCCTAACTCTAACTTTTGAGCCCGCTAATCAAACGACCTATTTGCAAATCATTCACCATCTCGCTAAGCAAGCTGACATTCAGCTTGACGCAGAGGCGTTAGAATTTCAGGCACTCCAATGGGCGACTCGACATAACGGCCGATCGGGCCGCAGTGCGCGACAGTTTATCGATTTTCTCAGCGCTGAGTTGACAGGAGTGGGGGGTGCGGCAGAAGGTAAAGATAGGAAGTAGGAGACTGGTCACTGACTACCATCTCCAAACTACTGACTCTGTCCAACAGCCAAAAACTAACGACATCATCAGAAAGCAGCCCCACCGCTGCATTTATAAGCCTGGTACCGCATACTATACAGAATTGATCTTCATAAGTAGTAAATTTGGGGAGTTATACTGAAACCTTCTGTCTATCTACCCAAATTAGGATCTTAGGCAAAAGGTTTCAACCTAATAATAGTTATGCCGCGGGTCTTCAGTGGGGCATTTCAAGTTGGTTGGTTGATGTTCAGGAAAAAAGCACCATGACTGAAACAGTTGAAACCCAGATTAAGTAGATCAGGCTTGAAAAGCTCCGGTATGTAAAGTTAGATGGAGGTATCGATTTCAACGATTTGGAGGTGCAGC
>NZ_PVWK01000156.1 GCF_003003795.1 Stenomitos frigidus ULC18 | reverse complement strand
ATCGGCTTCTTCCACCTTAAACACCGATCCAAGGATTCCGGGTTACTGATTCCCGTACAACAACGCTAAACACATGCCCGCTAAGTCAACAAGGGGGCTAGTTTAGAGCCTATTTAATAAGTTATGTAACATTTTTGGCTTGGTGATCCACTTATGCATTCTTGCGGCAAGATGGTCAAAAAGTTATAGAGTCTATATGTCTAATAGCAATAGTGGGATTCACCTTTACAACGTCAAGTCTTACAAGTTAAAGCTCTTTCTGGAGCCAACTACAGGGAAACCTGTTGAATATGAAGGCGAGGCAGCAGCAGAGATCTGGAACGATCTCAAGCATCAGGAAGCTTCCTATGTTGCCTCTGCTGTGCAAACTAGCTATCGCTTATCGCCTGAAGCTTAAAGGGCTGCCCTAGCAGCCTGTCGGAGAAACCTGAGCAACCCCGATGAGGCTATGTAATCGCTTCAAGTTAAAGGCAAGGCAACCCAAAGACCACTCACCTTCAACGTTTTTCAAGCCTCGCAGCGAGAACTGACGAAAGCCAAGCGTCTCCTTGATGACGCCAATGACTGGTTCAACCGTACATTTTCCTAAATTCTGACTGTGACACTTCAAAGGGCGCAATGTGGGTTTGATGCGCTGCTCTCTGGCTTTGAGGTCTTGGAACCAGTCAGCCCCTTTCTCCTTGCTTTCTGAAATCGCCCTTCTTTAAGAGCATAAAAAATGGTCTGCTAGAAGGAAAGCATCAGGCTTTGAGACGGGTGGAAGAAGCCAAACTGCCTCGAAAGTCTTCTTCGCTCGTCATGCCTACCCCCTAGCGGCGTCAATCAACGCTAGGGGGTAGCAGAACTTGCTTGGTTGGTGACCGTATTCCACCCCGCCGTGATTGGCGTTGCGGGTGAACCATCGGCTTTCTGGGGCGTAAAAGCATACTCCAAGGCTCCATAGCTGAGGGTAAGATGATCGATCGGCAGTTGATCGGAGTCGGTGCTGCTCGTACCAAAGGCAGACACTATTACAGACTGTAAGGTGATTTTCAAGAACCCGTTGGCGTTCTTTCCAGGCTGTCGACCCGTGAGCGTTGCCGTTTTGAACACTTGCCCAGCAACTTCAGCCAGAAAGAGTTTGGGACTGGCGCTACTCGTGGACATGGTGAACTGCATCGGTTGCAAAGCCACCTTGCCTGTCGCCGCCCCACTGGTTCCACTGGCGAGGTTGACTGGCGTGGCTTGACTCCAAGACCAGGACTGTACAACGATTGCGCCCTTATGTTGGGCGTCCTGGCTATCGCCCTCAATGCCGTCGATTTGCAGAAAGTAATCCACTTGGCTCATACGATTGTTGCTCCGTTGATAGGGGTTGAGAGTACAAACACGAACCAACAGGCGAATTCCTGTAGAAGGCGTTCTTGGAGCTTTTAGACAAAACAACGTTGATTACTTTGTCTACAACTCGTTTGGCTCTGCTTCGTTGCAGGGTTAGCATCTGGATGCGGCGTAATGGGGTTAAATGAGTAGCCGTACGGAAAATCACCCTAAGGTAGAGTTCGTTGTTGAACAGTCACTCTAGGTAAACGGCTCATTGAGCTCGTGGCCAAGACGCAAAGACCTCATGGCACCGAGTTGGACGGCTTGCGGTAGCTCAAAGCAATAGCGACCCAGCATGTTGATATTGCTATGGCCCAGGGGTGAGAGGCGTGCCATATCTTCAAGACTCACGTCGCTTCCCTGTTGACGGAGGTGGTGAATGGCAGACTCCATGTAGAGGGTGTTCCATAGCACGATCACATTGACAATCAAACCCAGCGCACCCAACTGATCTTCCTGCCCTTCTCGATAACGTTGACGCACTTCGCCGCGTTGGCCATCAAACAGGGGTTGAGTTAAACTCAGCGGAGTGGGTGACTGCTCCGCTGAGTTTAACTCAACCCCAACTATGTAGTTGATAAGACTCGCTGCGAGCGCAGCTCAAACTGCCTGTTAGCCATTTGAAATCTGGGATACACTGATTAAATACACATGGAGACATACAACTCTTTTTCTGGGATCTCAGGAAAGTATACAAGGGAAAATACTATGCTATACTCCCAGCGGGGTGGGAGGAAGCATGGCCTCGCCGTGGACCAACATTAATATAGTTGATTTGGTAAGGTCCCGAATTGGTAACCACCCCAGCAATTTTCTCCCTATATCTTGAAGTACAGTAAGTGTCATGTGGTTATCGCTGTCGATAAGGGCTTGATTCATCCAAGAGTGTGAATGCAGGTATTTCGTTCAGCAGATTCTTTAGTTCAGTGCGCGTGCCAAGCTGTAGAGCATTACCGAGCTCTTTGATGTGATTGTCTTGTTCAGAATTCTCAGATTTGCGCCAGTACCAAGTATGCGTAAAATGCTGGCGAGGCGAGGGCATGGCGATATCCTTAACCCAATTACCGAACTGCCCCTGGATAGGACCGCCGATGATGTCACCGATGCAACCCAGCTTTTCCGTCTTGAAATACAGGTTTGTCCATCTAGTGACAGCGAAGGGAGCTGCGTGATGAAACAACACGAAAGTACGTTTCTTCTGGGTCATGGGCTGCACATAGGACTTATTGTAGGTTAGGACTTACGCATTGACAAAAGTAGCAATATCTGGGGTCAGGTAGCAATCGGTTTGGAGAGGTGTTCCAAAATG
>NZ_PVWK01000008.1 GCF_003003795.1 Stenomitos frigidus ULC18 | reverse complement strand
CTCTGGCGATGTTGAGCATGCGCTGATGAATTGAGAAGGACTTTAAGGTTATTATCTCTTATAAAGCAACAGGTCTAATGTATGGCGATCGCATCGCATTGTTACCCGACACAATCGCATTGTTACCCGACACAATCGCATTGTTACCCGACACAATCGCATTGTTACCTGACACAATCGCATTGTTGCTCGACACAATCGCATTGTTGCTCGACACAATTGTATTGTGAGGCAACGCAATGGCATTGTCAGCGATGCAGAAGCATTGTCATTCAACACAATGGCATTGTGGGCGATCGCAATCGGTTCCAAAACCTCGGAGGTTTAAGCGTCGGGGTTAGTCATAGGTGTAATGCCTGATTAAACCCTCCGAGGGTTGCGTAGCCCTAAAACCTCGGAGGTTTGAGCATTGAGATTCGTCATGGTTCAGTTTCCGATTTAAACCTCCGAGGTTTGCGTAAGGTTTAAGCGTCGGGGTTATTCATAGGTGCAATGCCTGGTTAAAACTTCCGAGGCTTGCATAAGACTGCAAAAGGGGCATACGACTGTACGCCCCTTCTATTTAGACCGTCCTCGTTCAATATGCTTTAGCGCTGAGACACAAAGCGATAGGGTTGGTTGACCGACGGAGTATCCAACGCTTGCTCAAGCTTCAGCAGGTTTTGCACCCGTGCTTCCGTTGATGGATGGGTCGAAAACAGCTTACCCAGGAACTGACCCGAAACCGAGTGCATAATCAGCAATGGCTCAAAGGCAGGATTACCACCGATCGCCACCTGACGAGCACTGGCTTCCAACCGCTGCAACGCACGAGCCAGGGCGCGAGGATTGCCGGTCAATTTGGCAGAACCCGCATCAGCTTCAAACTCACGGGTACGAGAGATCCCAAGCTGAATGACCGTTGCTGCGACAGGAGCCAACATCACCGTCAGCAAAAGACCGAAGGGATTGCCGCCTTCGCGATCGTCCCTGCCGCCAAACCACAGGCTGTAGCTCACCATCTGCGCCAGGAAGGAAATGGCACCGCCGATCGTGGCAGCAACGGCTTGAGTCAGCGTGTCGCGATTGCGAACATGGCTCAATTCATGGGCAATCACCGCTTCTAGCTCATCGTCGGGCAGTAGGCGCATGATGCCTTCAGTCACTGCAACGGCTGCATGCTCAGAATCGCGTCCCGTTGCAAACGCATTCGCAGCCGGACTGGGCACCACATAAACGGCAGGCATCGGTAAGCCAGCGCGATCGCTCAAGCGTTGCACCATGCGATACAGGTTGGGGGCTTGGGCAGGCGTAACCGATTGCGCACCATAAGCAGCCAGGGCAATGCGATCGGAGAAGTACCAGGAACCCAGGTTCATCACGGCAGCCAAGCAGATACCAAAAATGGCTCCAGTGGCACCACCAATCAGCCAATAGCTCACGGTAATCAAGAGTGCGCTCAATAAGCCTAAGAGAGCGACAGTTTTAAGGCGATTCATACACGGTTCTCCTTTTGACGCCGCTTCTGAGGGATGAACTCGACTGGCGGCGTCCTTTCATATTTCTTTCATTATTATCCGATCGCCCTTCTGTCTCTTGCAGTGAGAAAAGTACGAATGCGTGAGTACGGTTTTCGTCTAAAGCTTGCGTCAAGCCTGGATAAAGCCTACGAAAGCGATCGCTCCAAACGGGTAGTGATGACAAAGACCGCCTAGAGGAGCAACCCGATGAAAGAGCAACCGATGAAAGCAGCGCGTTGGGGGTGGCGAATCTTAGCAGCCCTTTATGCCACCACCTTTCTAGTAACGTTGTTTCTGGCGTATACAGGCAATCTGCCCCCACAATTTAGTCAGATTCCGTATTACGACAAAATTGGGCATGTTGTCCTCTATGGCGTTGCTGCGTATTTGGGTCATCGAGTGTTGGGGTATCGCCGAGTCAACCTGTTGACGATCGCAGTGCCACTGTTTCCCTTGCTCTTTGCGATCGGGACAGTGACCGAAGAACTGCTACAGACCTTCTCACCCAATCGCACGCTGGATGCCATAGACCTGATCGCCAGCTTTTGTGGCATCACATTGGGTTATTGGCTGTCAGAAAGAGGACGTTGAAGTTGGCGGTTAGGAGTTAGCGGTCAGTAGTCAACGTCAGCTTTTAAGGCTGATAGCTGATAGCTGATAGCTTACAAATAATTGAGGTCTTCTCTTGTCTCTTCCCGCAGGATGGCGCAAAAATCGATGTCTTCACCTTTAATGAGATGTGTTAAAGGATGGGATGTCTGCCGTCGGGACGTTACACGTAACGTCCCGACAAACGAAACATGCCCCATCGATCGCATTGAGGAAACATGGATGTTGCTACAAGATAAGCGGACAGGTTCATTGATTGAGGTGGTCGAAATTGTTGATCTGATTAATCCAGCGAAAGATAAGATTTCAGGGCGCGTGCAGTCGGGTGAAGAAGAGCAAGACAAAGAGCCGATCGCCAAAGCCACTCTCGTTTTTCCGTCGGGAGAAAGCCTGCCACGCTGTTGGATTGATGCCGATTATCGGGAAACGAAGACATCGGGCAAGTAGTCCCAGAGGTGGGCAAACAATTGTCGCGACTCGCTTGCAGACGTGGGCTATAGTCCACAATTGGCAGTCTTACCCTCCGTCACATTCTCGAATATTGCATGTTTAAACGTTTTCGCTGGCGTGGTTCAGTCCGGTTTGCCGTTATCTTCCTGGTGGTAGTGAGCGTCGTCAGTGTGGCGCTTCGCACCCCTGCTCAAGGCGACATCGTTGTGCCAACCAATCTACCGCGTGTGCCCGATCGCGTCGTCAATTGTGAGCTGCTTGTCGCGGGTGGTGGGATTGCAGGCGTTGCCACGACGTACGAAGCGCTGCTGGCTGGACGTACCGTTTGCCTGACAGATATTACCGATTGGGTCGGTGGACAGTTGACCTCGCAAGGTACTTCGGCACTGGATGAAGCGAAAAAGCAACGGGCGCTGCTCTTTTATGCGCGGGGTTATAACGAACTGCGTCAGCGAATTGAACGCAAATATGGCAGGCTCAATCCTGGCGAATGTTGGGTGAGTGTGTCCTGCTTTTTGCCCAACGATGCCGAACAGATTTTGATGGCTATGCTGCAGGAAGCGGCGAAGAAGGGCAAAGGCACGCTTCAGTGGTTTCCATCGACTGTGATTAAAAACCTGGATATCAGCGCTGATGGAAAGCTGATTAATTCGGCGATCGCCATCCAACACAGTCCTGCACCCGGCATGCCACCGCTAAATACGGAACCGCTTTCACAGACGATCGAAGATGCCTATCGTTACGAAAATTCTTCTCGATTGACCAAGCAAATCGTTCGCTTTGTGCCGCGTGGACGGCGTTGGATTGTGGTTGACTCCACCGAAACAGGTGAATTGATCGCGCTGGCAGATGTGCCGTATCGGATCGGGCTTGATCCGCGTACCTACCTTAATCCGTCGTCCCCTACTGACACAGGCGACCCCTACTGTCTTCAAGGGTTTACCTATACGTTTGCGATGGAGCAGATGGAAGGCGACCAACCGCAGCAAAAGCCGCCGTTTTACGAGCAGTATGAACCGTACTACGGTTACGATGCTGACTACCGCAAAGCCGATTTCAACTTTGTTTTTACCTACCGTCGCATCTGGAGTCCCAAAACGGGGCCGCGTATCAAAGCGGGCCCGCTTACAGTGACAGCGCCGACGCCCGGTGATATTTCCATGCAGAACTGGGTGTGGGGCAACGATTACCGTCCCGGTACTGCCGCCGACAACCTGGTGTATGACCGATCGCAGCTTCAGCAAACGGGACAACTCACTTCGGGCAACTGGATGGGTGGCTTGCGCACCGACGCGCTCCGCAAAGGCGAGGAACTGGCACTAGGCTTTTATTACTGGCTAGTAGAAGGCACCACCGATTCTCAGTTAGGACCAGGATTCAAGAAACCAGCGCCCAATCACCGTCTGTTGACTGGGTTCAATGCACCGATGGGAACCGCACATGGATTGTCCAAATACCCCTACATGCGGGAAGGGCGACGATTGTTGGGACGTCCTTCTACTGGCTATCCCAACGGTTTCAGCGTGAATGAAATCAATGTGTCACGGGCGGATTATCGTCAGGAGTACTATCGCAACTTACCGGCGTCACTGTATCGATCGCTCTGGGTTGCGCTGGCTGGACTGGAAACCGGCAACGTCATTGTGAACGACATTCCACCTGAAAAAGTGACTCGACGATCGCGCTCCACCATTTATCCCGATTCCGTTGGCATTGCGCAGTACGCGATCGACTTCCATCCTTGCATGCAAGACCCGCCACCCGAAAAGCCAGGTAACATCGAGCGTCCGGGTGTACGACAGGCACATGGACAGTCTTATCCGGGGCAGATTCCGCTGCGATCGATGATTCCGCAAAAGATCGATAATCTCCTAGTCGCCAGCAAAAGCATTGCCACCAGTTTTATTGTCGCGGCTGATTATCGCGTCCATTCCTTTGAGTGGTCAGTGGGTGCCGCAGCCGGAACCACAGCCGATTTCGTGCTGTCAGAAGACATCCTGCCCTATCAGTTGGTTGACGATTTATCCGGCACTACGCCTAAACTCCAAAAGTTGCAAAAGCAACTCAACCAAAACGGCAATCCAACCGCCTTTCCAAACACATCCATCTTTAACGAGAAATGGGAAGACTGGACGGTCTGGTAATTGGCTTCTGTAGACACCGTAGAGAACAACTCACTCAAATGCGTGTAGCCAATGGATCAGATCCGCTTACAGTGGACTAGAGGTGTTTCGAGCGACACTCTATGACTTTTGAGCGGATCGCGATTCAGGCAGCGAGTTTGACTTTAGCGACCATTTTCAGCCGTGTGCTGTGTGATGGTGGCAGTCGGGTGTTGGGCTGGATGGGCAAGAGCCTGGACGAGAAGACTGAGCAACTCATCGCCAGAGCGGCCGTGCAGTATGTCCAGAACTACGGCGATCGCCACGGCATCCTTAAGGTGCTGGGTATGCGAGAACCCGTCGCACTGGAGTCGGTTTATACTAATGTCCAGTTTTTACACAAGGCAGATGTCCACTGGTTTGAATCGATCGAAGCGCTGGAAAAAGCGTATCGACGATCGGGTAGACGTGGCTTTCAGCCGGACAACGCGGTGAAGCAAGATGGGCTGCAAGTTGCCAACGAAAAGCAATACCTGATGGTGTTGGGTGGGCCTGGCGCAGGCAAGTCTACATTCCTTCGCAAGATGGGTTTGGAAGCACTCAAGGGCAAGGTTGGTGGCTATGAGCATGAGTGTATTCCCGTCCTGATTGAGCTAAAGAACTTCACCGCGAGCGAGATTGATATCGAACGGGCGATCGCGCAGGAGTTTCGCATTTGCGGCTTCCCGTCGCCGGATGAAATCACCACCAAACTGCTGGAGCAAGGCAAACTGCTCATTCTGCTGGATGGGCTGGACGAAGTGCCTACCAAAAATACCGACGAGGCCATTTGTCAGATCCAAAATTTTGTGGATCAGCACGACAAAAACCGTTTTATTGCGTCCTGTCGTGTGGCTGCGTATCGTCACAACTTCCGCCGCTTCAACGATGTAGCAATGGCAGAGTTTGACCAGGCACAAATGCAGCAGTTTATTCACAACTGGTTTGGCTCTACTGCTGATCAAACCGCAGGGACGGCTCAACGCTGCTGGGAACTGCTGCAAAAGCCAGAACATGCCGCGGCGAAGGAGCTGGGACAAACGCCCCTGCTGCTCACCTTGCTGTGTCTAGTCTACGATCGCTCCCAAAACTTTCCTAACAACCGCAGCGGACTCTACTGCAAAGCGCTGCGCGTGCTGCTCGAAGAATGGGCCGCGGAAAAGCGCATCATGCGGGAACAGATTTATCAAGGTTTGAACACCGAACTGGAAGAAATTCTGCTGTCGGAGCTGGCCTACTATGGCTTTGAAGCCGATCGCCTGTTCTTTTCCCAGCGCGAAATCGTCAGCCAGATTAAGACCTTTCTCACTTCCAACCTGAACGCGCCGAAGCATCTCGATGGGGAAGCCATTTTGCACGCAATCGCCATCCAGCAGGGCATTCTGGTTGAACGTGCGGAAGATGTGTTCTCTTTTTCTCACCTGACCCTACAGGAATATCTGGCCGCCCAGTTCATCGACGACCATAACCAGATTGCGGCGCTAGTTGCTCGTCACCTGACGGACGATCGCTGGCAGGAAGTCTTTTTGCTCGTTTCCGGGCTGATGCGACATGGAGCGGATGAACTGCTGCTGCGGATGGAGCGCAAAGCCCGCAAGTACATCAACACACCGCGACTGGAAGCCTTACTGCAATGGGCTGACCAGATGACAGCGGATACAGATGGTGCCATTAAGCCAGCCGCGAAACGAGCCGCTGCCCTGTTTCTGGCCTTGGTGCGCGATCGTGCGCAGGATCTGGTGCGTATCCTACACGCAGATTTGGCGCGAGTGCTGGATTTAGTGCAAACTCTGGATCTGGTGCGATCGCCAGCGTCAGTGTCTGCCATTGACCTCTCTCGTGCGGTGAACCTTGCCCACGCCCTGGATTTGAACTGTGTGCCTGCCCGTGCCAAGGCACGCAATCGCACTGTTGCCCGTACCTCGCGCACGATCGCGCAGGCACTCACTAAAGCCCTCGCACAAGAGTTTCATCAATCCAAAGTCTTTAAGAATGTCAACTTCAAAGCCGTGGTCGCCCGCCTGGAAGCCCTGAAGCTGCGAGAACCCACTGCCAGCCAGCCCGATGCTCAGCAAGCCTACAGCGATCGACTCTCTCACCTCTGGCTCCATGCCCTTCAACTGGACGCTGATTTAGTGAATCTTACCGAAGCGGAACTGCAAGCGCTAGAAAACTACCTGTATGCCAACTGGTTGATGGTGCGCTGTAAGCAAGCCGCTGTGAGAGTATCACCACAAACCTGGGGCGCGATCGAGCATCGCATGTTGCGCATCGAAGGTGTGGCGTCCAACGAAGACGAATAGCGCGTGGTTCAGAAACCAGTTGAACCAACGACAGCTCGGTGCTTGCTAGGCAAAAACCCGCCTTCTAGATTGAATCTCCCCCTGATGGCTGACGCAAAACGTCTGCCTCTGGTTCAACATGCGAAAGTTACCAATAGTACCGTTTTGCCAGAGCAAAATCTGGCGCTTTGGCGATCGCGAGAGCCTTCACGACAGACAAGAGAGTGTCTCAGCGTTTGACAGCAGTGTTCAAGCATTCAAGTTTAGAGGATGGAATTTATGACTGTCGCAACTTCAGTACAGCCACAGCCTCTCAGTAGCAACGAACTCCGAACCATTCATGCCTATTGGCGGGCTGCAAACTATCTTTCGGTTGGTCAGATCTATCTATTAGACAATCCATTGCTACAGGAACCGCTCAAACTGGAGCACATCAAGCCAAGGCTGTTGGGACATTGGGGCACAACGCCAGGACTGAATTTCATCTACGCCCATTTCAACCGCATCATCAAAGCCCAGGACTTGAGCGTGCTCTATATCGCGGGTCCAGGGCATGGCGGTCCTGGGATGGTGGCAAACACCTATTTGGAAGGCACATACAGCGAACTGTATCCCAATATTTCTCAAGATGCAGATGGCATCCAGAAACTATTCAAACAGTTCTCGTTTCCAGGTGGTATTCCCAGCCATGCGGCTCCCGAAACGCCCGGCTCGATTCATGAAGGGGGGGAGTTAGGATATGCATTGGTGCATGCGTATGGGGCTGCTTTTGACAATCCTGATCTGATTGTGGCTTGTGTGGTTGGCGATGGCGAAGCTGAAACGGGGCCACTGGCAACCAGTTGGCATTCCAATAAATTCCTCAATCCGGCGCGCGATGGAGCTGTTATACCGATTCTGCATCTCAATGGTTATAAGATTGCCAACCCAACAGTACTGGCTCGAATACCGCAGCACGAATTGGAAAGCTTGTTTGTTGGGTATGGTTACAAGCCCTATTTTGTGGAAGGGTCTGACCCCGAGACCATGCATCAGCTAATGGCAAGCACGCTCGATACCATCATTGCTGAAATCAAAAGCATCCAGCGAGAGGCACGGGTGCATGGCTATCAGCAGCGATCGCCCTTCCCCATGATCATTCTGCGATCGCCCAAAGGTTGGACAGGTCCAAAGGTCGTGGACGGCAAACAAATGGAAGGTTCCTGGCGATCGCATCAGGTGCCCCTCGCAGAAATGGCCAGTCATCCAGAACATGTGCAGCTGTTGGAAACATGGATGAAGAGCTACAAACCGGAAGAACTCTTTGATGATCAGGGACGACTCATGCCGGAGTTGGCAGCGTTGGCACCAGCGGGCGATCGGCGGATGGGTGCCAATCCACATGCCAACGGTGGGGTGCTGCTGAGAGACTTGAAGCTACCCGACTTCCGCCGCTATGCGGTTGCCGTCGAAAACCCTGGCACCGAAATGGCAGAATCGACTCGCATTTTGGGAGAGTTTCTTCGCGATGTGATGCAGTCGAATGCCGATAGCCGCAACTTTCGGATGATGAGCCCCGACGAAAACAACTCCAATCGTTTAGGCGCAGTGCTGGAGGTCACCGATCGCGTCTCCACTGCCGAAATCTTGCTGACCGATGACCACATCGATCCATCAGGGCGGGTGATGGAAGTGTTGAGTGAGCACATGTGTCAGGGCTGGCTCGAAGGCTATCTGCTCACAGGACGGCACGGCTTTTTCTCGTGCTACGAAGCCTTTATCCACATTGTCGATTCCATGTTTAACCAACATGCCAAGTGGTTAGAAAGCTGCATGGATATCCCCTGGCGCAGACCGATCGCCTCTCTCAACTATCTGTTGACTTCCCACGTTTGGCGACAAGATCACAATGGGTTTAGCCATCAAGATCCTGGCTTTATTGATGTCGTGACGAACAAGAAAGCCAAGGTTGTGCGGGTCTATTTGCCACCGGATGCCAATACGCTGCTGTCTGTGGCGGATCACTGCCTCCGGAGCCGCCAATATGTCAACGTCATCGTCGCGGGTAAGCAGCCCGAATTGCAGTGGCTGAATATGGATGCGGCCGTTAAACACTGCACGGCAGGACTGGGGATTTGGGAGTGGGCCAGCAATGATCATGGGGGTGAACCGGATGTGGTCATGGCGTGTGCTGGTGATGTTCCTACGTTGGAAACCCTTGCTGCCGTTGATTTTCTGCGATCGCAGTTTCACGACCTCAAAATCCGCGTGGTGAACGTGGTCGATTTAATGACCCTTCAGCCGCCGAGCGAACACCCACACGGCATCTCCGATTCGGATTTCGATTCCATCTTCACCTCAGACAAACCCATCATTTTTGCGTTTCACGGCTATCCCTGGCTGATCCATCGCCTGCTTTACCGCCGCACCAACCACAATAATTTGCATGTGCGGGGCTACAAAGAAGAAGGGACGACCACCACGCCATTCGATATGGTTGTTTTGAATGATCTCGATCGCTTTCATCTCGCACAGGATGTGATCGATCGCGTCCCTAAACTCAGCAAAATTGGTGCTTACGTCAAACAGAACATTCGCGACAAGCTGATTGAGCATCAGCATTACATCACTACCTACGGCAAAGATATGCCAGAAGTGGAGAATTGGACGTGGCAAGCGTATCGAGGTGCAGCCAAAATCGACGCTGCTTCAGCCAGAAGCATCGACTCCAGTAGTGACAATCCCTCCCAGGAAGGGGCGGAAGGAACAGCACACTCACGCGCGTAGCCCATTGCCATAGGCTTGAAGGCGCTATCGTGCTGGACATCTGTAGGGACGTTGCCTGTAACGTCCCTACAGCAGCATTTTTTCCCTCTGAACCGATGCAAACCTCCGAGGTTTAAGCCAAGCATTAAAATGCTTGACCAATCCCGTGCGTAAACCTCCGAGGTTTTGACACGATGCGTCAGTCCCATTCATGAGCCTACTCTTAAGTTAAGTAACGCTCATTTAAGTTTGATGAGGTTTCTCCTGGTTCTGCAAGTCCGACTGATATGCTCTAAAGCATTCAAATTAACCGGATTTTAACCATGCAACCTCCCAAAAAGCATTTAGGTCAATCCTTTGCAATGGCTGCTGTCGCGGTCTTAGCAGGTTTAGGAGTGGTTGGTCTGGCAGCAATGTTCTAACCAGTAGCGATCGCTGCTGTGAGAACGGTTAACGTGCTACAGATGAGAACCATTTACTCTTTTTAATAAATCACCCGCTTTTATTAGGTGATCTTTTTCATAAAGCAAGGCCGGTATACGCTAGGTATGCCGGCCTTAATTTTGGGGTTGCTTACGCTCTCAATCATTAGCATGACGCTTGTCGAGTTAACCCAGCTGCACGCTTCTTCTCAAAGTGGAAAATCGCGCTTAAAGCCCTCACGAGTGAGCGGTTGGTCAACCATTAACCCTTCACCGCCCAAGGTTTCCAGCGGTTTACCTTCAACCGATAGCCAAACCTTCGCGGTTGGGTTCAGGCTGGTCGCAGTGTAAAGCACTTGTCCCAATCTGGCAGTCATGGAGGTGCTGCCGCCGCCCTGTGTGAAGACTTGCGATAGGTCAATATAGATGCCATCGTCCTTAACGGTGAGGCTGCGCAGCTTTGTGTCACTAGGGATCGTAGTCGTCACGGCAGTGTTGCTGGGACCTGCAAGCAATGCCTCGATCGCGGCTGACACCGTTGGGGTTTGTTGATCCTTGGTGCTGATTGTTGCGGGACTAGGGCTAAGAGCGATCGCGCTACCCGACGCCTTAAGCCAGTAGACCTGAAGCGTTTTGGACTGTGATGCTGGAGCGGCGCTGGTCGGTGGTTTTTGCGTAGCCGTTGGAGCAGAGGCGATCGGCGGCACTTTTTGCTGTTCTGACGAGCCTTGAGAATGCTCTACTGCGCTGGGAGTTTTATGTGAAGCTTGCCAACTCCACCAGCCTACAGCGCTGCCTGTAGCAAGCACTAGAGCTGACAACCCTGCCATGATCCCTAGCGGGATCTGACGGCGCGATCGTTGGTCTTCCATAATCTCTTCTCCTTGCAAGTAGCAAGCTATGTGGAGGCTTCCTAAGTAACTACAGTCTACTCAGCGCTACTCCAGAAACACGGGAATATTGCTTTAAAGTAACGGGTTGGGAGTCAGGATAAAGCAAATAAAAGTTACCTGTGAATGGCATCTGCACGCTAACGCGGCTGTTTTGGACTGATCTCGACGAACGCGGCGACATTAATTTGCTTGGGCGTTAACTGCAATTGCAAAATCCTTGCCGTTGTTCCAGTTTTCTCTAGCTGCCGCAAGTCGGACTGTTCGCTGATACCCTGAGCGATCGATCGCACCACCTGCTCTGGCACGGCTTCATCATCCAATCTCACCAACGGGTTGACAAGCCTCAGCTGCCGCCCTGCGATGACTTCGATGCCTGACTCCGCCAAAATTTTGAGCGTAGCGGGATCACCCGTCTCCTGCAGCTCAGCCTGCATCTGAAGACGCTGATTGGCGAGCAAGACAATCCGAGGATTGAGTACGGTATACTGCTGCGCACGTCGGTTTGTGTCTCGTTTCCCCACTGCGCTGAAGCCCAGGGAGGTAAGGCGTTTGAGCACAGTGGGCGATCGCAAGGCTCGATTCATATCCGCTTGGGTAATGACTAACCGCACTCCGGCTCGGAGCGGTTTTTCCAGGCGTGTTTTCCCACGTTGCAGGCGGCGGGCATCCAGTTGAATGGGATCAGTTTCTAGCTCCAGCGTATCCAGTCGAATGTCTTCAGCAAGAAACAGTCCGCGGCCGGCAATGCGTACTCGATCGGCTTTACCCTGCACAATCTGGTAGCTGGGTGCATTATCGATGCGGACTTCCAGTTGTTCGACGGATTTGAATTGCTTGCGAATTGTATCTTGGGCCACGCGATCGACTACAAAACCTGCTGGAGCAATCAGCGTGATCAAGCTAGAAAGAAAGATTGTGAGAAATTCCAAGACTTAATCCTTCTCCGCAAGCCACTGTTTCAACATTGGCACAACGTCTTCAACCAGCACTTCCTGAGCCTCTTTGGTAGCACGCTTGACGACTTCAACCTTACCTTGCTGGAGCGATCGTCCGGTCACAATGCGGTAGGGGATGCCAATCAGATCAGCGTCTTTAAACTTCACGCCTGCCCGCTCGTTGCGATCGTCCAGCAAGGTTTCAATCCCTGCCTGACTAAGCTCGTCGTAAAGTGCCTCGGCTGCCTTTACCTGATCCGCTTTCGCAATATCAGGAATGACGACAATTGCCTGATAGGGGGCGATCGCGGTTGTCCACACAATGCCATCTTTGTCGTAGGATTGCTCGACCGCAGCTTGCGCCAAACGGGAGACCCCAACGCCGTAGCAGCCCATCACCAGAGGCTTTTCTTCACCCTGTTCATTGGTATAGGTGGCTCCCAGCGCTTCAGAATACTTCGTACCCAACTGGAAGATGTGCCCAATCTCAATGCCTCTGGCGGTTTGCAGCGTTTGGGTGGCATCGTGGAGCGCCCGATCGCCCGCGATCGCCTTCCGCACATCTACCACAAGCTTGGGCAACTCAAACTCTTTGCCCCAGTTGGCACCTACGACGTGATAGCCAGATTCATTGGAGCCTGTAATAAAGTGCGCCAGGTCAACAACCGTCTGATCCACTAAGCGCAAGAATTTTGGAGTGACAGGGTTAACGGCTACTTGACCAGCAGGCATCGGCTTGGGCGCTTTGATATAAGCATCGTCCAAATTAGGAGCGATGTAACCCAACGGTAGCGGCTTCGTTGCCCACTTTGCCTGCGCCTCTGCATCCGGCACGGTCAGCGATAGAACGGTCTTACCACCGTATTGGTCTGCTAGCTTGGTCAATTCGTTTTGCAGCTTCACATCGTTGACTTCCTGGTCGCCTCGAAGGCTAATAAGCACGAGCACCACTCTGCCGCTGTCAAACACTGCCTGATAAAGGACGTTTTTAACGATCGCAGTGGGAGAGCACTTGAGCAACTGACTAAGTCTGGCGATCGTCTCTGTACCAGGAGTTTCTAGCTTCTCGTAAGTCTTGAAAGGAGAAGCCTCTGCAGCAGGGGGAAGCGAAACCGCTTTTTCCACGTTGGCAGAGTACTTACCATCCTCGGTGTAGAGTACTTCATCTTCGCCAGCGTCGGCCAGCACCATAAATTCCTGGGAGCCAGAACCGCCGATCGCGCCCGAATCAGCATCCACTGCCCGAAACGCCAACCCGCAGCGGTTCAGGATATTGCAATAGGCCGTGTGCATTTTGGCGTAGTTCTGCTTGAGTCCCGCTTCGTCGGCGTCAAACGAATAGGCATCTTTCATGATGAATTCTCGCCCGCGCATCAGACCAAAACGGGGACGGATTTCGTCACGAAACTTCGTCTGAATCTGGTAAAGGGTAACAGGCAACTGACGGTAGGAGCGCACCATGTCACGAGCGATCGCGGTAATCACTTCTTCGTGCGTAGGCCCTAAGCCCATCTCGCGCTGCTGGCGATCGACGAGCGAAAACATGATGCCTTCAGCTTTCGTGTAGGTATCCCAGCGTCCTGATTCGCGCCATAGTTCGGCAGGCTGGAGCTGAGGCAACAGGCATTCTTGCGCCCCTGCCGCCGCCATTTCTTCGCGTACAATCTGCGATACTTTCTGCAAAACCCGCCACATCAAGGGCAAGTAAGCGTACACACCACCCGCAATCCGCCGAATGTAGCCCGCCCGCAACAGCAGCTTATGGCTGGGAATTTCCGCCTCTGCCGGATCTTCTCGAAGCGTCACAAACAGCATTTGAGACAGTCGCATTGCCCAGTTCCTTTTCCGATTCAGTAACCATCTCTCAGTCTAGAACATCCAAAGTACGGGAACTGTAGACGACGGAAATTCTCAGCTAACAGCCCATAAAAGAATCTGGTGTTTACAGATTGCACGAGGGCTTAAAACCTCTAGAGAAACCTGGTTTCTGGACGTCAATCAGCATGATTAGCAGCCTCTTGCTCGTAAAGAAACCCGGTTTCTGATGCTGTCTAGGTAGATGGCACAAAACGCTTGCGTAGCGATTCGGCCCGACGGCTGGCAGTAGCGTTTTTCGGTTCAACGTCCAGAACCTGTTCATACGCCTCTAATGCTTGAGCGGCTAACTGCTTGCGCTCGTAAGCGTGACCCAGATTGTTGAGCGCTGTGACATAGTTCGGCTCAATTTTGAGTGCGTCTTTGTACTGACGGATCGCCAGGTCATACTGTTCTTGGGAAAAGTAGGCAAAACCCAAAGCGTTGTAAATGGGTGGACTTTCTGTTTCTTCTAGATTGTCTGCTTTCAACGCCTTCTGAAACAGCATGATGGCTTGAGAATAAATTTTCTTATCCAAATAGATGCTGCCGAGTTCGTAATATTCTTGAGCGATTCCTGCTTCTTTAGAAAGCTTCGACTGCAGTTTAGCAAGCGCGAGTTCTACCTTACGCGTCTTTAAAATTTGGCGCAAAACTGCCCAACTAGCCAGTGACAGCAGCACCAGTAATAAGGAAACGTAAACGATCGGGAATGATGTGTCCATATTCAGATGTTAAGTAGGTAGCTCCAATTCATTGTAAGAAGGTAGAAAGGAACGTTCCCCAAGCAGGCGGTTCCACTTTCTCAGCTCCCAAAATTATCTTTAGCGCAATTTCATCCAGCTACGCGTTCGTTCGTAGTAACTGTCGAAATTGCCGTCACGTCAACTTTACCGTAAAAAGGTGGGAGAAAAGAAAGGCTACAAAACAGTGGCTATGGCTGACCTTACAGATCAGCAGCGCGATACCCCTTAACCCTTATCCTTATAGCCTCTTCTTCATTAAGGAACACGAATTTAATCACTCCGGCATTTCCCGCAGGGGCGGCCGTGCGCCCCTACCTGCAAACAATGTGTCGATTTTATTTGATCCACGATCCTAAGGCAACCCCCAGTACTTGGCCCGCTCTTGCAGCCAACCTTCGGCGATCCAGCGGGAAATGATTTGGTTGATTTGTGAGCGGAGGTCCTCGTACTGGAGACCTTTTGGCATGACAATACAAAGCGGTTCTGCGGAGAGAGTGGGGGTCAGCAAGCGGTAAGACGGAAACTCCTGCACCCATCCAGTTAGGACACTAGCATCCGCAGCAAAGGCAATCACTTCATTTTTCTCCAGCAAAGCATGGGCCGCCTGGTAAGAGGGCACGCTGATGAGGTTGGCTTCGGGCAATCGATAGCGCAGAGTCGCAATGGTGCTAGAACCATCTAGCACCGCGATCGTCCGTTTACCCACATCAGCCATGCGCTGCACAGAAGAGTCACGAGTCACCAGGGCAGTGCCATCCAGGTAATAGGGGACGCTGAAGCTCACCAGGCGCGATCGCACGGACGTGCCAGTAACATGGGCGATCGCAATATCTGCTTTACCTTCTAACACAGCAGCAAGGCGATCGGAATTGTTGACAGCCTGCAGTTCAAGAGCATCCTTGCGCCCCAGCAAATCCTGCGCCAGCCGTTGCGCAATGTCAATTTCTAGCCCTTTAAGTTGACTGTTGTTTTCCCGAAAACCGAGCGGACGAAGATCGGCCTTGACGGCAACAATGAGGCGCCCACGCTGTTGAATCGTCTGCAGATCCGCTGCAGCACAAAATGAGAGCACTGGAAAAAGTGCCCCCACAAAGCTAAACCCTAAAACACCACTAATTAGCGCAGACAGCTTCATTGCCATACCAAGCGGCAAAACTTAGCATCAAGCTGCTTTTTTCACTGTTTGGCTCATCACTTCTAAGACCTTGCTGAAGCCAGCCGGGTCAAGAATCGCCATTTGTGACAGCATTTTGCGATTGATCTGAATGTCAGCCTTTTTCAAGCTGCCCATAAACTGGCTGTAGCTCAGACCATGCTGACGCGCAGCCGCGTTAATGCGCGTAATCCAAAGGCGACGGAAATCACGCTTCCGTTTGCGACGATCGCGATAGGCATTCCGCAATGCCTTCATGACCTGCTGGTTGGCTGTGCGGAAAAGGCGAGAGTGAGACCCCCGGAACCCTTTCGCCAGCTTCAGAATCTTTTTGCGGCGCTTGCGAGCGACATTGCCGCGCTTTACCCGTGTCATCGTTACAAATTCCTTGAAGTTCTAAACACTGCTTGGTGAGTTTTGAATTTTGAGTTTTGGGTTGAATGAATCACTCAACACTCAAAGTTTTGAACTCATAACTTTATAGATATGGAAGCATCAGGCGAACATTCGCCTCATCGCGTTCATTCACAACTGCCACCCCTGCAAGCCGTCGCTTACGAGAAGCGCTCTTGTGCTCAAGAAGGTGACTTCTGAACGATTTGCGGCGCATGACCTTCCCAGTGCCGCTGGCTCTCAGGCGTTTTGCGGCGGCTTTACGAGTTTTTAGCTTTGGCATCGGTCGGTTTAATTAACACAGTCTCCCATCGTACTACCATGAGGCCGGGAAGTGCAAGTCTATTGTAGATGCGATTTCGGCAGTGTGTGAAAGCTGGCTCAAGGGCTTTGGTTAGCATCGTCTGGGGCTGCGCGTGGGCTATAGCTACTGTAATTATGGTGCTGCAGGAATTGCCTGCGACGACCAAATGTAATCAGCGATCTGACGATCGCGCCGAATCTCTGGTGCCTCTACATTGAACAGGAGCGAGATTTGGGTGAACGGTGCTCGCGATCGCGTTGCTTGCACTCGTCGAGCCACTCGTGCGGGAATCCCGTCTCCGTAAAGAAGATGCCCCTGCCCTACCAGAACAACCACGAGTCTTTTCGGCTGTTGTTGCAGCGTTTGAGCAATGCGTTCGGCCATCGTCTCATCCCAAAGCACCTGTGCCTGAAAGAACTGTTCCAAACTAGCGCTTCCATCATGAGCACCATAGATTTTTTGGAGGCGATCGCGGTAAACCTGTGGGCCGAGCACAACTGCTGATGGGGGCGGAATAAAACGCCGTTCGGTCAGCGTCAGACTCTTTAGCCCCGTGCGAGCGGTTTTACGAGTAATTTCTGTAGGCGTGTTGAGCGCTATTACGGGCAGCTGATGGCTTTGGGCGAAGCGGAGAATGGGGGCGTAAAAGTCCCAGGGGTAGCCCCAGCGGTTCTGGTATTGACTCTGGGTCTGCAGTTCCGCTTCCGTTAATGCACCTGCCAAATAGCGATTCAAGACCGACTGGTAAGGGCGCTGAAACATTTCCATGCCGATTGCCAGTTCTGGTCGCAGTTGCTGCAAGGCCTGGATAATTTCAAGCTGAGCCTGATGATCGGCAGGGCGATCGTGGGTCTCACCCAAATAAACGACATCTGCTTGCGCCAGCTTGCGGAGCACGAATGCAGAGGCTTCTCGCTGCTGCAGCCGCAGATTGAACGCGACAGCTGCAACGTCTCTACTAGCGTCAAGAGGCACAGCCACAGCCACTGTTGACAAAATGCCGATTGACAAAGCGCCCATTGACAAAACGAATATCACAAAGAAGCCTAGCCATGCTAAAAATTGAGCTCTTTGATTAGTTGGCATGGTCAGGCTTTCATCGAAATTTAAGCTTGAAATTTAGTGATTAAAGAATTCCATGTTCCTTCCAAACAATACTTTTGTAGCAACTTGTGTAAGAGGATCGCTGCTTTTAAGTACAGATGCAACTATTCGTAGCAAGTGCTCAAGTATTTCTACGCAAGTAAAATTAATTAGTCATTAAGTAGAAGTAAACAATCGTAACTAAGCTGTTGTTTTCTGATAGCTATCTACATCATACTAATCCCAATTTCAAGCAGGACTCGACTAAGCCCCAGAGTAGAGTCCGATCGGTGTGTCCTCTCTGTCCTGATTGGCTGATTTAAAGTGATGAGTTTAGATAAAAAAATGGCTTCTCCGGTTGCATCGACTTCGGCGCAAGCTCACCCTATTGATCTTAAAAGCTCCATTACAGAATCAAAAATTGGAAAGATTTCTTCAACGAAAATTTCGTCTTTGGCAGCTCTTTGGGCCAAGAACTACATTATCTCTGTGACAACCCGTGATGCGGCAGAAAGACTACGGAAAAGTGCTGACTTAGCAGAGATTACATCCCAAGAAGGGCGCCTTCGTACAGCCAAGCACCTCAAGCAAAGTCTCAAGTTGGCCAGTGCCCAGGCGTGGTCCTTGACTGAAAATCTCCTGGCTGAAGAAGTTCGTCGTCACGGGATTGATTTGAACGTGATTAATCCCTGGCAAATTGCTGCTGACTCACATGCGTTGTTTGAGAAAGCGCTGGCTGCTTATGGCGATCGCGTCACGCCTCGTCGCCTCTCGGTGCTGGTCGGTAATGAGTTTGGGCGAGTTCGGCAAAAGTATACGGCAGACGATCCACGGGCGATCGGCTTCGTAAGTATGCAGTTTCACTACACGGGACAGACGCTACTCGAGAGCCTTTCATCAGCCGAACGCTTGCTGTTGGAGCCCTACTTCAAAGTCATGGATGACCACCTGTACATGCCGCTTCGAGCTGCCTATGAAGCCGCAGGCAATCATTCACAAACGTCTCCAGCTTTACGGGGAGTGCAGCACTTGTTACCCATTAGCACCCGGATTGCTCAGGAAGTTTGTAAGCAAATTTGTCGTCAATCTCCCAGCTACGAGACCTACAGCGGTTCGCTTAGCGCTCCACAAGTGAGAACCTCTAGCATTCGTGATGTAGAGATGTTTCAGGTGTATCTCTGTCTGTGTGTGTTGGAAGATAGCATCGAATCTGTGCAGCGTGAGTTATTTCCCCTCTGCGCCATGCTGTATCCTCGTTTGAAAGTCAGCTGGCGGCTAGTACAGGAGATGCTTCAAGCGATCGGCTGGGAAATGCACGATCGGCTTTCGCCCAATGATGTGGCAATCTTTTTACCCTATTTAGGTGCCCTCACAGAAATGTTCTCGAATGAAGTGTTTCAAAGTGCTTAGCGGCTGTAAAGATGTAAAGGAAATGATGCGATGGCTGTAGTGGTCAGCAGTCAGCGGTCAGCGAAAAGCTGATCGTTGATGGGTGAGCCAGAAGTATGCAGTTATTTTTACTAAGCACTTAGTGCCTGTCTATGTTGCTTGGTATTGATCTAGGGACGGGGTCGGTGAAAGCGCTGCTGCTGGCGATCGATGGCACCGTGATTGCGGAAGCATCCCATGCCTACACCGTGCGATCGCCACAACCAGGATGGGCAGAGATTCACCCAGCTGAGTGGTGGGAAGCAGTGGCGATCGTTGTCAGAACCGTCATGCAGGGTCAGGGCGATCATGTGCAGGCGATCGGGCTATCGGGTCAAATGCATGGCGTGGTGCTAGCCGACGCGAAGGGTGAACCGTTGCGTCCTGCCATCCTCTGGGCGGATACGCGATCGAGCCAGGTCTTAGAGCGGTATCGGACGCTGGCTCCTAACTTGCTACAACTGCTTGCGAACCCAATCACAACAGGGATGGCAGGTGCAACGTTGCTCTGGTTACAGTTGCATGAACCAGCCGTTTACACCACCGCTCGTTGGGCCCTGCAACCCAAAGACTGGTTACGTTTTCGGCTCACTGGAACGGTCGCCACTGAGCCCTCGGATGCATCAGGAACCTTGCTGTACGATCTGCTCGCGGATGAGTGGGCGATCGAGGTTTTAGACGCACTACATCTTCGTGCTGATTGGCTACCAACTCTTGTGCCATCCACCAGCATTGCAGGCGCTTTAACCGTCGCGGCGGCTAAAAATCTGGGTTTGCCACCTGGTCTGCCTGTCATCACAGGTGCTGCTGATACCGCAGCCGCAATGTTGGGCAGTGGCTTGCTGTCACCTGGAACGATGCAGCTAACGGTTGGCTCTGGAGCTCAAATTGTTACGCCACGATCGCAGCCGATCGCCGATCCGCACCGTCGCACACATCTCTATCACGCTGCGCTGCCAAACCAGTGGTACACCCTTGCCGCCATGCAAAATGCTGGACTGGCTTTGGATTGGGTTCGCAACCTTTTTGGCTTTAGCTGGCAGCAGGTGTATGCCGACGCTTTCAGCGTTGCTCCAGGCTGCGAGGGACTCACCTTTTTGCCTTATCTTACAGGCGAACGAACGCCCCACCTTGACCCGATTGCGCGGGGTGCCTGGGTAGGTTTGGGCTTGCATCACGGACGATCACACCTCATGCGGTCAGCCCTGGAAGGGGTTGCGTTTTCGCTGAAGCAGGGGCTGGCTGCGATCGCGGCCACAGGCGTTAATGCGACAACCTTACAGTTAGCAGGGGGTGGCACGTTAGAACCCGCCTGGAGACAATTGCTGGCTGATGTACTGCAGTTGCCACTCTACAGCGTCACGGTAGCAGCAGCATCGGCGCGGGGTGCTGCTCTTCTCGCTGGGATTGGTAGCGGCGTTTACGCTGATGCCAATGATGTGCCTCCAGTCGCGATCGCGGCTCACCCCACCTCACCTCGATCGCTGGATGTCAGGCTCTCAGACGCTTGGGAACGCTACCAGTCTCTCTACCCTCACCTGCACTGCTGGCGCGAACATTTGCGCTAGCGCTAGACTCAAAAAACGGTTGCTTCTAGGGACTTTCTGGAATCTTTCTGGATGGAGCCTGCCAGTACTTGCTCTCAGGGAGCTCACTTTTGATGCAGTTGTGCCTTTGAAAGCCGCCGTCACAGGGTTAGGGGAAAGCTCACTCAAGTGATCAACAGCCTGTCTAAAGATACATGTAAAGTGACTAATTAAATGTCGTCGAGACAAATTGTTGTCATCAAGCTATTCTCTCGTTATATCAGGGCGTTCGAGAGATTGTGAGGGCTAAAAGAGGCTGTAAGACAGTCGGCAAAAATGACAGATTAGATGTCGTCTTTTGAAAAAGTGACGGATTAAGTGTCGCTTTCTGAAAGGCTTGGAGATCGGGGTAAGACAGATTAAATGTCGTCTTTCCGCTGCTTACCAGGCGCGGGTAAGATCAAGCTGAAAGAGGGTGAAAGCTTTCATGGCAAGCCTTTGAAACGTTCTATAAACAAAGAGAGTGGTTGGAGTGACCTTAATCGGTTCGATCTCACGATCGCAGCTTTCACGGACTGTCAGTGATTTTCAATTGCTGTGAGCTTTTATCGGTTGAGTGAATGACCTGCTGCTGGCTTCAGTTGCTCGATCTGACGCTGTAATGCCTTCGCTTTCGCCGGGTTTCCCAGGAAGAGGAAACCCATTCTGGCTTGAGTGAGGCATTGCAGCGTCTGCTGTGGTTCGCCAAGCGTTACGGAGACTTTGCCTAAGCCATAGTAAGCCAGCGTCCACTCTTCGAGATCCTCTGGCGTTTGTACCTGAGCGATCGCCTTTGTATAAGCTTCCCCTGCCAACCGCAGCAAGCCTGTTTGCCAGTAAAGGTCTCCCAGAGTGCGAGACAAAAGGGGAGACTGCTTGCCTTGCTTAAGCTGAGCCTGTAGCGTTTCGATCGCGTCAGCGCTGAGGCTATAGGTTTGATCGGTGTCCTGGGACAAGCCATAAGCCGCGATCGCTTCTGAGGGCAAACTGTAGTCTCCGTAGTAGGAAGCCAGCATGAGGACAGTTGCCTCATCGTTGGGGTTAGGTTGCAGCAGTTTGGACGTGATTGCCTGGACAGCAGTGGCTTCGGCTGGACGCAACAGTCTAAAGTCGAGCGCTTTGACCGGGGTGCCGTCGGGTGTTTTGTCTGCCTGAGACGAACGTCCACTGTCGCTTGTGACTACCAGCGAGTAGGCAACACCAGGTTCGAGCGGTTTGCCCGCATAGGTGATTTGAGTGTCTTTTGTTTGCGTTGCCCATTGTGTGCCGTTGGGACCGATAACCTCAACCGTATACTGGCTGGCACCGGGAACCGGGTTCCATTGCAATCGGGGCTTGGCGCTGAGTAACAGAGTATGCCGTGGTGTGATCAGATAGGGAATCGAGTGATCCAGTCCACCAGCTGTATCGGCATCCTGGTTTCCTCTGGACGCGTCGGTTTTCCAGACGGGGCAAACTTTACCCAAGCCAGTGACTCCTTTCACCGATCGCTGCAATCCGTTGGGACAAAGAATGCTGACCTGCACACCGCTGTCTGGGGAAATCAAATCGCCTCGATTGATTTCGGTGCCCTGACGAGCGAACAGAGTCTGGGGAGGATTGACCCGTTGAACGCGCACTTTGCCTTGTCCAGTAATGAGTTGAATCCTGGCAGAACGAGGGAGATTGGCTGGGGCAGATTGGGCGAGGGTGAGCGGCACGATCAGGAGGACGATCGCCATCACCATGACCATCAGACTCAGGATGGTGAGCGATCGACGGCTCTGTTGAAACCGATTGAGTTTCACCGGGGAGCCTCCAGCCTGGTCAGGCGTTGTTGGGCAGTGGTCATCCACTCGTCTTCTTCGGGGACAGTGGCAGTGCCGTACTGGGCGCAGAATTTCCAATCAGGCAGGGCTTTTTTCTGAGCGGGTAATGGCTTTTTGGAATTGCCCTCCGCTTCGATCACTTGTGCCCTTAGACAATGAGCAGCAGCGATTTTTTCGTTGGGTAGTTTGCTGGCTTGCCCCAGTTGCAGCGCATCCCCTAACCAGGTTTCGGCATCGATGAAATTTTTCTGCTTCAACCGTGCCCAGCCCATGTTTTTCATCAAGGCAAATTTTGTTTCGGGGGTTAGTGACGTTTGCTCATCAGAGAGGGTTTTTTGCAGGAGTGAAATGGCGGTTGAGTAGTCCTGTTTGAGGATACTGAGCCGTGCCAGGTTATTGACGGCATCGGGCTTAGCAGCGATCGCATACTGATACTGCTTGCGGGCCTCATCGGGCCTTTGCAGGTCTTCGTAGAGTCGGCCTAGCCAGAAGTGAGCCGTGGTGTTGTCAGCATTCAGTTCGAGTGCCCGTTTCAAGTGGGCTTCGGCACTGCCCCAATCGCCTTTGTGGTAGTTTTCCAGTCCCCGATCGGTGTACCAGATGGAGATCTGAGGCAAGGACTGTCGCAGACCAAATAGCCCTAAGAGCAACAGAAAGGCAAACCCAGCGCCTAACTCCTGCCAGTAAGGCTCTGGCACTTTGACGGCTTTGAGCGTTTGCTTGCCTGCGGTCTGTCCAGCCTTGGTGAGTGCGCCACCCGCTGTTAAGAGCGTCAAGATGCTTTGCACACTGACGGCGATCGCGCCTGCGGTATCGGGGCCGCCTTTGAGGAAACGAGTAGAAATGTCACCCACCAGTCCCAGAGAAATGGTGAGAAAGGTGATGGCAGCCACGCTCCAGAGCCAGTCCATTGTTGCCCATCCTGTTTTAGGTGCTGCCAAAAACCACCACCAGGCGGTTTCCTTGGGGCTGAAACTGGAGCGCCAATCGGTTGACTGGGTGAAGGGGGCGATCGCGCTTGCCTGTGCTCTCAACTGTTGATCCAGTTCGCTGATGGTTTGCAGCATGGCTCCGTCTGCTTCTGGGGTGTCTGCCAGCGCTACCTGTACGCCATCGCGGGCGATCGCACCGCCCATCCTGGAAGCCATATCATGAGAGAGAAACGCATCCAGCAGGAGGGGAACGCAATGGCGATCGACGGCTGCTGCGAGACTCCAGGCTGAGCGTCTTACACCAGTCATACTCTCTGAGCGGAAATCCCATGAGCCAGACCCAAGCAGACCCGCTGCAACTCAAAGCCCAACTGCTTGCCGAAATTGCCGCCTTACCCAGCGATCGACTGGGCGCAGTGCTGGACTTTGTGCGATCGTTGCACACAGATTCCTCCATCCCATCGGCTCAAGCCTTCCTGTCCCATCTGAAAACAATTGGCACCTGGTCAGGTAACGATCTCCAAGATTGTTTGGAGGCTGTCCAAAACTCACGTGGCGAGGCTCACTTTGACTCCGAACCGAATCCGTTTGAGTCATGATGCTCCTCGACACCAAGCAATGTAGCTATGCCATCCTTGGCACTCTCATGGTTCGCTGTGAAGCTTTCTCTACACGCTCAACCGCGATCACGCTTGCCAATCATCGCACCACCCATCCTGGAGGCAATATCATGAGAGAGTCAAGCATCCAGCAGGAGGGGAACGCAATGGCGATCGCCACCAAACCCATGACCTTTGAAGACTACCTCAACTACGACGATGGCACCGACACCCGCTACGAGCTAGATGATGGAATTCTGATTGCTATGCCTCCTGAAAGTGACCTGAACAACCAGATCGCATCCTTTCTGTTTGCCACGTTCCTGCAGCTAGGCATTCCCTACTACCATTTGAGAATCGGTGCCCAAATTGCGGTGGGTGGGAAACGAGCAACGGCTCGCGAACCCGACTTCATGGTGCTATCAGAAGAAGCTGCCATTGCTTTAGACGGAGCGAAGCAATCCTTAATTACCCACGAGATGCCACCACCCTTGCTGGTGGTGGAAGTGGTAAGTCCGCAACAAGAGAACCGCGACTATCGCTACAAACGCACCGAATACGCTGGACGGCACATTCCAGAGTATTGGATCGTAGACCCGATCGCGCAAAAAGTCACCGTACTGGAATGGGTTGATGGCTTATACGAAGACCGTGCCTATCAGGTCAGCGAAGTCGTCGTGTCCTCTGCTTTTTCAGACTTAGAGCTAACCGCAGAGCAGATTTTGGGTGCAGGTCGTTAGGTCACAATTTCAAGCCACAATCTCAAAGGCGATCGACAGTGCTGCCATTTGGCGGGTATCCACTAACCGCACATCGGAAGCGGGTCGCTTACTGCCGCGAGTGCCTGCATCCAGGTCATCCAGCAATTGCCCTACAGCGTCGATCGTGGCCTGTCCTCGCTGTGTCGCCTGCTGCTGTTGGCGAATAGCACTCAGCGCACTCAACGCCCTCTCCAGCGACACCGCACTGGCAATGATCAGCACCTCTGCCACGCCCAACGGCGGCTGTAGCTCAATCCCATCTTGAGCAGGAATGACCATTTCTTGATTGGCGGCTAATTGTTGCTCGGTGGGATAGAGCAGCACCGTGCCATCAGGATTGACAAACACCACCCCGATATAGAGCAGCTGTGCTTCCTGGTTTTGCACCACCAACTGAAACGTCTGTCCCACCTTCAGCCGCGAGAGGGGTTGCACAGGCGTTGCTGGTAGACTTTGGATGGTTTGCATTGGTTTGCCACCGCCCCGCACCGTGAAGGATTGCGCCAGGATTTCCTTGGAGTTTGCCACACGCATTGCTGCACTCACCTTCAAGCGCGAAGACTGGGTATTTAGCATCAGCTTCAGGATGCGTGCCGCAAGAAGCAAACTGAACTGGGCTTGCAGTCGCTTGATGGCGGCTGTTACAGTCTCTCCAACCTCCCCAGGCGAGTCTGGTAACGGATCGAAACCAGGCGAAAACAATCCGACCTGACCATCCTTGCGTCCCAGGATATAGTGCACTTCTTGCTGCAACAGCGGAAGGGCTTCGATACGGGGCATCGCTTGTAGCAGTTGTTTAGCCGTCTCGATATCGGGTGCCAGGGAGCGATCGAGTCCAATCCGCAACGTGATGTCTTTGGGAATGGCGCGAATCTGCTCCTGCAAGTCCGCGCCGGGGTGAAGCTTCGCGTTGCCCGTGCGTTGCAGCGTCCCTTGTGCCTCCAGTTGGTTGCGCGACTCAATGTGCAGAATCCCAGTCTCGGCTCCCGTGTCATCGACCAGCTTTAACTGGGCACCCCGACCCAATGCTTCTACGCTGCCTGGATCAACGGTCAGCAGAACTTTGACCTGATTCCCCCTTACCTGTTTAATGACAGCATCCGCTGACCCGTTAGTTTGAAAGGGCGAGAAATAGATGCTTTTCTGGTCGTTCCTGGTTCCGGGTGCCACTTCCGAAAAAGGCGTTTGGGTGCGGGCATTGGGCACTGTTTTCAAAAACTTCTCTGTTTTCGACTGTGCCGCAGTCATCACAATATTCAACGTCTGGGCTTCGGTCTGCTGCCAGAGATAGCGGGTCAGTGCCTGAGTAAACACGCCTGCATGGATGTCTTTGGCAAAAACCGCATCCACCGCCTGTTGATTGCGCGCTGCCGCCAGTAAGGCAACCCCGTTAGCAATTTGGCCACGACGGAGCTTGATCCAGTCGTCCTTAGGCAGATTGAGTGCTTTCAACCAGCGTTGCTGCTCGTCCCGTTCGCGCGGATTCATTTCTAGCTTAGAAGTCCGTCCATTCCCACGTAGTTCAAATTCACCGGGACGCGATCGCACAATCAAATTCCCTCGCACCCCTGCCCCGGCATAGCAGCTATCCAGTACCACCGTTACGTTGGTCACATCTTTTTGCTTCAGGGCAGCCATTAACAAAAAGAGCGTCCCAGCAGTAATGTCATTGACAACGCCACCAGTATTAGGATAGCCAAAGGGGAGTTCGTGGTCATAGGGCACGATCGTGCCTGTCAATCCGTCGTCATGCACCTTGTCCGGATCATTCACATTGGAGCCATGCCCGGAGAAGTGAAAGACCACCACATCTCCGGGCTTTGCGCCCTGAATCAAAAAGTGGTTAAAGGTGTCCACAATATTTGCACGGGTTACCTTTTCATCCGTCAGCACTTGAATGTCCTTAAACCCGAAGCGCAGCGACAACAACTCGCGTTGCAGCTCCACATCGTTCACCGCCCCTTGCAGCGGGAGCCACTCGCCCTTACTGGTGCCTGTGTATTTGTTGATGCCCACCAGCAAAGCGCGTTTACGACCAGTGCCCTGAGCCAGTACCCCGGCATAGCGGAGGGCTTTGTGCTCTAGATCAAGCTGGTTCATCCCCAGCGTCGCGATCGCCCCGCCACTCATCTGCAACCACTGTCGTCGTTTCATACCAGTCTCCGGGTTGATGCCATGCTGACGCGGGTGAGTGATTGCCTGCTACAAGCCATTGCCAATGAGAATAAAGGGTGCCCAGTAGTAGGGATGGCTGTAGTTGTGGACGATCGCGGGTTTCGATCCAGCGGTAGAAGGCAATTTGAAGCTGTCACCGCGCGTTGAGGCTGTTGCACCGCTGCCTCCCATCAGGCTCAGTTGCGCCTGCCGCAGGGCTTCGGCTTTGGTCATGGTGCCTTTTGCCAGGTTTTGATAGAACTGCTGCATCAATTGAGCCGTGCTGTTGTCGTTGACCTGCCAGAGGGATGCCAGCACGGCTTTTGCCCGATCGCGATCGCCCATAAAAAACGAGCTGATGCCCGACACTTCTAGCCCTAAGCCATCGGCACCGCCCAAACCCGTTTCGCAGGCGGAGAGCACCACGAGATGGACGGTTTTGAGGTCGCGGAGGGTTTGCACATCCTTAATCAGATAAGGGATGCCTGTGCCCAACAGAAAGTAGGAGTCGCGGGGATTGGCGGGTTTGAATTCGCCGTGGGTAGCAATGTGGATAATGCTGTGACCGCGAATGTTGTCTTCCAGAGCTGCTTTCGTGAACGCCTGGTCGAGGTACTCATCGCCGGGATAGATGCCAGTACCCTTCGCTTGTTTCACGATCGCAGCCAATTCTGCTTTGACGTTGGGCAGGGCACCAAAATTTCCCTTAGCCTGAGTTAGACCCAGGGCGAGGATAGGCGTGTTCTGTGGGGATTGCAGCCGATCGTCGGTGTCGGTCAAGCCAGCAGAGAGGATGTTGGAAACCGCGAACCGTTGGATCAGGTATTGCTTGCCATCGAATAAGGCACCCATGGGAATGTAATTGGTGGCGCGATCGGGCACAAAGATCAGGTGCTTGATCTGGTTGGCGCTGAGTTCGCTTTCCAGAGGTTTGATCAGACAGTCGTAGAGGTCTTTGCCGACTGCTTTGAGTTGGGTTTCGTCGCCCCGTTTGCTGACGAGGGCTTGGAATTGAGAGACTTTGTTATAGAGGGCTTTCGCACCCAAAGCGCAAACAGCGGCTTTGCTGAGCACGCCGCCTTTGGATCCCAGAGAAGGCGGGCTTTATCGTCGAGAACGAGGGGATAAATCAGGATGGAATGGGGGTGAGCGGTGACGACGCGCTCGGCGCTGGCTTGAAAGTCCTGAGTGGATTGATCGACTTGCGTCAGTCTGCCGTCGCGCAGTTGTTGTTTGATTTGTTCGACAAAAGCCTGGAATTCTTTGGATAAGCCCTGGTATTGAGTTTTGAGTTCGCTGTATTGCGGGCAGCGTTGTTGTTCGCAGTCGTAGAACTTGCCGCCAAAGGCAATCAGGCTAGTGTGCTTGCCTTTGATCTGAGTCTCAGCGGCGTTAAAGCTAACGTCGGGGATCGTTGTGGAGGAACGGGTGCCTTTGGTGAAGTCGTTCAGTTCCTGGAGCTTTAACCGTTCCAGCACTTGCTGCGCCTCACCAATGCGACCCTGGGCGATCAGCAAATCGGCGAGTTGGCGATAGGTGCCTGCAACGGATTGGGTGTAGGACTCCTGGAGGCTGCGATCGAGCGTGCGAATGTCCTGCCGGATGCCCTCACGGACGTTGACGGATTGTTTATAAAAGACAATGGCTAACTCTGGCTGCTGCTGTTTGGCTAACGTGCTGCCAATATTGTTGAGAGCGCTGCCTTCACCCTTACGGTCTTTGATTTCCCGGGCGATCGCTAACCACTGCTGATAGTACGCGATTGCTTTGGCATCGTTGCTGAGAGAGTAGTAAGCACTGCCCAGACTCCCCAGCGATTGTCCTTCCCCAAGTCGGTCTTTGATTGCACGGGCGATCGCCAAACTTTGTTCTTGGTACTCGATTGCTTTGGGATAGTTGCCGAGAGAATAGTAAGCATTGCCCAGATTTCCCAGTGCATTTCCTTCCCCGCGGCGGTCTTTGAGTTCTTGATAGAGTTTGAGGGCTTGTTGCCAGGTCTGCAACGCCGTTTCAAATTGACTGGTGTTGAATTGCTCAGTTCCCAGTTTCAACAGTCGATCTGCTTCTGCTTTCCGCTCCTGGTTTGTGGGTGCCTGGGCAACAGCAATGCTGGAGCCGACAAGCGGAAGGGCGAACGGCACACCAAGGGTAAGTAACCAACTCAGCGCCAGACCAACAGACTTCAGCGGTACAGGCATGGTTCAGACGCCCTCAGGGGCAAAGGAGGACTACTCTCATTACTAAGAGATTTCCTCTGTAGTGAGAAAGAACTGCAACAAAACTTGGTTATTCCTGGCTGTTCCCCGTTCTAAATGCAGGAGCAGAAGGCAGAAGGCAGATGTTAAGAGGATTATGAATAAGGCTTTCAGGTTTGGGTATATACTTCATTTAGCTGCAAACCGCTGTAACCCGCGCACAAAGCAACGAGTACTGGGAGGCGATCGAAGCGTACTTGCTTAAACACGAGTGATAGTTGAGCAAACGCCTGTAACGCTTAAGCAAAACTCAGTATTGCTTTCCCAGAAGCGAGTAACGCTGGATCATTGGCAAGGCTTTAAGAAGATTTCTAGTAAACAAACTACCCGCTGTCTATGCCCTACGGGCAGGCTACGCCAACGACTCCGCTCAGCCAGCTTGCACCCTGAGCGGAGTCGAAGGGTAAAATCTTTGCCGAAAATCGCCTTAAACGGAGAGAGAGGGATTCGAACCCTCGTTAAAGTTACCCCTAAACAGCATTTCCAGTGCTGCGCCTTCAACCACTCGGCCATCTCTCCACAAGACCGTGCTGCGTTAACAGTCACAGGATAATTATCCTAGCAGAAACAGGTAGACTTTAGACCAAAGACTCTCAGCAACCAATCATTCGCATCACGAGTGAATGGTCTTAGCTAAGCTCAGGGTTAGAATCTCATGTCTACACTGTCCGTTTGCTCATAAAGCCTACTCTGAATTCATGCCGCATTTTTACACTGTTCGCATTCACGATCGCCGCACCAACCAACGTTACACGGTCGAAGTTCCCGACGATCGCTACATCTTACATACAGCTGAAGCCCAGGGGGTTGCGTTACCCTTCGCCTGTCGCAACGGAGCCTGTACGACCTGTGCTGTTCGCGTTCTTTCAGGAGAGCTCTTTCAGCCCGAAGCAATGGGCTTGTCACCCAAATTGCAGGAACAAGGGTACGCACTGCTGTGCGTTAGCTATGCCCGGTCTGATCTGGAAGTGGAAACCCAGGATGAAGATGAAGTCTACGAGCTGCAGTTTGGTCGCTACTTCGGCAAGGGCAAAATAAAAGCAGGCTTGCCACTCGACGAAGATTAGGACATCGCTGCTCAAAATGAAACATTCAAACTGGATTGCAGGGAAGCCGCTGAAACTGTTCTTACTCAGCGTGGCTCTCTTTATGTTGCTCACAGCCTGCCAGTCTATGGTGCCGTCTCAAGGGCTCACAGTTGCAGTCAAGGGCATTATGAGTGGGCGTGAGTTTGAAGTGGAAGGTACTACGGCAGCGCCAGACGTGACCGAGCGTATCAGGCTAGAAGGGATCGATGTACCCGATGTTAGGCAGCAACCCTGGGGTGAAGCCGCAAAAGCACAGTTAGAGCAGCAGCTTCGCAACCAGACGGTGCTGCTAGAAACGGATGCAGAACCACGAGATGCGATCGGGCGGCGGCTGGCTTACGTCTGGCAGAATGGCGTCCTGCTGAATGAAATGATGGTTGCCAAAGGCTACGCGATCGTCACCCCCCATCTGCCCAATAGCAAGTATGATCAACGGCTACTCCACGCCCAAGAGTACGCAAGAGTCTTAGGGCTAGGGGTTTGGAACCCTGCTCAACCACTGCGGGTAAGTCCGGCAGAGTTTCGTAGTCAGCGGCGGCAGGAGAGAGTGGGGCGTGGGGAGTAGTCGCTGACGCCCAATCATTACCCTCTAGCTGGAGCTTGAGGATTTTCCCTTAAAAAAAGTCGTTGGTTGGGGCAGACTTTACCAGAGTCTTTACATCTAGCCGTTAATCTTGTTGTTGGACCTGTCCCTACGGGGCGTTCGCTAGAAGGCTCCATTCCTCATCTTTAATCTTATGATTTCTGACGTGAATCAACTCCAAATTTTTCTTGACGTGGCTACAGAAGCGGCAATGGCCGCGGGTGCTCTTTTGCAGGCTTACTGGGGAAACCTGCACGCGATCGAAGAAAAGGGACGCCCCGGCGATCTGGTGACAGAGGCAGATAAGGCCGCAGAGGCAGCGATCCTAGAGGTTTTGCGCCGTCATGTGCCAGAGCACAGCATTCTGGCTGAAGAATCCGGCAAGTTAGGCAATCAGGAAAGCGCTTATCTATGGGCGATCGACCCGCTGGATGGAACAACCAACTATGCACACCAATATCCCGTCTCAGCCGTTTCAGTCGGTTTGCTAATCAATGGAGTGCCTCAAGTGGGCGCAATCTTTGATCCCTCTCGGCAGGAATTGTTCCGTGCGGCTAAGGGCTTAGGTGCAACGTGCAATCGCCGTCCGATTCGGGTTTCTAAGACAGCCGCTCTGGAAAAGAGTCTACTGGTCACCGGTTTCGCGTACGATCGTCGCCAAACAACAGACAACAACTATGCCGAGTTCTGTTACCTCACCCATCTGACTCAGGGTGTACGGCGTGGTGGTTCTGCTGCCTTAGATCTGGCCTATGTTGCTTCTGGTCGCCTGGATGGCTATTGGGAGCGAGGACTATCGCCCTGGGATATTGCTGCTGGTATTGTGCTGGTTGAGGAAGCGGGAGGGCTGGTGACGGCTTACGATCGGAGCCCAATGGACATTAACACTGGGCGGATTTTGGCAACGAACGGTCAACTGCACCCTAGCTTAAGTCAGGCGTTGCAAGAGGTACCGCCGTTAGGGACGTGGGGAGTGGAGAGTAGGGAGTAGGGAGTAGGGCTATCCCTGCCTATGGCCGATCGCTTTTTTGAGGCGTTCAAAGGGCAAAAAGCATTTATTTTCTGAAAGTTTGGTAGACTACGCTAGCGTGCAGCTTGCTCAGTCGGTATTACACTAGAAGGAATTTCCACGGTAGACAAACGGATTGCACCATGTCTTTCCAAATCGAGCGCGGACTGTTTCTTTTAGATTTCACCGATCATCACGCCATCTTGGGAGTACCAGTGGATGCCGAAATTAAGGACATCCGTAAGCGGTACCTTAAAATTGCTCGTCTACTCCACCCCGATAGCGGTGCCTCAGAAACGGAAGAGGCTCGACAACGTGCCAGTGACCTGTTGTCAAAGCTGGTGAATCCGGCTTGGGAACGGTTATCGCAGGAGCGCGATCGCAGTGAGTATATGATTGTGCTGAAACTGAAAGGTCAGCAAGGACTGCGGCAACAGGGCGATCTCGTGCTCAGCAATCTGGCAAAACAGCTTGCGGCGGCGGCTAATCCTGACCATTTCTACACCACAGCGCTCAAAGATTTGGCGACAAAACAGTACGAGCAGTTAGACCAGATGCTCGAATTAACGGCTCAACTGAGCGAACTTAATCTGGTTTACCTGATGCGGAAAGAGGCCAAGGGTGAATTCAAGCCCCTTGAGAAAAAGACGCCGACTCCAACCACACCATCGCGTGAAGTACCGATTAATGCGCCCAATCCACCGCCACCGCGTGAATCGCCAGCGGACCAATATTACCGTCGCGCCGAGGCCTACATTGCGAAAAATAATTTTGCCCAGGCAACCTTGGAGCTACGCGAAGGGCTACAGGCTGATCCCAGCAACAGTCGTTGCCACAGTTTGATGGGTATGATCTACCTGAAGCAAAATCAGGGGACAATGGCAAAAATTCACTTTAACAAAGCGTTGCAGCTTAACCCACAAGACACTATGGCGCACGAAGGTAGACAACGCCTGGAGCAAGTGCAAAAGGTTGCTAACAAGATTTCCGGGGGGGGAGGGAAGCCCGCACCGTCCAAAGGCACTTCCGAAAAGAAACCAGACGATAAAGCGGGTGGTGGTTTATTCGGTTTGTTTGGCGGGAAGAAAAAATAATGGTGTATCAACCACCAGCGGGAGCCAGAGATTTGCTGCCCCTGGATGTGGCTCAAAAGCGCTGGATCGAAGATCGCCTTCAGCAAATGTTTCATCGTTGGGGCTATCACCGAATCATTACCTCAACGCTGGAGCGGCTAGAGACGCTGATGGCAGGCGGGGCGATTCAGCGATCGACCGTTATCCAGCTTCATGATTCAGACGATGAGCAGTTGGGGTTGCGTCCTGAGCTGACGGCTTCGATCGCGCGCACGGCTGTGACTCGTATGGCCGGTGCGACCCATCCATTGCGCCTGTATTACAACGCCAATGTGTTTCAACGAGCGCAGGAAGGCAGTTACAGTCGCCAGCAAGAGTTTTATCAAGCAGGCGTGGAGCTGGTTGGTGCAGGTGGTCTGCTAGCCGATGCTGAAGTGTTGCTGCTCTTGCTCGATTGCCTGCGCAGTCTGGGCTTACATCAGTGGTCAGTCGTTCTTGGTGAAGCAGGACTCACGCGATCGCTCCTTTCGGTCTTCCCCCTGCCCTTGCGAGACAAAGTACGACAAGCGCTGGCGAGACTCGATCGGATGACGCTAGAAGCGCTCCCCATGTCTGCAGAGTTACGCGAACGCGCACTCTTGCTGCTGGACCTGCGTGGTCGTCCCGCCGATGTCTTGCAGCGCCTTGCAACCCTGAAGCTAGATGCCTCTCAACAGGACGCTGTGAATAACTTGAAATCGCTCATCGACCTGCTGCAAGAGAGCGATCCTCCGACCTCCCAGCCCACGCCCCACGCCCCATGCCCCACGCCCCACCCTCTCATCCTCGACCTCAGCCTGATCCGTACACTCGACTACTACACAGGCGTGGTCTTTGAAGTGGTCAACACTAGCGAGGCGGGACAGTATGTGCTCGGTCAAGGTGGACGCTACGACCAGCTTTTAGGGTTGTACCATCCTGAAAGGCAAACGTATCCTGGCATTGGTTTTGCCCTTCAGATCGAGCCTCTCCATCAAGTCTTGCTGCCAACGGGCCAACTACCCCACCAAACTCCCGGTAGCCATTGGCTGGTTGTGCCCGAAAGCCCACAAGCATACACGGCTGCTCTTGCTTATGCCCAAACGCTACGCCATGACACCACAGCTAGAGTTGAACTAGACCTGGGCACACGCACACCCGCCGAAACGCATGCCTATGCGTATGGTCGCCGTATTGCCCAAATCGCCTGGGTAAAGCCAGATGGCAAAGCGGTGATTGAAGCCGTGAGCCAGCAATAATAAAGTAGTTAGTTGTTGGTGTTTAGTTGTTAGAAGCAGCCTTACCAACAACTAAACACTAAAAACCAAAAACCCTTAGAGAAACACTGTGTCGCATACGATCGTTACAAATACCTGCGAAGGCGTTGCCGACTGCGTTGATGCCTGCCCTGTCGCCTGTATTCATCCTGGCCCTAGCAAAAATACAAAAGGTACCGATTGGTACTGGATTGACTTCGCCACCTGTATTGACTGTGGTATTTGTTTGCAAGTATGTCCCGTTGAAGGTGCGATCGTGCCTGAAGAACGCCCGGAACTACAAGAAACACCAAAGTGAGTGGTGAGTTGAAAGAGAGGCGTGAGGTGTGACAAGAACGTTTTGAGTTTTAGCCGTTTGCAAATGGGTCAAGTGCGTAAAGCCTTGCGGCATACAAGAAACGCGGAGCGAGTGCTTTGCACTTACATCTTGCTCGCAGACGTGAGCGAGACTAAGGAGCGTGGATTAAATAACATCGGTCATCCTCACGGTAAGGGCTTAGCCTTCGGCAGGGTTGCCTTCGGCTACGGCAAGCGCTTTTACCCGAATGCTAAGCCCCTACAAAATTGTCGGTTTGATTAAATTCTCATTCCTAAGTTGACATAGCTGATTCAAACGAAACTTGCTGTAAGTTTTGAGTCGAACCTTTAGCCTTTAGCCCTCTGTCTCTTTTCCCCTCACTCACTCCTATGACTGACTCTTCTCCCTTGCTCGAAGTACAAAATGTCCACGCCGGTTACATCAAAGACCTGGACATTCTTCAAGGGGTAAATTTCAAGCTCTATCCGGGTGAACTGGTTGCGGTTATCGGCCCCAACGGTGCTGGTAAATCAACCTTGGCGAAGACCATCTTTGGTCTTTTGACACCTCATACAGGCAGCATCGTCTTCAAAGGCAAGAGCATTGTAGGGCTGAAGTCTGACCAGATTGTGCAGCAAGGCATGGGTTACATCCCTCAGATCTCCAACGTCTTTCGATCGTTGACTGTGGAAGAAAATCTGGAGATGGGAGCCTTTGTACGTGATGTACCACTGCAACCACTGAAGGAAGAAATTTTTGCCACGTTTCCAGCACTGGCGAGTCGGCGAAAACAACGCGCCGGGACACTTTCGGGTGGTGAGCGACAAATGCTGGCGCTGGGCAAGGCGCTGATGCTCAAACCGACCTTACTGTTGCTGGATGAACCGTCCGCAGCCCTTTCTCCGATCCTGGTGAACACTGTGCTGGAACAGGTAAAGCGGATTAATCAGAGCGGTATGGCGATCGTACTGGTGGAGCAAAACGCCCGCAAAGCGCTAGAAATGGCCGATCGGGGTTATGTATTGGAAGCAGGACGCGATCGGTTTGAGGGACGCGGCATCGACTTACTTAATGATCCTAAAGTGGGCGAACTGTATCTGGGCGCAACAACAGCCCCTTAAGTGAATGGGGCGATCAAGAAACCTGTTGACGCCAGCGCGATCGTCCCGACGTCAAGCACCGATGCCCATCAGCCTTTTTACAGTGCCGTCCCTCCCGATTGCAGCTTTAGGCAGCGATCGCCACCTGCGATCGCACCTTCTCAATCCACTCATGCAGCCGATCTGTATTTAAGCGATAGCTGAGTGGATGTGCGATCAGGCGGGCTGTGCTCTCAAAAAGGATATCGGTTTCAATCAAGCCATTTTCACGCAACGTTGTGCCAGTAGCGACCAGATCGACGATCGCCTCTGACATGCCTGTAATCGGGCCCAGTTCTACTGAGCCATAGAGCGGCACTATTTCTACGGGCAAATCCAGGCTATCGAAATACTCACGGGCACAGTGGACAAACTTCGACGCCACTCGCCCATAGAGCGGTAATTCCAGCGCTGATCGATAGGGGCTAGACTGCTTGACCGCTACTGACATACGACATTTGCCAAAGCCTAAATCTGCCAGATGCGCGACGGGCGGCGTTTTCTCGCGCAACACATCGTAGCCAATAATGCCTAACTGCGCCTGACCATATTCCACGTAGACCGGTACATCGTAATTTCTCACCAGCAATGCCTTTGCTGTTCCCGTTGGGTCTGTAATTTGCAACAGCCGATTGGTGGGATCGAGAAACGCGCTGAAGTCTAGCCCCACCGCTTTTAGCAGTCGGATACTGTCGGCTAGAAGAGCGCCTTTGGGGAGTGCAACGGTAATCATAAAAAGCTTTCAGCAGTCGTCGAACAGCACGATAATAATAGCTGAAAGCTGATGCCTCAAGGCTAATCGCTCTTATGCGGATTCTGTTAGTGGATGACGAAGTCGAAATGGCCGATCCGTTAGGCCTCCTGTTGACGCGCGAAGGCTATGCGGTGGATGTGGCCTACGACGGTGATCGCGGCAGTCAATTAGCACAGCAGGAGCATTACGACCTGTTGATTCTCGACTGGATGCTGCCTCGACACTCTGGGTTGGAGATTTGCCAGCAGTTGCGATCGCGTGGCGACACCACACCAGTGTTATTTCTCACGGCTAAGGATACGATCGACGATCGCGTGCAGGGGTTAGATGCAGGAGCCGATGACTACATCATTAAACCGTTTGAGCTGCGAGAGTTGTTAGCGAGAGTGCGTGCACTGCTGCGTCGTCCAACTGCCCTGGAGCCAATGGTGCCAACTCAACGCCTGCGTGTTGATGATCTGGAACTCGATTTGCGTAATCAGCTTGCCTATCGACAGGGGCGGGCGATCGAATTGTCGGAAAAAGAGACACAGTTGCTCGAATACCTGATGCGTCACCCAAACCAAATTCTCACTCACGAGCAAATTCATCAGTATTTATGGGGTGACAGCGTTGAAAAACCCACTAGCAATGCCCTCGCTGCTCAAGTGCGGCTATTGCGACGCAAAATTGAAGCAGATGGTGGGCCGCCTTTGATCAACACTGTGTATGGCAGAGGCTACCGCTTTGGGTTTCCGACCGAATAACTAATGTCTAGCGATGCCACGTTAAGGAGAGTTAAGGACACAGCATTGACTCAAGTTGGGTCGGTTTTCACATTGTGCTAAGGGCAGAGTTTTCGTGCGATCGCTGCTATCATCTAGCCTGTTTAGCACACAAGTCTAGTAGCCTTGATGCTTCAGGGACAAGCTAACCGTGAAGCAACTTTGAACCTCAAGGCTATAAGTACTTTCAACAGCAGATGTACGATCTTTACCCTGTATTGAATTCGAAACTCACCGATTCGACATCGGCAAGAGGCGCTTCAATCGATTCATCACTCTCCGTTTGAGCGGTTGTTTTTGAATAGTTTGCCTGAGTTGTGTCACTGCTTGGTGGGTGTTGGCATCTAAGGGTGGTAAGTCAAAGGCACGTAGAGCATTCTGATACTCTGAGATGGTTTTGCTACCCAGTACGACAGTGTGAGTGGTCGCAAAATCCAGCACATAGCGCAGGGCAAAGGCTGACATGGAAAAGCCCTCTGGAATCAATGTTTCGTAGACGGCATAGCGCTCTGTAGCAACACTATCCCACCAGGATTGTCGAATATCATCACGAGAAACCTGCTGTTTCTGATGGAAGTACTTACCAGAGAGCAAACCCGCTTCAAAGACGCCTCGCACCATGCCACCCAGGTTGTAGGTCTGAACTACTTCCATCAGCTTTGGATTATGGGTTAACAGGGACTGGGAGAAAAGCACCACCTCAACGGCGTGTCGCCGAGCTAATTGCTCTAGTAGTTGATCATCATCGGTAGAAATACCATAGAAACGAATCTTACCTTCCTGCTTTAAGGTCTCCAAAACGTCCTTGCCTGCATCCATCCATGTACTTTCTGGCGGACTGTGATAGAGGTAAAAGTCGAGATAGTCTGTTTGTAACCGCTGCAAACTTCCTTCCAGGCTGGTACGAATCGTCTCTGGGCGACAATTAATCACTCGCTCACCCTGAGTGCCTTGGCGCAACCCAAATTTGCTACTCACAAACCAGCGATCACGTCTGTCTTGCAGTGCTGCACCAACCCGGCACTCTCCTTCCCCCATCGCACCATAAATTTCGGCCGCATCAATGAGGTTAATTCCCAAGTCTTCACACGCATGGATTAAGCGGATTGCTTGTTCCCGACCAAGGACGGGAAAGCCATCGGCTTTCCCGTCCAGGTTGATGGGGCCGCTTAATTGCCAGGTGCCGACTGCGATCGCAGAAACCTTCAGGTTTGTTCCACCCAGAATGCGGTATTCCATTTCATCGCGTTCCTGGTGTCAAAACTTTTTGGGCTTGTTTAACCCATCCCGGCATCTTTGTCGTCGGGGTTAAATCGATCAGGCGATACTTCACTCGATTCAAGAGATTTTCTCGCCCCCGATAGGTCTCCACAAATTCTGGGCAGGATTTGCCATCACGAGCCACCACAAAATAGGGGGGGGTAACGTAAGGATCGTAATGCTCAAGCGACATGTACTCAATCACATAGGCCCACCGAGTGTCTTGGGTGGTATTTGGAGTTGTACTATGCAGCGTAAACGAAGAGAAAATTACCACGTCTCCTGGTTCCGCCGTAATTAACACAGGGCTTTCTGGTTTTCCGCCGTACACCATTTCGTAGCCGACCTTTCGATAAGGCTGCTCCTTTTTGTGAGAGCCTGGTTGTACCCATAACCCGCCATTATTTTCGTGAGAGTCGGTCAAGGCGACCCAAAATTGATAGTGAGGGTCTATCAGTTTGCTGTAGTGATTATCTTGATGCCAGGGAAATGTATCGGCTCCAGGGCCCTTAGCCACGGCTTGATCCCACCGTACCCAGATGTCAGGCCCTGCCAGGTTCTTCAGAAGATCGATCACTTTTTGCTGACTAGCAAACGCTTGCAGTTTAGGTTCATTAAAGAAAATACTGCTTTTGAATGTCATCGAACCACGAGTCAAGTTGTCACTATCGTATCGCCGCTGAGCCGCTTCAATATCTTGTAGAAGCGTTTTCATTTCTTCTTTGGAAAAGACGCCTTTGCAAATCACAAAGCCATCCCTTTCAAACGTTTCTCGTAATTCTTTTTCTTCCATGAAAGTCGATCTCCTATGCAGATATTTAGAAGTTAAAAACTATATAAAGACAAAATTGATCAAAGATTTAATTGAAAAGATCTGGCTTGCAAGGAAGCTTCGACTACTAAAAGCCGTTAATCGATTCAATGAATATCAGTGATTTTTGTCTATGCCTTCAGGTGAATATGTTAGATTTTACCTAAGGCTCAAATACTTTTCTGTGAAAAGTGAGTGTGCTCTCCGTTAGATCAGGGAGTATTTGATGATGTTTTCATAAAGGGATCTGGAGTGTTGACAGGGATCGCTTGATAAAGGGGTTGCTGGCGAATTGCAAGAGTGCAGCCAGTTAGTCAAGCGGTGCGCGCGATCGCATCTGTTGCGGCTTTTTTCGCAGCGGTTGGTGTTCTAGCTGTCTAGGCGAGTCTGTTATTGAGTGCACTAACGCTTTGTGATGGCGGGGCAATGTGGCGCTATTGACCGGGCGAAGCATACTCTACAGGCAGCAGCGTTCTGGCTTGTAGCAATCATCATACCGATATATCGCGATATATTCTGATGTATCGTATAGTTGAGGAAGTTGTTCAGGTTTTGACTTATGTTTAGGCGCTTTTACTCACACTTTCATGCTCCGGTATGGGCTTCCGCTAATTTGGGAGAGCCGTCTGTTCAGCACTGGTTTCAGCACGGCAGGCACGATCGCGGCAAGCACTTTGTAGAAGGGCTGTTTGGCTTTGGTGACGAGGAACCCCGTACTCGCCGGGGAGACATCAAATTTTTGCTACTGCAGCTCTTAGCCGAGCAACCCAGCCACGGCTACGACCTGATCAAACAGATGGAAGTCCGCTATGGTGGTTTTCGCCGCCTCAGTCCGGGTTCGGTCTACCCTACACTGCAACTGCTCGAAGACGGGGGCTACGTGACCAGCGAAACCAGGGAAGGGAAGCGGGTTTATACTGTCACTGATGAAGGCAGGCAATTTCTGGCGGAACGTGCCCAGCAGTCACCCGTTGGCGCTCCCTGGGATGCGTTCAAAAATGCGGCTGACAGCAAGCCGGAAGCATTCCATCAGTTACGCCAGTCTGCAACTGAGTTGGCAGGTGCCGTCATGCAAGTGGCTCGCAGTGGCAATACCGATCGCATGCAGCGGGTACGGGAGTTGCTCGAGCGCGCGAAACGGGATATTTACACGCTGCTGTCAGAGGAGTAGGGACGCAAGCTGGGTGCCCTTGCCGTAGTAAATGCTTAGAGCGCGTCTACACCTTCCTGATAAAGGCTTGTCTTCCGGGTTGTCAGGAAGGGTACCTAAAGGTAGTTGTCAAACATACACGATTCAGGAATAACAGTTAAAGCGCTCATGAAATAGGCCCTTGTCTCGCTGCTGTTAATCCGATCGTGTGAGTACAGATTGTATGAATGTCTCGACCTTAAGCTTGGAGGCTCTCTTAGCCAGCCAACCCGCTACGAACAGTGTGATCAAGCCATTAGGTCATCACGAGTTGTTGCTGCTACTCTTGCAACTAGCCGTACTGCTACTTGTTTCACGCGGTTTAGGTGAGTTGATGCGCCGCATCGACTTGCCACCTGTAGTGGGTGAACTTTTAGCTGGTGTTTTGCTGGGCCCCTCACTATTGGGTTGGACACTGCCCGCCCTACAAACCGCCATTTTTCCCAAAAGTCAGGTTCAGTCGGATTTACTCGCTGTGGTTTCCTGGTTAGGGGTGTTGTTTTTGCTCATTGTCACGGGGCTAGAGACCGACCTCAACCTTATTTTGCGGAAAGGCAAAACGGCGCTGTTAATTTCGCTAGGTGGCATCATTGTGCCGTTTACCACTGGCTTTGCGTTGGGTGAGCTGCTACCAGAGAGCTTTCTCGCTCAGCCCAATGAGCGCTTGATCTTTAGCTTATTTATTGCCACTGCGATGAGTATTTCGGCCGTGCCAGTCATCGCCAAAGTGCTGATGGATCTGAATCTGATTCGGCGGGATATTGGTCAAATTACGCTGGCAGCAGGAATGACCGATGACACGATCGGCTGGATTCTGCTCTCTGTGGTAGCGGGTTTAGCCAGTAGCGGTCATTTTGATATCAGTACGGTATTCAAGTCGGTCATTGGTGCGGTGCTGTTTCTCACGATTGCGTTTACAATCGGGCGCACCGTTGTAGACCAGATTTTGCGCTGGGTCGATAACCACATTGGTGGAGCCACTGCCAGCTTGTCGATCGTCCTCATCCTTGCGCTTTCTGCCGCTGCGCTGACTCACGCGTTAGGGATTGAAGCGGCGTTAGGGGCATTCGTTTTTGGCATTCTCGCAGGGCAGTCTCGACGCTTTAGTCGTGAAGCGGGTCACACGCTTGAAATGGTCACGGCTGGTTTCTTAGCTCCGATTTTCTTTGCCGCTGCGGGCTTGAAGGTCAATTTACTACAGCTATTGGAACCACAGACGTTTGTGATTGGCCTGGTGGTGCTCGCAGTTGCCTGCGTTGGCAAGTTTATCGGAGCCTATCTCGGTGCCAAAGTCGGCGGTTTATCCCATTGGGAAAGTTTGGCGATGGGCTCTGGCATGAACGCAAGAGGGGCAATGGAAATTATCGTTGCCACGATCGGGCTCTCGTTGGGTGTGCTCAATCAGCAGATGTATTCCATCATCGTCATGGTGGCGATCGTTACTTCTTTGATGGCACCCCCCTTACTGCGCTGGACGTTGTCTAAGGTGGAGATTGGTGAAGCAGAAGCCGATCGCCTACAGCAAGAAGAACAAGACAGCCGGAGCTTTATTAAGAACATTAACCGCATTCTGATTCCCACCAGCGGTGGCCCCAACGTCCAAATGGCGGCACAGTTGATTAGCAATCTGGCGCACCAAAATGCGGTTGAAATCACGGCACTGTTTGCCTCAAGTAACAAGAAGCCACCACGACAGGCCGCTGCGACCACCACCACCGTCAAAGATCTCGCTGCTGATACTGCCTTGAAGGCCGTCGTAGAAGCGATGCAGCTACCTGAAACCAGTACCTTACAAACCAAGGTAGAAACTGGACGCAATAAAGCAGACGTTATTTTGCAAGAAGCCCGTAAAGGGTATGACTTGATTGTGCTGGGAGCCAGTGAAAGCAAGCGTTCGAGCGAAAGTTTGTTCAATTTATTGGCCGATCGCATCGTGCAAGAAGCCCCCTGCGCCACCCTGGTCGTGCAATCTCATCTGCCTTTACAACAGGGTGAAACTTGTACTCTGGCACCGCAAGCCATTCGCCATATTCTGGTGCCCACGATCGGCTCAGAATACAGCAACAAAGCCGTGGAAGTGGCCAGCACCTTGGCCGCTCAAATGGACGCATTATTGACTCTGGTGCATGTGATTAATTTGCCGCAGGTGGAATATATCTACAACCACCAAACCTTAGACCCCGTAAAAGATATCGCACTGCAGATTGTTGAGCATCAGGCAACCATTGCTCGGAGTTTAGGGGCAAAGGTTCAGATTCGCCTTCTCAAGGGGAGTACTCCAGAGCGAGAAATCCTCAAATTTGCTCGCGCTGAACAGGTAGACTTAATTGTTCTGGGCAGTAATATTCGAATGGTGACTGGGCGTGTGTTTTTGGGTCATGGCGTCAATGCCATTCTGAGTCAAGCAAACTGTCCGGTTGCCGTTTTGAGTTCGTGACCCGTCTGCTGTAGAAACCCGTTAAGGGCAGCAGAGCAGTCTTGAGCCGATCGCTGATGTCGTTTTTGCTGAGTTGGTGTGTCGGGAGCAATCACGGCTTTAAAGGCTACATGCTGAAACTGAGTCATCACAAGCATGCTGCCACAGTCAAAGCCAAGCTGGTCGAAACCTGTCGGGTGAAGTAGGAGTAAGGGTGAATGGCTAAACGCATTGATCCAATCAGCCAACGCTGTCTACGCTGGTTGCTGGAAGACGATAAAGCAGCGAAGGAAGGAGCGCCTCGTAAAGAAGGCGTGCACCGCCAGCATGCTTGGTGGCAAGTAATGTGTCTCACAGGCGTTGATTACTTCTCCACATTGGGCTACCAACCTGGCATTGCGGCTTTGGCAGCCGGTGCGCTTTCGCCTCTAGCGACCTTGATTTTGATTCTGCTAACTTTGTTTGGAGCCTTGCCTATTTATCGTCGTGTGGCGGCTATTAGTCCTCATGGAGAGGGGTCGATCGCGATGCTTGAACATCTGCTGCCGTGGTGGCAGGGCAAGCTGTTTGTCCTTTGTCTGCTGGGCTTTGTTGCCACCGACTTTATTATTACGATTACCCTTTCGGCGGCTGATGCGACAGCCCACATTGTCGAAAATCCCCTGGTGCCAGAGTTTTTTCATGGTCAGGCCATTGGTCTGACGCTGGTGTTAATCGCCTTACTAAGCGCCGTATTTTTGCGAGGCTTTCGAGAGGCGATCGGGCTGGCTGTCTTCTTGGTTGGCATCTATTTGCTGTTGAACGTAGTGACGATCGGCGTTAGTTTCAGCCACATTCTGAATCAACCAACGGTTGTGAGTGACTGGCGCACAGGGCTTTTTAACAGTCATGGCAACCCGCTCATTATGTTGGGTATCAGTGCGTTGCTCTTTCCCAAACTGGCACTGGGGCTATCGGGTTTTGAGACCGGTGTTGCCGTGATGCCGCTGGTACGCGGTAAGCGCAGTGATACAGAAGAAAATCCTCAAGGGCGCATTCAGCAAACCCACAAGCTGCTCACTACTGCAGCGGTGATCATGAGCTTCTTTTTGCTCACGAGCAGTTTGGTCACGACGCTACTCATTCCTAGCCCAGAGTTTCAGCCGGGAGGCAAAGCGAACGGTCGTGCCCTTGCCTACCTAGCGCATTCTTATATGGGCGATGCTTTTGGGACGCTGTATGACCTCAGCACTATTTCCATCCTCTGGTTCGCTGGGGCCTCTGCGATGGCAGGGCTCTTAAACATTGTGCCACGCTATCTGCCACGCTATGGCATGGCACCCAACTGGGCGCGCGCTACTCGACCTTTAGTGCTGGTCTACACCGCGATCGCCTTCACCGTGACCATCCTCTTCAAAGCCAATGTCGAAGCGCAAGGTGGGGCTTATGCTACTGGCGTCCTGGTGTTAATGAGTTCGGCTGCCTTTGCGGTGATGTTAGCCGCCCGCCATCGGGGCTCAAAGTCAGGAGTTGTGGCGTTCGGCACGATCACGCTAGTCTTCCTATACACCACGATTACCAACATCATTGAACGACCTGAAGGCATCCGCATTGCCGCCTTTTTTATTGGCACCATCATCGTCACGTCGTTGGTCTCACGGGTTTGGCGATCGACTGAACTGCGGGTAGACCAGGTTGAAATGGATGAAACGGCGCGTCACTTCATCGCGGAGACGCACCTAGCTGAACTGAGGTTGATTGCTAACCGCTTAAACACAGGTGACGAGCAAGAGTACCTTTTGAAGGAAAAGGAAGTCCGTGAAGACAACCATATTCCGTCTTGGGATGCTGTGCTGTTTTTAGAAGTGCAGATTTCAGATCCTTCAGAATTCGCTGATACCATTCGGATCAAAGGTGTACAGGTCGGTCAATATCGCATCTTGCGGGCTGAAAGTGCGGCTGTTCCCAATGCGATCGCTGCCATCCTTTTACATATTCGCGATCAAACGGGCAAACTGCCCCACGCCTACTTTGGTTGGGTAGAGGGTAATCCGATCCAATATTTGATGCGGTTTATTCTGTTTGGTGAAGGGGATATCGCGGTAGTGACGCGTGAAGTGCTGCGTCGAGCCGAGAAAGACCCTGAACGGCGTCCGATCATCCATGTGGGTGGTTAGCAGAGGCAGAGGATAGGAGTCAAGCGTGTAGTCATTAACCTCGCCGCTAGTGATGAGAGAAACCGGTTTTTGGGACGATACCTAGAGGCGCAAACGGCCTATGCTCGTATAGAGACTCGGTTTCTCCGTAAGGATCAACACTATGCTAGATCGCGCGATCACAACCTTAAAGCAAGCAGATCCCATCCTGGCAGCGTTGATCGAGCAGGTGGGTAACTGTACGCTGGGTCAAGGCGAGCGGCAGGGCGATTTGCTGTTTTGCCTATGCGAATCAATTCTCTACCAACAATTGTCTGGCAAAGCTGCTGCCGCGATTCATCGTCGGTTTTTGGCACTGTATCCCGATCAAGCGTTTCCCAGCGCTGCTGACTTGCTCAACACGCCGGATGACGATTTGCGAAGTGCAGGCATCTCCCGCCCTAAAATTGTGTATTTGAAAGATCTGGCGCAGAAAACCCTGGACGGCCTGCCCACGATCGCGGAGCTCGAAACAATGGACGATGACGCGATCGTGCAAGCACTACTGCCCATCAAAGGGGTGGGACGCTGGACAGTGCAGATGTTGCTCATCTTTCGTCTCCAGCGATGGGATGTACTGCCTGTAGACGATCTGGGCATTCGCGCCGGGATTCGTCGCGCCTATGGTTTAGCAGCACTGCCTGACAAGAAAACCGTAGAGCGTTTGGGGCAAGCATGGCAACCCTACCGTACGATCGCATCCTGGTATCTCTGGCGAAGCCTGGATGCTCATACGTCTGGACGCGCAGCATCACCCTAAGGGGCTGTAAAGAAATAACGTCAGGGTTTTAAGCGTTCAGCCGTCAGCGTTCAGCTTTTCTCTCAGTGCTGAACGCTCAGCCAGAATGCGCAGTTATTGTTTAACAAGTCCTAAGCGCTATGACTAAACAGCATTAGATCCCGTGATAGCTAGCTTTGCACGTTGACAAAATCCGTCTATCATTCGCACTCAGGTGCTTGATGGGGTGAAACCCTTCCAGGGCGATCGGCGCCACATTAGGACCGGTAGACGATGCTGATGTACCGCCTGCTTGCAGTGCCACAGCGTAAGGATAACTCGCCTGTTCGTAGCTGTTGACGACCGTTAACGCTAGCCGCTGAGTCTGAAGCGTACCATGCACACAGTCAAAGGATGATTGGGGCATATAAAACGCACCGTTGACCTTGCCTTTGTTCACTTCAAAGACCAGGTAGGTTGCCCCTAGCTGTCCCGCTTTAGGAGCCTGACCGTAAAGATAGTTTCCGTCTGGCAGCACACTGCTGGCACCTGACTGAGCAATGGGCTTCTGGACAACAGGCGCTTCACTGCTGTGAGCGAGCCCTTGCATCGCCAGACTGAGCGCGCACGTCAGCGCAACACCAGTCAGTAACTTCTCTAGCCGCAGTTTTTCGAGCCAATTTGCTGCGGTTGTATGAGCAGTGGTAGCAACAGTAGATGATAGCAAGGAGAATTGAGCTGGCATAGTTTTCGGGGGGCTTGCGATATGAGTAATATCGGGCTTTTTAGAAACTAGACAGGTGATTGTAAACCTTGCTGGTTAGTGATCTTTGTGGGGCGATCGCGTGATTGAAACCACACCCACATGTGACACAAATTACATCGCTCTCTTCAAATGCGTTCCAGCAACGCTTCAAAGGTTCTGACACTACGTCATCCTGTGCCTTCATCAGCATTAAAAAACAGGGCAAGCAATTGCTTACCCTGCTCGACCGTTGACTTAGCAATCAGCTAAAAACAAGTGGCTGATTGCTAAACCCATAGTGTTATCACTTGCATAGACGTAGTTGCTTTAGCTGAGGGACTTCGATGTCGGAACTGGTGCAGACACAACGCCTTGGGACTCTAAAAAAGCGGCAACTCGTAAGGCCAATGCTTCATTGTACGGCGCGGCAATGACCTGAACGCCGATCGGCAACCCTCCAGACTGCTGAACCGGAACGGCGACGATCGGCACGCCAATAAACGAAAGGGGTTGGGTGTAGAGGCCAAGATTGGGGCGTAAGGGCACTTCTTCTCCATCTAGCACCAGCGTTGTTTGGCCGATGAGCGGAGCGGGGCAAGGCGTTGCAGGCGCAAGGATGATATCCACCTGGGTGAACAGGTCGCGGACACGATCGCGGTACCAACTGCGAAAGCGTTGCGCCTGCAAATACCACGTGGCTGGAATGAGGGCACCCGCAAGAAAGCGATCGCGGGTTGCCGGATCAAAATCTTGAGGGCGTGTGCGCAAGTCATCCAGGTGCAAGTTACTGCCCTCACAGCCTGTAATGATGAAGGCAGCCGCACGGGCACGGTGGGCTTCAGGAATGGTAATTTGCTGTGTGGCACCAAGCACCGTGGCGATCGTCTCTACAGCCGTCAGCACTTCAGGTTCTGCCCCTTTAGTGAAATAGCCGTCCGCAACAGCAATGCGGAGTCCATCAATGCCTTTGATGAGTTCGGGCAAGGTTGGCACTGCGGGACGCTTGGTACAGGCGGGGTCATCGACATCGGCTCCCTGCATCACATCGAAGGCAAGGGCAAGGTCACGAGTCGATCGGGCAAACGGGCCTAAATGATCCAGGCTGTAAACAAAGGGATAGGTTCTGGCACGCGACAAACGCCCGAAGGTAGGCTTCAACCCAAAAATGCCGCACAGCGACGAGGGCACGCGAATCGAACCGTTGGTGTCAGAGCCAAGGCTGAGGGGTACCAGTCCACTTGCAACTGACGCCACCGAACCGCCAGAAGAACCACCTGTCATTCGCTTTAGATCATGAGGATTGCGGCTGGGGCCATAATGACTATTTTCGGTGACGAAGCCATAGGCATACTCGTCCATATTCTGTGCGCCGACCAGAATGGCACCTGCCTGCTTCAAACGTTTCACCAGCGTGGCATCTTGAGTTGCAGGCGGACGCTCCGCATTGATTTTGGAACCCGCCAAAGTGGTCAAATCCGCCACGTCGAACAGGTCTTTCACACCAAAGGGCACGCCTGCTAAAGGACCAGGATCGTTGCCAGCCGCGATCGCCCGATCCACAGCGTCTGCATCGTTCAGGGCTTGCTCACTAAGAACACTGGTAAAGCAATTCAGGACAGGGTTCTGCTCAGCAATCCGTTCTAAAGCGGCAGTGACGACTGATCGTGCCGAAACGTCCTGATTCCGCACACGGGCGGCAAGGCTACTGGCGTCTGGATAGTCCTGGCTCATAGTATTCAAATTTTGAGTAGGCAAGTTTTGAGAAGGCAAGTTTTGAAGGGCTCAACCACTAGGGTTCAAAATTAGGCGCAATTTCGATGTCATCTGGCAAGGGAAACTCGGTGACGAGTTGAGCGACAGCCACAATCCGGGCAAAATTATCGACTACGCCCGGTCGGTGTTCTGGCTGCAGTGGCAACGCCACTAACGCGGCTAGCTGGTCGACTAACGCGGTTGGATCAAGAATCGGTTCTGTCACAGTACTTCTGTTGGTGTTGCTTGTTTTTGTTTGGCAGGATCGGCAATATACGCCCGCCAGCCACCCCATGCCGTGATTTCCCGCTTACCTTCACAAAGGATTGGTTCGCCAATCACGCCGAGGACTTCTTCGCCATCTGCCAGCCGCACTTTGCCAATGCACAGTCCAGGCGGCTCTAGCAGCAGCAAGAACGCCATCTTGCTAGCGGGGACTGCCCAGATTTCAACGGCGATCGCGGCTCCACCCGCACTCACCCGCATCATGGCAGGATGGCGATCGTTAATGGACCAGAGACGGTAGGTCGATTCTGTAAACGCCTCTCGCACAAACTCGGCTTCCACGAGTTCCATATTGGCGTTCAGTTCTAGGCCGCGCATTAAAGTGCCGTTGACGGCAAGGTAGACTGTTGTTTTCATTCGAGTCGGAGGCATGGACATGAACTCGCAACCAATGTCCCCCGATTGAACCACATTTGCTGTATCAATAACACCAGCCTGTAAAACTTTCCTGATGGCTCATCGCTGACCGCTGCTAGCCTGTTCCCAGCAGCGAAGTCGTTTTCCCAGCGGTAAGGTGCCTTTGTGACTAAGCCTGTATAGGCAATGTTGCACCGTTCTCATAGAAGCGCTTAGGGTCGGAGATTTTTCAAGGCGCAATTTTCTGGGTAGGGACATGGCAGTGCCATGTCCCCACAGAACCTTAAATTTGCAGGTTATTGAATGCACGATCTTTAGCAGGCAAAAGCACCGTCGTTTCGCTAGCCACAACCCAAGCTTTGGTAAAACGTCTCAGCAATGAGCATCAGTTTGTAGAGTAGCGATCGGATTGCTGGAAGCAGGTAGTGATAGATTGAGCGTCTGCTACACAACAGATCAGCAAGAACGGTTTTATGAATTTATCAACGCTAATTTTGGCGGCGCTGGGAGTCGGCATTGTTTTTGGTGCTGTGTTGAATGGGGCTTTCCCAACGGCAGTCGAGCCAGTGAATTTCTATGTTCTCGCTCCAGTTGGTGAAGCGTTTTTGCGTCTCATTCAGTTTGTCGTCGTGCCGATCGTGTTTTCCTCCATGATTTTGGGGCTCACCCGCATTCAAAATGCAGCTCAGGTCGGGCGCTACGCCGTCAAGTTGATTTTCAGCTATGTCCTTACGAGTGCGATCGCGGTCGGTCTGGGCATGCTTCTAGCTCTGGCTTTACAGCCCGGTGCAGGCATTGCTGGGTTTACGATCACAGATGCTTCTCAGCAAACGCAAAGCCAATCGCTGATTGCATGGCTTGTGAGCTTAATCCCGGTGAATCCGTTAGAGGCCTTGAGCAGTGGTAATTTACTGCAAACGATCGTGTCCGCTGCCTTGATTGGCGTCGGCATTCAATTAGTTGGCGCAAAAGCAGCCAGTTTTGTTGCTTTCATTGAAAGCTGTTACGCCATTTTCGAAAAAATCTTAGGGTTAATTTTATATACAGCTCCGGTAGGCGTTTTTGCCCTGATTAGTGCAGTGATTGCCACCGAAGGCTTAGCCATTATCGTGCGGCTGTTTGCCTATGTGTTTGGCTTGGTGCTTAGTTCCTTGCTCATGATTGCTCTGTATGCCTTCATTCTGTATGTGCTAAAAGCAAAGCCCATTCATTATTTCCGCAGTTTATTTCCAGCTCTATCCCTGGCCTTTGGCACCGCAAGCTCTAACGCTGCCCTGCCCGTCGCGTTGCAGAATGTCCAGGAAGCCTATGGTCTACCAGAAGCCATTGCTAGCTTTGCGATTCCGTTAGGCACTGCGTTAAAGCGTGATGGCTCTGCGGTGCTGCAAGGCTTTAACGCCCTGTTTATCGCTCAGGTGTATCAGGTACCGCTCACACCTGCGTTAGTGTTGGCGATCGCCCTTAGCTCTTTACTGGTTTCGTTTAGCACTCCTGGCGTTCCAGGCTCTGGCATTATCACCATGACGACGGTACTCTCCGCAGCTGGGTTGCCGTTAGAAGGCGTGGCGATCGTGGCAGGGGTCGATCGTCTGGTCGATGGATTCAAAACGGTGTTGAATGTGGTTGGCAATACAACCAATGCCATTATTTTGAGTCGTTGGGAGCCTGATACTGTTGATGCGACGAACGTCCAAACGGCTGCCACTGAGTGAAGCTGTTGCCTTACGCTTTGAGCGGCTCGATCGCTTGCAAAACAGTATTCAAGAGACCGGGAAAACGCTCGTCTAAATCAGCACGACGCAACGAATTCATATGCTGTGTGCCCTCTTTACGGCAATACAGCACGCCCGATTCACGTAACACCTTGAAATGATGAGAGAGCGTAGACTTGGCAACCTGTGCTTCTAACGCTTCGCAGCAGGATAGTTCGCCCTTTTCAGCCAGCCGTCTCACAATTTCTAAGCGTACCGGGTCGCCCAGCGCATACAAAACGCCTGCTAACGAAAGCTCTTTTTTGTCGGGATGATATAACAGCCTCATAGTTGTCATTATGACACAAAACGCGCTATGGTTTACTTATTCGAGTTTCTCGAACTATTGAAATATCAGGAGGGAGGCCGTGTCTTCTGTCACTACCGTTACCGATTCCAGCTTCCAACAAGAAGTGCTTGCTAGCGATCTACCCGTACTGGTCGATTTTTGGGCTCCGTGGTGTGGCCCTTGTCGGATGGTGGCTCCGATCGTGGATGAACTCGCCGCCCAGTACACAGGTCAGGTAAAAGTCGTCAAGCTCAATACAGACGAGAATCCTGGTATTGCCAGTCAGTATAGTATTCGCAGCATTCCGACGCTGTTGCTGTTCAAAGCCGGACAGGCGATCGATACCCTCGTAGGTGCGGTACCGAAAAAGACGCTGGCAGCGACGTTGGATAAGCATTTGGGGTGAGAAGGAAACGTTTTGAGTAGCACTAGCTCTTTGAGAGCTACTTCGTAAGTGCGCCGCGACGCTAGAGAGTTTTGAGTGATTCCTCACTGACGACTGACCGCTGCCTCCTACGCAGATCGATGTATACCACAGCGACAGGCAGCATCCCCAGCTACGAAAGGAAGCCGTAGTGCCAGAAGCCCACGTTGGTGCAGCTAACCGCGTAGTTCAAGACGTTGGACGGTATAAGGGGAGATAGGCGAGTGAGCAAGGTTTTAAACTGTGTGGCAATTTTCCACTTGGCCCACAGGCGTTATGCAAGACTGTGCGGCAGGTAAATTTTCTACTGCTTCGTTTGCAAGTGTTAGTGTCGCAGACTCGCTGCTCTCTTGGAGTGCTTTGAGCTTACCCTCTGACTACCATTTGCAGCGCTGTGCCAATCTGCTGCTTGACCACTGCAGTCAATGTGTTTGCTGTAGAAAACTTACTGTAAGAGTTGTCATCAGGTGTGACTTTGCCCGTTCTGGTTTTCGCCTTCTTTGCAGCGTGAGTCCACTCAAGGTAGGGGAGACTTCGCTCTGGAAGGCGCTTGAGAATGGGGCTATTTTTTAAGGGAACGCTTTCAGTGCATCTCCAAGAATATTTCACTTTATTGGAGAACCAACGATGACCCTGAAACTAAAGGCTCTTATGACGGTAGCTGCTATCGGCACTACCGCTGCCTTTGTTACCCATGTAACTCCAGCCTCGGCTGCTGCACTGACCTGGAACCTCAATGCCCAGTTTGTTGATGGCGGTACAGCAAAAGGCTCGTTTAATTACGATGCGGCCACTGGCGTGCTTTCTCAGTTCGATGTCACAACATTTGTTGGGACATCTTCACCGTCGAACCTATTTTTCCCAGGCACTACCTTTTCATCTCCATCGTCTACTGGCAGTCTGCAAAGCGCGACTCGATTGGAGCTCATTAACTCCGATCGCTTTCTCAAAGCGTTGTTTGATGCGCCTTTGACCGATGCTGGTGGCACGATCGCAATGGTGTCAGCTTTCTCTTTTGAGAAGCTAGGGTTTCCAAATGGGCTAGGGGTTACTCGTGATGTGGCAAGCGGCAGCGTGACAGCAACAGCCGTTCCTACACCCGCACTGTTGCCTGGTCTGATTGGTTTGGGCGTGGGTGCTCTGCGCCAGAAGCGTAAGGCTGCTCAAGCTCAAGCACTCAGCTAACGATTCAGTTTCTGTCACGGCTGCTTCGTTATGACTGTTGCTTCATGAGTCATCCGATCGCCCTTCGCGATCGGATGTTGCTTTGGGTACAGGCATTGAATTACTGCCACATTTCCCGTAGGGGCGAATCGTGCGCCCCTACCTGTAAGCAATTGATCGATTTTATTGAATCCACAATCCTTACACAGGTGATCAAGCGCTCGCCAATGAAGAAACGCGTGCCTGAAAGCCTGCTTTTATGAGCGCATTGAGCGCGGCTTGATCGTCTTGCACTCGAAATTGGGGGCCAAAGCGGACGAAATGGCGTTTGTCTTGAGCGCTGACGATCGCCACCACGGACACCTTTCCTTTTTCGTCTTCACCCCGTTGTTGCAGCAATACATTTCGCAAACGGTGCTGCTGCTCGATGTCGCTGGCAAGCCTGGGATCAAGTTCCACCATCACCATACGAACCGACTCGATCGGCTCGGCATCATCAATGATGAACTGCACTTGATCATCGCGACGATCGACTTTGCCCCACACCATGAGCCGTGCATCCGCCAGAATATATTGCCCAATGCGCTCATAGGATTTGGGGAACACGACGGCTTCAGTGTGTCCGGTCAGATCTTCGATTTGAATGATGGCCATGCGATCGCCTTTCTTGGTCACGACGGGTTTGACGCTCGTGAGCATGACGATCGCGCTAATGCTGGTGCCTTCTCGATAATCGGCTAAATTGCTCAGACTGATGGGAGCCAGCACTCGCGCCGATTCTCGCAGCGCTTTGAGCGGATGATCGGAAATGTAAAAGCCGAGGATTTCTTTTTCTAGACGGAGCTTTTCTTGCTGCGGAAAATCGGGTGTCAGTGGCGCTTTCGGTGCCAGTTCAAAGCTAGCGGGTGCTTCTTTGACACTGGTGCTACCGCCAAACAAGTCGAACAGATTCCCTTGCCCGCTGGCTCGATCTTTCGCACGCGACTGTGCCCAATCGATGACTAAATCCAGATCTTTGATAAGTTGCTGGCGGTTGGGTTCGATCGCGTCAAAGGCACCACAGTAGATCAACGCTTCCAGTGCCCGACGGTTAACAGTGCGAGAATCCACGCGATCGCACAAGTCTGCCAGAGATTTGAAGGGGCCATCTTGATCACGAGCCGAGAGAAGAGACTCGATCGGCCCCATCCCCACATTTCGCACGCCGCCCAACCCAAACAGAATGCGATCGTCCAGTGGCGTAAAGTCCACCCCCGATCGGTTGACATCTGGCGGCTCGACTTTAATGCCCATTGCTATACAGGACGCGATATAGCGCTGCACTTTATCCTGATCGCCGCTGTTGGTGGTCAGCAGCGCCGCCATGTATTCGACGGGATAGTTAGCTTTGAGGTACGCGGTTTGATAGGTGACGTACCCATAGGCAGTGGAGTGGCTTTTGTTGAAGCAATATTCGGCAAACATCACCATTTGCTCGAAGAGATCCGACGCAACTTTTGCCTTCACGCCATTCTTTTCGGCACCTGCAACAAACATCTCCTGGTGCTTTTCCATCTCAGCTTTCTTCTTCTTACCCATTGCCCGACGCAGCAGGTCTGCCTGTCCAAGGGAGTAACCACCCATATCCTGCGCAATTTTCATGATCTGTTCCTGGTAGACCATGATGCCGTAGGTTTCGCTCAGGATGGAGGTAAGAATTTCGTGGGGATAGTCAATTTGCTCTCGTCCGTGTTTACGGTTGATGAATTTGGGAATCAGTCCGGCATCCAGTGGGCCAGGACGGTAGAGGGCAAGCACAGAGGAAATATCTTCCAGACTATCGGGTTTCAGATCGCGCACAATCTGGCGCATCCCGGAGGATTCTAGCTGGAATATACCTTCCAACTCGCCCCGTGCCAACAGTTTATAGACTTCGGGGTTATCCAACGGCAGACCGTCCATGTCGATCGTCTCATGCTTTGTTTGCTCAATGAGATCGACCGTTCTCTGAATCATGGTCAGGTTCTTGAGCCCCAGGAAGTCCATTTTCAGGAGCCCCAGCGATTCAATGTCTTCCATGTAGTACTGGGTGAAAACGTCGCCATCAGCATTGCGTTGGAGTGGCACAATTTCATCCAATGGTTCAGCCGCGATGACGACCCCAGCCGCGTGGATGCCGACACTCTTGTTTGTCCCTTCGATGCGGATGGCGGTATCGATCCACTGACGCACAATCGCCTCGTCGTCATACCGCTTTTTGAACTCCGGTGCGGGCGTTTCTGCCGAAATCATCACCTTCAGCTTGGTGGGCTTCCCACGCACAATAGGGATCATTTTTGCCATTTTGTCAGCATCCCCGTAGGGAATGTTGAGCACCCGCGCCGTGTCTTTCAGCACCGCTTTGGAGGTCATGCGGTTGTAAGTGATAATCTGTGCTACTCGCTCAGCACCGTACTTTTCGGTGACGTATCTGATAACTTCTTCCCGGCGTTCAATGCAGAAGTCGGTATCAATATCGGGCATGGACTTCCGTTCGGGATTCAGGAAGCGCTCGAACAGCAAGCCGTGATGTACCGGGTCAATGTTGGTGATGTTCATCGCATAGGCGACGAGGGAGCCTGCTGCCGACCCACGACCTGGACCCACAGGAATGTGATGGTCTCTGGCGTATTTGATGTAGTCCCACACGACGAGGAAGTAGGTGGCAAACCCCATCGTCTGCATCATCTTGAGTTCGTAGTCCATCCGCTCGCGGTAGACTGGCTTGATTTCCTCCTGTGACTGGCATTTGAACCGTTCAAGTAAGCCGGTCCAGGCAACGTGTTCAAAATATTCGTCTGCCGTGGCGTAGCCCTCAGGAATAGGATAGGCAGCAATTCGGGGTTCGCCCAGAATGTGATATTCCTCAATTTTGTCGGCGACTTCCAGCGTGGTGGCGATCGCAGAGTCAATCACGTCCTGTGTCAGATGGTCTTGAAAGAGAACTCGCATCTCCTCAGCCGACTTGAGATATTCTGTACCGCTGTAGCGCAGTCGCTTGTCTTCCGAAATGAGCTTGCCCGTTTGAATGCACAGCAGTGCGTCATGCGCCTCCACGTCAAAGCAAGAGATATAGTGCGAATCGTTCGTCGCAATGACTTTGATATCCAGTTCACGGGCAATGTTGAGAATCTCGACATTCACAATCCGGTCTTCTAACGACCCGTGATCCTGAATTTCCAGGTAGTAATCATCGCCAAGCAGGTCTTTGTACCATTTGGCGACCCGCCGCGCGATCTCCGGCTTGCCCTGAAGAATGGCCTGGGGCACTTCACCCCCCAGACACGCGCTTGTGACAATCAGCCCTTCGTGGTACTCCGCCAGCATTTCTTTATTAATGCAGGGACGGGCAAATAAACCCTTACCCTGAAAGCCTTTGAGGTGCGATAGCGTCGTCAGCTTGACCAGATTTTTGTAGCCGATATCGTTCTTCGCCAAGACAATCTGGTGATACTTGGGGCGACGCTCCTGCTTGGTGACATCACTATTCATGATGTACATTTCATTGCCGATGATGGGCTTCACGCCTTTGCCCTTGCACACCTTCAGCAGCTCGATCGCTCCATACATGACCCCGTGATCGGTCAAGGCGATCGCTTTCATGCCCAACTCAACGGCGCGATCGACCAGTTCCGGCAACTGACTGGCACCGTCTAAAAGGCTGTAATCACTGTGAATGTGCAGACCAACGAAGGACATAGTTACTCAAACATCACGCGAACCCAATAAGGTTACTCGATCACAGACGCTATGACTAGAATTTTTATGAGAAGTTAGGCATAAACAACGCTAAATCTGGAAAATACAGAAGCACTCTGAATTGGTTAGAAGCTTGCCAAGAAAAAATTTACTATCCCCTCTTACTGCCACTCTTCCGGTTCGCTCCAGCGACGCAACTTTGGGAAACGGTAAAACTCGTCACCGTCGTCATCCACCTCAGGCACTGCGCCAAAAAACTTGACTTGAGTATCCAGATAGCTCTTGGCTAATGCGGCCTTCACTCGTGCTGTAGCGGCGAGTTGGATCAGCGACACGTTGCCATTTTCAACTTCCAGCAGTTGATAGAACGCTTGCTCTAAGCGAGACTGCTGCTGTCGGCTTTGAATAACGTTTGTGACGGCAACACCACCCAACACGCCAAACCCAATCAGAAAGATCCACTCAAAAATTGCCATGACCTAATTGTGAGAGGATTCGATCGCAATCAACCCTTTCTCGACCAACAATGGTAACGTCAAGGCTACCATTCCAACAGCGGCAATAAATAGACGAATTAAGTGATAAAAGTGCCACTGGTAGCGAAGATCAGTCCAATTACTTGGAACTGCTGTTGGTGTCCAAACATCAATCTGCTGATTAATCGGTTGAATCAAAACTGCCCAAATTAGCCACATCAAAACCATGCAAGCGGTTCCACCAAGGGTAAGCCAAAATGCCCTGCGATGCTGACGAATAAGGATTGCTGCCGCTACGGCAGCAGTAATAGACGGAATTTCGATCAATGCTAACTTGACGCGATAGCTGATGACCTGGTTTTGCACCAAAATATAGCAGTCTAATGGAAGCGCTAGTTTTCCTGGCATTTGCATAAAATGCGCATAGGAAATGCCCAACTGTACACCCATTAAAACAACGGCTAGTAACTGCAACAATCTGAGTATGCTCATTTTGTTTATTCATTCGACTAGCAGCGATCGCCCCTCATCATCCTGTCTGAAACCAGCCAACTTCTAATGCATCAATCACGCAGTCTTAGGCTCTACTAAAGCATTCAGACCCTGTGTAACTTTGGCAGACTCAATTTTGTCTCCCGCTCTCAGTTGCTCTAACACATCCTTCCCTTCAATCACATAGCCAAACACCGAGTAGCGACCATCCAGTAAGTTGCGTCCAGCGGGTGTTAGCTCTGGCTCAAACAAGAAGAAGAAAAACTGAGAGGAACCACCGTTTGGATCTTCGCCAGGACGCGCCATTGCCAGTGCACCATAGGACGAGAAGGGCAGCACAGGCTGATCTTTATAGCGTCCAGCATCTTCTAGAGTGATCTCGTAAGTCGGCTCAATATCGCCTTGTACCAGCACTTCCAGAGGAATGGCTCGATACTTTTTCGTTTTGGGATCAATGAACCCAACGTCGTCGCCAGGTGGGTCGCCAATTTGCAAAACGTAGGACTCTTCGGAGCGAGTGAAGGGCAGATTGTTATAGAAACCGCGCTGCACTAGATCCACAAAATTCCCAGCGGTAACTGGAGCGCTGTAGCCGTCTACGATCGCCGTGAGCTTGCCTTTGTTGGTCGTAAATTCGATCGTGGCCCGACCTTTGAGCTGAGGCAGATTGCTATAAGCGGTTGGCACCTCAAAGGGGAAGTCTTTTACCATGCTTTCTTCAAGCTGACTCACCAGATTAAGTAGCTGCGATCGCTGTGCAAACGTTTGCTCTTTATTTTTGGCTTCCACAGCAGTTTGTAAGGGCACAAGCCCCTCTTTAAGCTGAGTCAGCAAGTCTTGAGCCTGGGCTTGCCTTGCCTCTGGAATGCTGGCAAGCAATGCGGCTTCCTTGTCACGCAACACCCAACTGGCTTTTTTCACATCACCCGCGATCGCACCCCAGCGACGATTTGCCCGTAGTTGTGTGGCAATATCCTCCAGGCTGCGTTGCAGTTCGCGTACCGGCGTATTGTCGATCGGTAAGGCATAGCGCAACAACGCTTTGCCATCGGTAATGGCATTACCAGCTGGCATAATATTGGCAGGTCTGCTAGCAGCAGCACTCAGACCTAACGAGAGGGTCGCCATTAGCAGCAGTGTTGCCACCGCTTTTAGCCACTGCTTAAAGCGGTCAAATTTGAAGCGGTCAAATCCTTGTAATTGCATGGCTCGGTACAGCTTGCTCAAAGTTAGCGGACGTTAGTCTGGATGCATTTGGCAGACTCAGCCAGAAGCGAAGGCCAGCGAGGCAGGGTTTGATCGCACTGATCAACCAATGGGTGAGTCGCTCTCATTATCTTGCCATAGGGAGGACACGAGCAAGGCTAGAGAATATGGCTAAAAAGAATCTGTCTCAAAAGTGTGACTTGCTGCTGCAAGGTATGACGTGCTGTTACGAGGTAGGCTATGAGAGATGCGAGGAACGTTTTAGCCGTTATCTTTAAGCCTTCTTCTGCTGGTTCTCCTCAGAGCGGTACAATGAGGTGCCGAACATTTTCTCCAGATACACACACTCATGATCTCTAGTAATGACTTTCGACCCGGCGTTAGTATTGAGCTAGACGGAGCCGTTTGGCGAGTCGTTGAATTTTTGCACGTAAAGCCCGGTAAAGGGTCTGCTTTTGTGCGAACGAAGCTCAAAAATGTCCAATCTGGAAACGTCATGGAGCGTACGTTCCGGGCGGGTGAAAGCGTGCCCCAGGCCAACCTGGAGAAAAACACGATGCAGCACACGTATAAGGACGGTGATGACTTCGTCTTCATGGAAATGGAGACGTATGATGAAGCCCGTCTGAGCGCGAAACAAATTGGCGATCGCGTGAAGTATCTCAAAGAAGGGATGGAAGTGAATGTGGTGCGCTGGGGCGAGCAAGTCATGGAAGTGGAATTGCCCAATTCTGTCGTGCTGGAAGTGACCCAAACCGATCCAGGCCTCAAGGGGGATACAGCGACCGGCGGCACAAAGCCTGCGATCGTCGAAACGGGTGCTCAAATCATGGTGCCTCTGTTCATTACGATCGGAGAGCGCATCAAAGTCGACACCCGTAATGATTCTTATTTGGGGAGAGAGCAGTAAAGCAAAAGGATAAAGGATAAAGGATGAAAAAACGTTTAGCCTTTAGCTTTTAGCTTTTAGCCTTTCTTCCTGCTCTTGCTCCCTATTTCTGAGGTTTACATTAACTGTGTCACTGGATATACCTGCACTCCGCGAACTTCTGGCAGCCATCAACCAGACCGATATTGCGGAACTAATTTTAAAAAGCACTGATTTTGAACTAACGGTGCGTCGGGGCGTTCGTCTTGATCACCAGCTTGATGTTAGTGAGGGCGATCGCTTGCAAAGGGCTGAAACCTCTGCTTCTTTGCCCGCAGCGGGTAAGATCGGTACAGAAGCAGCTGACCGCTATGCACTGGAAAGCACCGCTCCACCGATACAGACTCAGCCAACAGCGAGCGAGGTACTGCGCGACAGCAAAGCCGATCGCCGCCTAGTTGAGATCAATTCTCCAATGGTCGGCACCTTTTATCGTTCTGCCGCCCCTGATGAGCCACCCTTTGTTGAAGTCGGCGATCGCATTCGTAAAGGTCAAACCGTTTGTATTATTGAAGCGATGAAGCTTATGAACGAGCTAGAAGCAGAGGTTGGCGGTGAGATCGTCGAGATTTTGGTGCAAAATGGCGAACCGATCGAGTACGGTCAGCTGCTACTGCGCCTTAATCCCGCTTAAGCAGTCACCCGATGAAACGTGTCACTCTCGGTTAACACCCCTCTTCCCAGATCAAGAAAGAGTGCGTAAACTCATTGCGATAATCTCATTTGATGACCAGATGCTCCAGAACAATGATGAAATTTCAAACAAAATTTGAACGCTCATCAAAGACTCTATTGCTATATAGCAGTGGACTGGTTAAAATCTGGGGATCAGTGCCCCTCACATTAAATTTGCATGAAAGCTGCAAAGCCTGTTTCGCAAGAAGTGGTTCAACAAGTCGCAGAGTACTTTAGCATTTTGGGCGAACCCATGCGCCTGCGGATTCTTAACCTGCTCCGTGACGGTGAGAAATGCGTGCAAGATTTGGTCGAGGCAACCGATACCAGCCAGGCCAATGTTTCTAAGCATTTGAAAGTGATGATGCAAGCGGGCATTCTCAACCGCCGTAGCAAAGGCACGCTGGCGTACTACAGCGTTGAAGATGATCTGATCTTTGAATTGTGTAATCTGGTGTGCGATCGCCTCGCTAACCGCATTGAGCAACAAGCCCTCAACTTCCGCGCCTTCAGCTTTATCGGTAAACGCTGATTGCTGTCACCACTGTTCTAACTACATTGCCATGACGCTGCATCAGTGGCGCTTTAGAGGGTCGCCATTGAATAGCTGTTCTCATGTCTTTCGATAACCTGTGCAAGCTGCTGTCGCAGAAGCATCCCGATCGCTTTGCTGCCTGGATTCTCGGTGAACCGCAGCGATCGGTAAAGGTGCTCAAGACTGAGTTAAGCATCGAACCCATTCGAGCCGATTCCGTTACCTTTCTGCAAACCCAAGAGCGCATTTTGCATCTGGAATTTCAGGTCAAGCTGGAATCTGACCCGCCTTTACCACTGCGGATGCTGGACTACTGGACACGGCTGTATCGACTTTACCGCTTACCCATCACTCAAGTGGTGGTCTTGCTGATTCAGCCACCTGAAAGCACTGTGATTGAGACAGTCTTTGCTGTAGAGTCAACCCGTCATGAGTACAGTGTGCTTTGCATGTGGCAACAAGATTCAGCCATGCTTCTCAACGATGTTGCACTATTACCCCTGGCAGCATTAGCGGCGACACCAACACCAGAGCAGCTACTGCTGCAAGTGGCTCAGCAAGTCAGTAAGATAGAATCAATATAACAACGACAGCAAGTTTCCGCTTACACACAACTATTAGCAGGGCTACGCTTCCAAAAAGCGCTGGTGCAGCAAATTTTTCGGGAGGGGATTATGCGAGAGTCGGTAATTTACCAGGAGATTCTCCAGGAAGGTCGACAAGAAGGTCGACAAGAAGGTCGACAAGAGGAGGGCGTGACGCTGGTTCTACGCCAACTAACCCGACGTTTTGGCACGATCGATGAACCCGTTCGATCGCAAATTACTGCCTTATCCCTCCCTCTACTAGAAGACCTCAGTGAAGCGCTACTCGATTTTGCAGCGTTATCTGACCTGACCTATTGGCTGCAAGTGCATCAATCTTGATGGGGCAGCTCTTGACTGTTCAAGCCATCGGTGAACAAGGGCTGCTTAAACGATTACAGTCCTTTTGCCCAGTCGATCTGGTGGGCGACGATGCGGCGGTTCTGACTACGCAACCTGGGCGATCGCTCGTTGTCACGACGGATGTTTTGGTGGATGGCGTTCATTTTAGCAACCAGACAACTTCATCTGAAGATGCAGGCTGGCGAGCAGCAGCAGCGAATTTGTCCGATTTAGCCGCTATGGGAGCTACACCGTTAGGGCTTACGGTGGGCTTAAGTCTGCCTGGAGACACAGCCGTGGATTGGGTTGAAGGACTATACCGGGGGCTAACGGCCTGTTTGAGCCCATACAAGACCCCGATCGTTGGCGGTGATATCTGTCGATCGCCTGTGCTTAGCGTTGCCATCACTGCCTTTGGAGAAGTCGAACCGAACCGGATTATGCGCCGCTCGGCTGCTCGACCGGGCGATGCGATCGTCGTGACTGGTGTGCATGGTGCATCCAAAGCTGGGTTGGAAATACTATTGCAGCCTGAATTGGGACGATCGCTCAATGCGGACGATCGTGCCATATTGATTCAGGCACATCAGCGCCCTCAGCCTCGATTGGATGTCGTTGAGCTGCTTGGGGAGTTGAGTCAAGAGACGGCGATAGATCAACAGAGAAAGGGGGACGTGCGCAAAGCGCAATCGCCCCCTTCCTTACCCCTCACCCCTTACCCCTCACCCCTCACCCGGATCGCCAGCATGGACAGCAGCGATGGCTTAGCGGATGCCGTTCTGCAACTTTGTCGTGCTAGTGGTGTCGGAGCCAGGCTGGAACGCAGCCAGATTCCGTTTCCGCCCGCGTTAACGCCTTGGGTGGGAATAGAGCAAGCGCTGGACTGGGCACTGTATGGTGGTGAGGATTTTGAGTTGGTGCTTTGCTTGCCATTGCTAAAGGCGCAAGCATTGGTGCAGCAGTTAGGCAAGGGCGCAGCGATCGTCGGTATCACGACCACGGCACCCGGGGTCTGGTTGGTGGATAAAACCCAAACTGTTCCAGAGCAGCAACTCACCCTGGAGCAAGGCTTTCAACACTTTGGTGCTGTCTAACCAATCCTTACCTGGTAGTGGTGCGGCTATCGTCACAGAGCGAAGCGTCTCCAACAGAGTGATGCGATTCGCCCAGGCTCGACCGGGAATACTTATTGGGTCTTGGAAGCGTATTGATCCACCTGAAGATGTTTAGCAGTCAAGCGACTGGCAAAGCAAAAACTGGCGGATAGCCGGATCTTCAACCAGCCCGATCGCACGCTCATACGCTGCTTTGGCTTCAGAGGCTTGACCCGATCGTTTGAGCAAATGAGCCTTCAGTGCCCAATAAGGTTGATAGTGTGTGACTGCTGCAGGCGGCAGCCGTTCTAGCAGTGCCCACCCCTGTTCGACGCCCTTTGCTTCTGCGATCGCGGCAACTCGACCGACTAATGCTCCCAACGTAGGGCAAAGCTGAATTAGCCCTTCATACAACAGCGCCAGTGCATCCCAATCAACCGTTCCAGAAAGCGATCGTTGGGCATGGGTTGATTGAATCGCTGCTTCGAGCTGAAAGCGACCCAACTGCTTGAACGTTGCGGCCTCAGCCAATTGCTGTTCAGCCTCCTGTATGAATGGTTTTAACCAGAGTATGACATCCTGCTCTAAGAGCGGCACATAAGCACCGTCCATGCTCCGACGAGCGTTGCGACGGGCTTCACAATGTAGCATTAGGGCAAGTAGCCCCCGCACCTCTGGTTCATTTGGCATCAGCTGTACACACAGGCGAGCGAGCCAAAGCGCCTCTTCCGTCAGCCCCTTTTGACGTGGGTCGGCTCCAGTGATATTCTCCCAGCCATTACTGTAGGCAGCATAGATGGCTTCCAAGACGGCCTCTAAGCGATTGGGTAAATCTTCGGCTTCCGGCAACTCAAAGCCGATGCCCGCATCCCGGATTTTGCTCTTGGCGCGCACGAGGCGTTGGCCCATAGTAGCGGGTGCCACGAGAAACGCAGAAGCAATTTGAGCCGCGTTTAGACCGAGGACGGTTTGCAACATTAACGGTGTGCGAATGCCAGCATCGATCGCCGGATGAGCACAGATAAACAGCAGCTTCAGCCGCTCGTCAGGAAAGACTACTGCCATTGCTGGATCTTCTTTACCCTCCACTGAAATCAGTTTGAGCGTGTTGATGGCGGTTGTTTTGACTTTGGTCTGTCGCACCTGATCAAGCACACGACGACGAGCCGTTACCAACAGCCACGCCTCCGGATTGTCAGGTGCTCCCCGTTCAGGCCAGGTTTTAAGCGCTGATAGGAAGGCATCGCCAAGTGCATCTTCTGCAACCGCTAGATCCTGAGTTTGGACGGCCAAATAAGCAACTAACCGTCCATAGGAGTTGCGGGCTGCCAATTCTGCTGCTCGGCGTGCATCCATCGTTCCTCTTAGCCTCTGGGGGCGGTTTGCTGCCAGGCCGGTAAAGACTCTATGCGAGCTTACCAAGTGCAGATATACGGATAGTCTTCTCCTACTCATTCATAGGGAGTAATGGACGCACTTCCACACCGCAACTGCTGGCAGCAGGGCAGCGGGCTGCCCAGTCCAAAGCAGAATCTAAATCGGGAACATCAATCAGAAAGAAGCCACCAAGCTGTTCTTTTGTGTCAGCGAAGGGTCCATCCTGAACCTTGCGCTGCCCTTCGTGTAGCTGCACCGTTGTGGCGGCATGGGGGGGATGCAGGGGTGCACCCCCCGCAATCACTCCCGCTTCTGCAAGTGCCTGGGAATAGGCGCGATAAGCTCCCCAATAGGCTTCTTGCTGGTCGTTGGTGCGGTTGTCAAACCCAGTCTCGGTTTCGTAGACCAAAATGGCATATTTCATTGGCTGTCCTGCAGTGAGAGTTAGTTGAAGGCCTCGTTTGTTACGGGCTTACTACTATGACGAGCGATCGTCCCTCATTTCGACAGCCGCGGTAAAATTTTTCAAGTGGGAAACCGTTGCCAATGCTAGTAAGAGTTTTGGCGACTCGTAGGTTCTTCATCGCAAGCAGCTAGCGACACCTATAAATCGTTTAGTAGCCTCGCTTTGCGGAGAATGAAGGTAAGCACCGTCTCTTCCCTAGAGACAATGTTAGCCAACACTTGCATCCCTGCCTGAATGGGATAAGCTTGCATACCGCGCTGCAACTGAACCGTTTCGGGCTGAATCGTTACTTCATAGTAAGGCGGCGCCGCAGAGTCTGAGATGAGGGTGGAATTTGTTTCATGAGTGGTCGCGATCGCATCGGGGGCAATCGGCATCAACCATCAAATTACCGCCGTTGCCCTTTGCCCAGCTTTTACGTGTGCCGTTATACCACTGGGGCTGCCCTGCACCGACGTGCCAAAAAGTGCAGTATCGGTCGCTTTAATACTTAAGGTGCCAGCATTGCCACTGCTAAACGTACTTGCAGAAATTGTTGCCCCCTCGCTAATCCGCAGATTTTGCGTGTCCACTGCTACATTTCCGGCATTCCCACGGCAATTGGGCACTACAGCCACAAGCACTATACTTTCTGGTCTTATTTAATCCATCATTCCTCGTACCGGCCAGCAGTCAGCGATCGGCTTCCACTCAAAACCACATCCACACTACACACTCTACGCCTGCTGAAGTGGTAGTCTGGTTGGCGCACAGTGTGTTTTGGGAGCAATCGACGCGTGAGCGAGGCACTGCCCGTCATTGGCATCACCACTTACAGCCGCAATGAAGCGGGAGAAGTCTATCTTCCAGGAGCGTACATTGATGCGGTTATGCTGGCTGGCGGCATCCCAATTTTGCTACCGCCCAATCAACCCGATCCCGTTCAGCTTCTGGGTCTTTTGGATGGCTTGATCTTCTCTGGCGGTGGTGATATCGATCCACAGCTTTACGGTGGGGAGCATCACCCCAGCATTTATCTAGTCGACCCAGATCGGGATGAGTTTGAGATCGCACTGGCAACCGTGGCCTTGACTGCCAAGATCCCTGTGCTTGGTATCTGTCGCGGTATGCAGGTACTCAGCGTTGCCAGTGGAGCTGACTTAATCACCCACGTTCCTGATGTGTATGGCGACATGATCCCCCATCGGCTCGATCATCCCCGCCGCCCGATCGCTCATGACGTGCAAGTTCAGCCCAACAGTCGCTTAGCTAGCATGCTCGGCCAAAACGACATCACGGTTGTCTCCTGGCATCATCAAGCAATCAACACCGTACCCAACAGCTGGACGATCGTGGCACAGGCAGCAGACGGCCTACCCGAAGCGCTGGAATATACTCATCATCCCTGGATGTTTGCCGTTCAGTGGCACCCAGAGCTGTCACCCGACGATCCAGTGCATCAGCGCTTGTTTCAAGCACTCATCAAAGCAGCCTGTAAAAAAGGATAGTGCTTTGCCATCTGGTAAGACCTTATACCAATTCCATGTGAACTCGCATACAAACGTAGCGATTGTCTTGAAAGTCAAGGGGAATGAAGCAAATCTTTTGTGCTCCAAATACTCATGACAAAGTAACGGCAC
>NZ_PVWK01000009.1 GCF_003003795.1 Stenomitos frigidus ULC18 | reverse complement strand
GGCGACTCGTTCATCGACCAAGTGGCGCAAGCCATGGTGCTGAAATCTGAGTCCGTCAGCCCACGCTAATCACATACTCCCACGCGTGGGATGCTGCCATCTTACCAGTGCTTCAAACCCATTAATGCGGTTGTTTCTCAAGGAGATAATGGGCTGATAATGCAATTGAAATTCTTGCTGTTCGATCGCTCGACGCAGGTCATTTTCAATGTGCAGCAGCGCCATTGCATGCTCATGCATTGAAGGGTCGAACACTTGATGACGAGCCCGTCCCAGTCCTTTCGCACGGTACATCGCGGTATCTGCATCACGGAGCAAATCCTCTGGTCGCTCGTAGCTTGCTGTGCTAAAAATGATGCCGATACTGGCAGTTGCAAACACTTCATGCCCCTGCAGCTTAAAGGGTTGCTTTAACTCCTGCTGAATCCGCTCCGCAACGTCGGTAGCCAAATTGTCATCTTGAATGTCTTCTAACAAAATGACAAATTCATCGCCACCAAGACGAGCAAACGTGTCGCTCGATCGTAAACATGGACTCAAGCGTTGAGTAATTTCAATCAGCAGTTGATCGCCCACCATGTGACCCAAACTATCATTGATCACCTTGAAGCGATCTAAATCAAGAAAGAGTACCGCAAAGCAATAATTTTCTCGGCGTTTGCTCAACTGGATGGCATGACCCAAACGATCCATGAACAAAACTCGGTTGGGTAGTCCGGTGAGCGCATCGTGTAAAGCATCGTGTAAGAGCTGTTCTTCAGCACGCTTGCGCTCGGTTATATCAGTCTGAGAACCAACTAGGCGCATTGCTTTACCTTCTGCAACTCGTACCGCAAAGCCCTGACTCAGCACCCATAGATAATGCCCCTCTTTGTGCCGCATGCGATGCTCGCTCTCAAACTGGGTACTAAGACCTTCCACATACGTTGCAATTTCTTGGTTCACTCTTAAGACATCTTCAGGATGAATGCGGCTTAACCAATCATCAGGGCTATGGTCAATCTCACTATCCTCGTAGCCCAGCATGGCTTTCCAGCGAGATGAGAAAAAGATGCGGTTGAGTTGAAGGTTCCAGTCCCATAGTCCATCATTGGTGCCCTGAATGGCTAGAGCATAACGCTCTTCACTTTCCCGTAGGGCCGTTTCAATCTGCTTTGTTTCAGTAATGTCTGAGACGAAACCTTCGTAATAAAGCACCCGCTTGTGCTCATCCCGCACAACGCTGGCTGTTTCTGTGATCCAGATGACACTCCCATCTTTGCGGTAGATCTGCGACTCAAATTTCGTCAAGGCCGGTTGTCTTTCTAGTAGCGCCATAAATTCTTTACGACGCTGACAAGAAACATACAGCTGCTGCTCAATATCGGTCAGTCCAGTGATCAAGTCATCTGGAGAATCGTACCCATAAATCTCGGCAAGCGCAGGGTTGACGCTGAGATAGCGCCCCTCTGGAGTAGCTTGAAAGATCCCGGTGACGGTACGCTCAAAGATACTGTGATACTTCTCTTCCGCCTGCTGCAGGGCAATCTCAGTTCGTTGTTGCTCCAGCAGGTAGAACGCGAGTTTTTGGATCAGTAGAAGGATCATGCCTCCGCCAAGCACCCCAATGACTACCAGCGTAAGGGTGAGGTAGCGTATGCTTTGTTGTCCCTGCAAATAAATCTTCCGAGGAATATCAACCCTTAGCACTAAAGCTGGTTGACGAGCCAGATCGCTGATCAACGCGTAGCCGCCGATCACTTGCTCACTCAGCGGTTGCTCCGCGATCAGTGTTTGGGCTGTCAGGGAGGAGCGCACCCTCTGAAAATCAGCCGGTAGTGTCGGCACATTCAAGGGCTGTAGCGAGAGCGGGAACTGGGTCATATCAGCTAATTGACGAATGGCCTGAGCATCTAAGTAGCGGCCGAAGATGACGGCTCCCCGAATCGGGCCTTTGCCTTCACTAGTCAGGATTGGCCGGACGGTCAGCAGCATCGGCCCCTTTGGCAGCAAGATAATGCCAGTTTGATTAGCGCCAGCCAGAGTTTGCTGTAGTAGATGGGTCTGCGGGTTGATCTGGTTAAGTAACTCTATCGGCACTGGTAAGAGCTGCTTTGTTTGGCGATCGAAGCCCGTGCCAAACACGATGTGGCCAGAGGGTTGCATAAACAACGCTAGATCGACCTTCAGATTCATCAGTGTCCCTGGCACCAGGTTCGACTTAATGTAATTTGTATTCCGATCCTGAATAAAGGTATAAGTATCATCCCAGGAAGACCAGTCAGCAAACCGGGCACTAAAGTCGTCTTCGGTTTGAGCAAGGACATTAAGTACCCCGATGATCGATTGCCGTGTACTGTGGCTTTCGGCTTCTTTGCTATTAGCGATTAGAATGTGATACGAAGCGGTATATAACGTCGCTAAGATGCCTGTTAAGGCAAGACTAATCACTACTAGTGTCTTTTTAGAAAGAGGCATTGTCATCTAAATCGTTACCTTTTGCCTGAGAAGTCCGTAGTTCAAGGAAGCTTCAGTTTTTGCTTGTCTTCTACACATAAGCCTGGGAAGGCGATCGCCAAATTGATGAGTACCTACTCAATGATCAGAATGGCCATCAGGTTGCAGGTCATAGGGCACAAAAAGACCCTGGTCAGAACGATCGGGTTAGTAATTCCTTTACCTGGAGACATCATCTTGATGATCATGTGTTCAAGGTGCCCATTCATCGGGCTGGTTTACCATCTGAACGCTTAGATCAGGTAAAAGCTGACACACCTGTTTACTAACTACAGGGAAGAGAAGGGTATGGCTGAGAGCGATCGGGCATTGCTTTTCTAACCCTCACGCTCAATAAGGAGATTTCTAGTAAACAAACTACCCGCTGTCCTCGACTCCGCTCAGCCAGCTTGCACCCTGAGCGGAGTCGAAGGGTAAAATCTTTGCCGGAAATCGCTTAAGCTATTTATCCCGTCTGACTCTTTTGACCTGATGAGGAAGGCGTTGGCTTACGGTTCTGAGCAGTCTACTATTGAGCCGACGAGTGTTATGAGAGGTGCGTCACTGTTACTGATCAGTTCCCTGAAGGGGGTAAGTTATGACACTGAGCAATGATCGCCATCACAATAAGTGCCCAGCAACATCACAGAAAGTGTTGCGTAATTCTTTGTTGAAGGTATGAAGCATTAAACAGACACACGTCATTAACCTTCACCCCCAAGGACCATTAATCATGCAACTAATCTATCGCGGTCAAGCTTTCTACTATCTCCCTTCGTTTTTACTCTCAGCGTCCATCAAGACTGGCTTAAGCCGCACGCTTTTTTATCGCGGTCAAACCTACCACTGTCAGTTGACAGTTCGGAAACCGAGCCGCTTGCCGAAAGCAATCAACTGGCGCTTTGCTGGCGTGATGGCAGTCCCGAACCAACATTTGACGCCTGCTCATTAACGCACGAATAGCACTCTTTGTCACAGCCTCTTTACTGCCGTTGATGGTGCTGCTGTTGGTGGCGATGGCGATCGGCGGAGCCGAGTTCCTGACCCAGCAGCATCGCTTCGATGGGTTTAACCCGATACTTTACTGAAGCTTCACTCTTTCATGATGGGAAATTAGCCTAAACAGCTTCTGTATTGTTTAGAGTGAAATTGTTTCAATACCTGCTGTCAATACTTTTATCTTTAAAGCCCCCAGATCTGTTTGATCTGGGGGTACTTTAGGTTTCCTCGGTCACTGTGGCCTGCTATGGTACTCGTTGCTTACAGGTAAATGTCCAAAATTCATCTCTGTGGGTTAAAGCAATGGCGACCGAGTTGACGCAGGCAGACGTTGCCTCTTGTAGGCGTGGTTTTAGCCGACAACCGCAGGAGTTTTGTCAGTCAATCAGGTTTCCACGGAAGGAATATCTTCTGCCTGAATAGTGGTCAGTACCTCGTCAGTGAGTAACGTAATGACAGCTAAACGGTTAGCTTGCTGCTCAATGGTTTTCTCAAACAGATTCCGTACCAATCGAGCATTACCAAAAGTTTGATCGCGTCGATCGTAAAGGCTATTGAGTAACGTAAAAAGCGTTTGATTTGCAGCTTCAGTTGCTTTGAAGTGGCTATCCTTACAAAGTTTATTAAAGATAGCCACAAGTTCATCAGGTGTATAGTCGTTGAAATAGAAATAGCGATTGAAGCGAGATTTAAGGCCCGGGTTGGATTCAATAAAGTCTGTCATTGGCTCAGTATAGCCGGCAACAATCACCACTAAGCGACTGCGGTAATCCTCCATCCGTTTAAGCAGCACATCAACAGCTTCCTGACCAAAGTCTTGCGCTGAATTGGATGATGTAAGGGCATACGCTTCATCGACAAACAAAACACCATCCAGTGCAGAGTTAACCAACGTATTTACTTTTTCAGCCGTACCACCAATATGTGAGGCAACCATACCAGCACGATCGGTCTCAACCAAATGCCCTTGAGCAAGAAAACCGAGTTCCTTAAAAATTTTGCCCATTAAGCGAGCGACGGTTGTTTTACCGGTTCCTGGTGGGCCAGAAAAGACGGAGTGCAGTGAGACTGGAGTGCGTGCTAAGCCTCGCTGCGATCGTGCTTGCTGTACCCGCAGAAAATTCGTTAACGTTCTCACCTCAGTTTTAATGTTCTCCATGCCAATTAACTGGTTGAGTTCACGCAAGACATCCTCTATGTTTTGGACAGGTAGTGAGAAATTTTCTGGAAGCGCTTCTTTAGTGCCTTTTTCAGTTTTGTGATAAGAATGCAATAATTGCCAAATATTTGATAACGCTTCCATTTCTTGCAGTGTGATATTGTTGTCTGCTTTTACTGCAATTTGGGCAAAGCGATAGATGGCATTAACCGTTTTAGTTAGATAATGAGTGCGCTTTGTTTCATCAAGCTGATTCAATACTGATGGCAACTCTAACTGCTCGATTTGGCTGCTGTTATTGGTTAATTCCAGAAGAATTTTGAGGGTTTCTTTCTCAGCAATTTGTCGGTCTTTGCTAGATTGATTCCAGCGATTGATGGCGATACTAAGCTTTTCCTTATCTTGTTTAATTAGAGCAAAAACAACCAGAAAGGCTAGCAATTCATTTGAAGTTATTTCGCGCTTACTACGTCCTAAAAGTTGCATAATTCTTGCCAGATCGGTGAGAATCAACTGCTCGAAATTTTCTCCCAACTCTAATAATGGCAGAACAGATTTGTATAGGAGGTTGGCTTCTTTCTTGATCTCCCGATTGTTCACACGAGTCTCCTATTCACATTTGGGACATTATTAAGCTGGCGCAGTGTTGGCATGGCGGCGGCAAGCTAGTTGTTATTTTACCGAATAGAACTCCTGCTGTCTGAGGCTTTCTTCAATTAGATATGAGCGGGATTTGCAGACGCGGCGAAAGCGGCAGGCGTCCAGCATTTTGTCTACAGCTCGGTGGGTAGCGCCGAACGTAAGACCTCATGCTGGTTTGAGGACGTCGGCTACACAGCGGATTTGGCATCTTTGAAACGCGAATTTTCTAAGCTGAGTGACTTTGAATCTTATTGGCGTGACCACAACTGGGCAAAGTCAGCCAAAAGTGCGTAATGATTGCCCAAACGCACGTGCCAGCGACCGTCTGATGCAACCAGTGGCAGATGTGTAAATGAAATTGAACGAACTGTATGACACCGATGGCGGGATCGCCATCTCATTTTGTCTACAGTCTCGTTACGACTACACTGGGACATAACAGCATGGAGTGTGAGATGAATGTCTATGATGGCTGATTTGCAACACGCGATTGCAACTCTAGATATCCCGGCTGAGTGGGTAGGCATTCGAGCCGTTAAAGAAATAGAAACGAGGCGCTCCGTCAGGGACGGCCAGCCCCGCTCAAATCACAAAGGCTTGAGCCAGGGGGTGATGGTTGAAGTCTTAGCACAGGGGCAATTTGGCTATGCGGCAACAAACCAACTCACAGCAGAGGGACTCCGTCACGCGATCCATGCTGCTTATCAACAGGCGATCGCGACTCAACCCTGGCGCATCTATGATTGGACCACTCAACAGCGCCCTCAGTCGATCGGCGACTATCACTCCCCTCGCCTCCAGCCCTTGGATGGGCTGAGTGTTGCCGAAATCAATGACTTGCTGCTACGCATTTGCCAGCAATTGAAGGTGTCTGACCAGGTGGTGCAGACCAGTGCTACGGCAGTGACGCATGACATTGAGTCATGGTTTGTGAGCAGCAATGGGTCGGCAGTCTATCAACAGGTCAGCCTGATTGCCACTCACTACGGTGTGACCGTTCAGAAGGGGCCGATCGTGCAACAACGTAGCAATCATGGCTACCTGGCCCGTAGCTACCAGGGGAGCTGGGAATTATTCCCCACGGCTCAGCTTTGGGAGACGGTCGAACGGGTGGGGGCGCAGGCCATCGAGCTACTCCACGCTGAAGAATGCCCCACCCATTCCACAACACTGGTTTTAGCGCCCGATCAAATGATGCTCCAGATTCATGAGAGTGTGGGGCACCCGTTAGAACTCGACCGGATTTTGGGGGATGAGCGCAATTATGCTGGCGGCAGCTTTGTGAAGCCTGAGGATTTCGGACGGTTGCAATATGGTTCGGCTTTGATGAACATCACGTTTGACCCCACGGTGGCTGGAGAATATGCCAGCTATCGCTTTGATGACACCGGCGCACCAGCGACGCGGGAGTATTTGATTCGCGCCGGAACCTTGGAGCGTGGGCTTGGCAGTCTGGAAAGTCAGGCTCGCCTGGGTTTGTCAGGAGTTGCCTGTGCCCGTGCCAGCTCCTGGAACCGTCCGGCGATCGATCGCATGGCCAATATCAATCTAGAACCAGGAGACACTGCTTTTAAGGACATAATTGCGGGCATTGAGCAGGGTGTATACATGGAAACGAATCGTTCCTGGTCGATCGACGATCAGCGCCATAAATTTCAATTTGGCTGCGAGTACGCCAGACTGATTGAAAAGGGTCAAATCACGAAGACGGTGCGGAATCCCAACTATCGCGCGACAACGCCTCAGTTTTGGCAGAGCCTGGCCTCTGTCGGCGATCGCACCACCTGGGAAGTCTACGGCACACCTTTTTGCGGCAAAGGAGAACCCAACCAGGTCATTCGAGTAGGGCATGCGTCGCCCGTGTGCGCGTTTGAGCAGATCGAAGTCTTTGGAGGGGAGGCATGACGCCTGACAGTCTGGTTGCGTTGGAAACCACCTTTAACCAACTCGTCGAAGCCTTGCTACAGCAACGCCAGACGGATGAGCATCTGATCCTCCATTTGACAGCAGAGCAGAGCCAGTTCACGCGCTTTAACCAGGCGAAGGTGCGTCAGACCGGCTTAGTGAGGGATGGCAATCTCAGTCTGACCTTGATGCGAGACCAACGCACTGGCTCTTATGAGATCCCCTTTACCGGGGAGAAGGGCACCGATTGGCCACGGCTCCAAATGGCGTTGGAGGCCTTGCGACAGGAGTTGCCCCAACTGCCCATCGATCCCTTTCTGGTGCTGCCCAGTGGAGAGGCTCAGAGCCACAGCGTTCATGCGGGAAGTCTGCTTACTCCAGAGGCGATCGCTTCAACCGTGTTGCCGCTTGTGCAGGGGTTAGACTTTGCAGGTCTTTATGCGGGTGGTTGGGTGATCCGTGCTTACGCCGATTCCGTTGGGCAGCGACATTGGTTTGCCACCGAAACCTTTGCTTTAGACTATTCCCTCTTTGCGCCCAGTGGGCAGGCCGTCAAGGACACCGTCGCTGGTAGTGTTTGGGATACCAGCGCTTACACCAGCAAGATCCAGGCAGCGAAGCGGCAATTAGAACGGCTCACGGCTACACCACCCAAAGTTTTGGAACGGGGGCAATACCGCACTTATCTAGCCCCAGCCGCAGTGGCAGATTTGATTGGCATGTTTTCCTGGGGAGCCGTGAGTGAGGGGGCGATGCAACGCGGGGGGAGTGCTCTGGGTCTGTTGCAACGGGGTGAAAAGCAGCTTTCACCACAATTCACGCTGATGGAAAACTTCCAACGGGGCGTGGTGCCTCAGTTCAATGATTTGGGTGAGCTGCCTCCCATCACCTTACCGATCGTCGAAGCGGGTCAGCTGAAAAATACCTTGATTAGCGCTCGCACCGCGAAGGAATACAGCAAAATTGCCAATGGTGCTGCCAGTGGAGAATACCTGCGATCGCCTGAGGTCAAACCAGGAACGCTCAGTGCGGTTGATTTACTGCACACACTCGATACGGGTTTGTATGTCTCCAATCTGCACTACCTTAACTGGAGCGATCGTCCAAATGGACGGATCACCGGTATGACCCGCTATGCCTGCTTCTGGGTCGAAAACGGCGAATGGGTGGCTCCAATTGAAAACCTCCGCTTTGACGAAAGCCTCTATCGTTGTTTCGGCGATCGGCTGATTCACCTGACCGCCTTTCAGGAGTTTATTCCACACGTTGGTACCTACGGCAGCCGTGAGTTGGGGGGCACGTGGGTTCCGGGCATGTTAATGGAGGAGTTTACTTATACGCTGTAAGTCGGTTGGCACAATTGCCGTGCCCGTCCCAACGGTTCATTTTCGCTTGCAAATCGCCTTATTTAAGGGACAACGGGGCTGTTTGACGATGCTCCTTGATCAATTGCTTGTGAATAAAAGGAGACGTCATCGCTGCAAGAAGCGCACCGTAATCCAGATCAAAGTTCACCTCATCGCCGACCCGTAACGGGTGCTGCTGGCTATCGAGAATCAGATGATCACTGCTAGACCCAAGTATTTCTAGCTTGCTGTGAGCGTTTAAGCCAGAGACCAACACATCCTGCCGTCCCAAAGCAAGAATCGCTCTCTGGCGCACGCCTCGGTCTTGGAAACTCGGTACATTGCCAAACGCGTCTTGGCCGCTGGTGCCAAACGGGAGAGATGGCTTTTGCTTGGACTCGATGACTTCAGCAATCAGTTGAAAGGCGTGGGTGTGTAAACCTGGAATTGCTTTACGGCTAACCGTTTCGCGACCCAAAAGAATGGATTCACCCAAGCGAAGATTGTTAATCCTACCGATCGCTCGAGCCGATTGATACCACTCATAATTTGCAGAGTTACCACCTGAAATAATGGCTAAACTGAGCTGAAATTCGGTTTCAATGCGATTAACCAGTATGGATAGTGCATGCATATTCCGATCGTCTGGCTTGATGCCACCATAACAAGCCAAATTGCAGCCAAGACCAACCAGCTTGAGATGGGGCAGAGAAAGCGTTTCCCTGATAAAGGGGGCAAGATCGCACGGAAGCACCCCTTCACGCAAATCACCCAGTTCCACCATCACAATCACCTGATGCTGCTTATGATGTGCTTTGGCATAGTAGGAAAGTTTCTGCAGCGTTGCGATCTCTGTGTTGAGACTAATATCGACACTTTGAACCACCGCTTCCGCCTGACTTAAAGGCGTGCGTAAAAGCACAAACTGAGTGATTAGCCCCGCCGCTTTCATTTTTTGAATGTTTTCAAGACGAGAGTCGGCAATAAACCTGACGCCGCCTTGAATCATAGCCTCGATAACAGCGGGTTCTCCAAGCACCGCTTTAGAAACGCCCATGATGGAAATCCCTCTTTGCCCATAAAGCTCGGAGAGCAGCCGAGCATTCTCCCGAATTTGGGCTAAGGCAATATCTATTCTTGGCAGGAACGCTTTCATGTCATGCTTTCTAGACGGTAACGTCTATCTCATTGCTAAGACAGGAATGGTTTCTAACGGCGATCGCTTGATTTTTTGCTTTAATGTTGGAAACTGCTTGCTTAAGGCTTGCACTAACTTCTGGCAGCCCTGGCTCAAAACATCCGTTGTCGGTAAGTGAAACTGCTGCTCATAGGCCTCAATGATTGGCAGCATTGCTTTATCTGCTAAATTTTCATGACTTAAGGTAATGGCCATCACTCGAGTTTGAGCGATCGCCTCAATCAATTTAATTTCGCTCTCAACAGTGGGCATAGCCAAATGCGGAAAATCGCATCGAAACTTCCTGGCAGGTGGGTGTTGAAGGATAACGCCATCAGGCCTACTTCCTTTCAAGATGCCAAGAGAACTCATAAACGCGGGATGACTCACAGCGCTCTGCCCCTCCACCAAAATAATGTCGGGACTTTCATTATCAAAGGCTTGCAGTATAGAGTGTTCAATTTCACCGATCACAAATTGGGAAATCAGCGCATCGATCGCAACGCCATATCTTGCTCCCTGCATCAAGCTGGTTTGTCCCGTTCCCACCAGGATTGATTTGATGCCCAGGTCAATGAGGGCCTGGTTGAGTGCCACTGCGGTAGTCCTTTTTCCGCAGGCGCAATCGGTACCTAAGATGGCAACGACAGGCACAGTGACCTTACCGATTTGACCCGCGAAGACATGTAAATCTTTTAAATGGGGCGGTTTCCTGATGTCTTTAATTTGAACACCGCACCGAGTAGCCATTTGGGTAAACTCTCGATCGTCAGAAAAGAACTCATGCAAACCATTAAGAATATCCATCCCTTTTTGCATGGCTTCTAAGACAAGCAGCCTTTCTGTAGCGGGTATACAAGCATCTAAGGGCGCTTTGCCATAAATGTAGCAATCAGGAACGGTTGGCAACTGCGCCAACGCAGCCTCTAAATTGGCAAAAATGGGAATATGGTTTTTCGCGCCACCTAAGGCTTCCCCCGCATCCTTTCCAGCCAAGGCACTATCAAGCACCCCAACAATGGTATAAGTCTCCGAGCGTCGCACTAAACCGGCGGCTGTTTTGCCATCTATTAAGCCAAACTGCTTTTCGCAGTAAACTAAAGCTGTTTTTTTCAAAGGCGCCATTAAGATTAGCTCTCAAATTTAGTTTCAACCCCTCAAGCGCTTAACCTGAGCATGCCCTTAATGGACTGGGCAAAAAACTTGCTCAGTCAAAGAACCGAATCAGAATTAGTTAGCAATGAGAAAAGACCGATGGATCAGCTTAATTTCACTTGGACTGGAGCGTTGGCAAGGAAATAAGCATCTTGAGCTAAAGCATTACGCAAGCATTAATGCTTTCATATGAAGCGATTATCTTTACCCTGGTTGAGGTCTGAGTGAGCTTGATCGCAGGATTTTGTAGCTTCGTATACATTTATTCTAGCACGAGATTGGCATCACCATGATGCTTACTTGTTTTAGTCAATCAATGATGAGGACAATCAAGCCCGCTCAGCGCTGCTGTACCTGAGTTGTTAAAGCGAAGCGCTTGGCTAAAACAGAACCTTTCTAATCGTTTTGGGCAAGTGTTTCAAATCGTATCGGTGCCTAAAGTGGCGTAACAAATCGTTTGATTACCACCAACCATGACGTCCTTTGGCGAGGCTGCTGGAGTCAGTGGGCGATCACTTGCAGAACCCAATGACGTTCAGCTTGGTCAAACCCCGCCCCAAAAACGTGCTTTTGTTGACTCGTACGCATCACTAGGTGTTGAAGCAAAAGACCCTTGTCTTTCAAAGCTTCGGGTGTATCCTGGGTGCTCTTATCAATGTCTGCATTCAAGCCGTTAGAACGTTTTACTGTGTATCCTAACAGGCATTTGTAGAGGTGATATGGACAGGATGCTTAAAGATCCGGCATTTTGATACCTCAGCTACTTAGAAGCCACTCAATCAAAATCGGCTTTCTGGGCTCCTACTGACTAGTTAAAGTGCATTTGAAGGAAAACGGACCCTTTGAAAAAGTATACATTCCCCCTGGTACCCATGATTCAGGGACACCTGTTGGCGCAGCATTAGCAATTTGTCATAAATATACGCTTGCAAAAGGCATTTATCAAGTGAGTCCTTACATAGGGCCGGAGTATCAGATCTCACAGCATCTTACTTTAGTTAAACAAGCGGGGCTGAAGGCTCGTTTTTCAAACGATGTAACGCATGAGGTGGCTCAATTAATGCAAGTGGGAAGTTAGTCGCTTGGTTTCAAGGAAAGATGGAGTTTGGTCCAAGAGCACTTGGAAACCGTTCACTGTTAGCGGATCTCAGAAATCCTTCGATGCGAGAGGTGCTCAATAGAAAAGTCAAACATCGCGAGGATTTTCGCCCCTTCGCCCCTTCGCCCCAAGTGTACTCGCAAGTAAAGCAAGTGAATGGTTTGAACTAGGGCGCTTCTCAGAAAGCCTGAAATACATGCTCTTTACCTGTCCAGTGCATTCAAGCAAGCATTCATTCATTCCTGCTGTTCTACATGTCGATGGGACAGCGCGAGTACAACTTGTCTATCCTGAAATCAACCTCAAATATTTTCAATTGATCCAACAGTTTGAGAAAATTACAGGTGTTCCTCTTGTACTCAATACGTCTTTCAATGATAGCAAACCCATTGTTTGTTCTCCCCAGGATGCGATTTCAACCTTTAAGAAAACAGCCATTGATATCCTCGTCTTAGGAGATTACATACTTGAGCGCGCTGAACAAAGAGAAACGCTTTAATAACAGCGACTACGAAGAGCTTTTGACTTCACATCATGACCAATTTTCAAGCTTTACCTAAAAACTCAAAAGAGCCAGTTCTGGTCAAAAATGGTGTTGACTCCTGGATTGCTCTTAGGAAGTGGATCTGGTCTTATCTTGAAACTCTTTCAGGCGATCGCTAAGTTCGCCTCGTGCGGGGAAATCGAGAGCAGTATCAAACCCGCTTTGTACAAATGTCTCTAACTGCTTATATTCGCAGTCTGGCTTATCCTGCGTCACCGACAGAAGACACACTTTATCTCAAAGAATTTGATTTGTTTCAAGAATTTCCAGTCTTGCAGCACGATGTTGACTACACAGATTTTTTCCCAGGAGCGTAACGCCCGTAAAAGCTGCCTGGATTGGGCCAGAAGCCGCTTTGACTGGGCTCCATTATGACGTGTTCAATAGCTTTCTGGTTCAAGTTGTAGGAGACAAAGAAATATGGTTATATCCTCATTCCGCCATTCCGCCTGAATACCGTAGTGACAAGTTTGATTACGGGGCTAGAGATGCAATAGTTAATATGTTTGATCTTGATTTGCAAGCGTTTCCACATCTTAAAGGCGTTGAACCAAGAGTCATGTATGTGACTGCTGGAGACGTCCTCTTTATTCCCAAAGGCTGGTGGCATCAGGTGCGATCACACACCCCTACAGTGACCATTGCCCATTTTATGCTTGGAACGATTGATCGCTTGACGACAGAAGTCTGGGAGAATATGAGACGCTTTCTACATAATCAGGGTGTCTACAAAGTTAAAAATTGCACTTGTCATGCTGCTGATCGTTGAAAAGCTTTGGAGCAGCACAAATGTTTAAACATCAAACCCCGATGAGGGGTCACGAATGAGTGACAAAACCGCAGCTTCCGCTATGACCATTGCAGGCAGGTGATCGCGCCCAGTAGCACGATGAACCCGATCGCCCGCCGGACGTCGTTGACACCCTGAAATCATGCCTGCGATGCCCAGGTGCATAAGGAGCCAACGACGATCGTGTCTAGCTCCTCACCAGACTATGTTTGTACCGGACTATAACAGTGTGGAGGTCGTTGGCTGAGAGTCGGCATCGTTGAGCGGCAACGTTTTTGAGCGTTGGCGTCGCTTGTAAGCAGCTGCACCAGCGGCAAAGACACCAAAGATGGCTAACCCTAAGGACGTCGGTGGTTCAGGCACACCAGCAGTACTGATTGTCGCGGCGGCAGCATCCGCAATACGCTCATGTCCAGCAGTGGTGGGATGGATGTCGTCCCAGAAAAGGTAGGTATCGGGGGTCTGGCAGAGTGTGAGCAGGCAAGCGTCGGTCACATTGGTGAAGCCATAGCGACTTGGCTGGGCGATCGCATCACTAAAGAGAGCGGCGACATCAAACGGAATCACTTGCACATTCGGCGTGACTAGAGCTAGCTGCTGGATGGATTGAGCCAGGGCGACATCATGGGCGGCGCTGAGCGCTGTGAGTTGTGCGTTCCCTTGAGTACCAGGCAGTTTGCCTAAATCAGGTAAATTCGCCAGCAATACCGTTTGTGCACCGACTCCAGCCAGCGCCTGCACGGCACTGACTAAATTTGTGCCGGGCTGTTGCACAGGCTGCAAGGGGTCTAACGTACTGGCAGCACCCAGATAATCATTGGCACCCGCCCACACAATATAGAGCGCGTTTGGATCGGCCACTGGTGTAGCCTGTGTGAAACCAGTAATTTGCTGTTGCAGTCCGGGCAAACCAGGCACAAAGGTATTTTGAGTGCCAGTGGTAGCTCCGCCGTAGGCAAAAGCAGTGGCGTTATTAAAGGTCAGCCCTAACCTGGGTGCCAGGTACTCGACCCAGACGGGGCCATTGGAGAAGCGTCCAGCGGTGTAGAACGGTGCTGGTGGTAGCAAGCCTCCGGTTGCGTTAAAGGTATTCCCGGTATCAGAAAGGCTGTCGCCGAAGACGTAGAGTCCAGTAAAACTAAAGGCCTGCGCGGCCGTTGGAGTGAGGGCTGTGAGCGTGACTGGGAGTGTGCTCAGCAGTAGTGCCTGCTGTAGTTTAGCAACCAAAGAGATGGGGGGCATGGGTCTCTCCTGAAACAGTCGTTGCGGCAAGTGTGCTTTTCTGCTCTCCAGCGCCTGTGCTAGCGCTAAAGCGGTCGAATTTGAACGGCTAAGGTCTGACACGTCTGGATGTTCCTATACACAGAGGATAGATAAAAAACGTGTCGATCGATCGCTCTTTTCTTAAAGCTTGTATGAAGCCTGCCACTGATGAAAGAAAAAGTAGCTGGTTTTAGACCGCCGCGGTTTTCAAACCCTCGATGGTCTTTGAGTATTAGGTTTCGCGTCAACTAATGCTTTACAGACAAGCGCTTGACGGTGCTCAATTGAGCTGAAGAGAGGGGAGATCACGCGCCAAATTCATTTCTAGCATCAGCAACGCTTGTGAGAATAGTACCCTTCTGGGTACTGCTGATGTTCCATCAACGCTTCCATGATCAGAAGGCATGTGAAATGGTTTCCTCCTCTAGTGAGAAACACCCATCACTTGCGCTATCCCCCTGAAAATGGAGTTTTTACAATGCAAGCACAAGCTCTAGACACCGTCACCCCCAACCTGTATGAATTGCAGGGGTACGACAAGCAAATCACTTTTTCGACCACCAGTATTACAGGCGTGCCCCAGCTTAGTTACAACGATCGCGGCGAGGTGAGAACCTTTAGCGGCTCTGACATTCTTACCGAAGAGACCGGATTGGGTCAGATGGTGACCGTTCAGTTGAAAAACAATCAGGCAGATGAAGGCTTTGAGAGCCTGACTCTGCTGCTGCCAGCGGTGCAGCTATCGCCAAAGTCGCGTGAACTTTCCATTCAAACAATGGCAATTCTCAGCAAGCGCGTTGTGTTCGTCAATCCTACTGAACCCATCCAACTACAACAGTACGACACGATCGAACTCGCTGGAACGGCTAAGAACGTTAACTTCTAAGCCGTTGTCTTCTAGACGGTTAAAAGAGTCATCACGTTAGATTCTCGTACCGAGAAGATCCCCCTCAGTCCATCTTGATCAGGATGCTGGAGACAGGGGGATCTTCATCTACCGCGATCGCTATTCAAAGCGGTATGAAATCTTGCTCGGCTAAATTCGCATCGCTTCAGCATCCCGCTTGGCGTACTTCAGCGGTTGTAAAAAGCGATATTGATTAATGCCAATAACGATCGCCCAATTGTTTGCCATCTACGTCGTTGTGTCTGCTTTCGTAAACTCTAGGTTTGTAGAGTGGGCATTGCCCATCCTACGGTTTGGCATCCGATCGCTTGAATTTCAGCTTAATCGCCCCTTTCCCTGCCGCTTTGCCGCCTGCCACCAATTTAACCTCCCCTTCGCCGCTGATTTCAACGGATAGCTCCACCTCATCTAGCGTCATGCCCGATTCAGAACCAATCTGCTGATCCACCTGCTTGAACAAGCGCCCGACCAGTTGCAAGAATTGATTCATGTTCTGCTCTAGCTGCGAGACAGGCAACCGGACTTCCTTCAGGCTGGCGATGCGTTTGCCAACTTCCTCGCGCCATCCCCGTTGACCGTCGATCGGTGCAGAAGATTCATCCGTCTCATCCGTCACAATCACGATGTAGTCTTCTGGCATACGTTGCGGGGCTAGGAGATTAACCTGATCATAGCCTCCAGCAAACGGTAAAAACCAGGTCACATTTTATCAGGATCATTACGCGGGTGTTCTTCTTACTGTTTCGCTGTCGATTACGGGGCTATGGTCATCGTCCCAAGGGGAAGCCCTCAAAATACTATTTAGTTATTCCAGGTATCGCTGGCTGTGTGCCTTAACGCAATGGAAAGCCAAGCTTCTGCAAGCTCTCCTTCAGCCGATCGCGACCACTCAATGCCTCTGCGGTTGCAACTCGCTTGAGCGAATGCTCCACCCAATCGCCAGCAACGCTCATGTTCTGCGCGTCGTAAAACTGTTGCATGACCTCGTTGTACTGGTCGATCGCCGCTTCTTGTTGAGCCAGATCATACGTTTCTCGATGTAAGACAGCCGCCTGGGGTAGACGCGGTTTGATCGCGGCAGGTTTGGCCTCATCGGGATACCCCACACACAGCCCAAAAACCGCAAATAAATGTGGCGGTAGTTGAAGCGTTTCGGCAACGCGTTCAGGCTGGTTTCGTATGCCGCCAATGTAGACCGTGCCCAGCCCCAAAGACTCAGCGGCGATCGTGGCATTCTGTGCTGCTAGTGTCGCGTCGATCGTCGCTGTGACAAACATCTCCAGGTAATCCAACCCATCCGTAGGCAGTCTCCGTTGTGAAGCAAGGTGATGGAGTCGTGCCAAGTCAGCTAGCCACACCAGAAACAAGGGACACTGGCGGATATGGGCTTGATTGCCTGCCAGTTGAGCCAACGTTGCTTTCCGCGCCAGATCTTCAACTGCAACAACGCTCCAGGTTTGCAAATTGGAAGAGGTTGCAGCCGACTGAGCCGCTGCAACCAGAGTTTCCAGCGTTTGAGATGGTAGAGAGTCAGGCCGATAGGCGCGCACGGAGCGATGAGACAGCAGAGTGGTCAACGTTTCGTTAAAGAGAGGCTCTGAATCGAAGGCGCTACTGCCATAACGTTCTCGAATCAAAGCGGTTGGGCTGAGCAGGTTCATGTGAAACAGGGTGAGTGACGGGATAGAGAGTATGGTAAAACAGCACTCCTCGTCTCTGCATCTACCGCTGATCTCATCATTCAACGTGCAAGTAAACTTGACTAACCGAGTGAGGCCGCAAAAACCGCAATAAAGTTGTTACAGCATCTCCAGGGCAACCGGTTTAGTCGGTGGGGGAAAGGCAGCATCTAACGTCGCTAGTTCTTCGATGCTCAATTTCAAAGTCAGTGCAGCGTAATTTTGCTCTACATGATCAATCCGACTGGCTTTAGGAATTACAATCACGTTGTCTTGATGCAATAACCAGGCGATCGCAACCTGCGCCGACGTTACTCCACGTGCTTGAGCGATCGCCGTGAGTGTTGAGTCGTTCAGCAACCGTCCTTGCTCAATCGGGGAATACGCCATCATTGGCATCCCGTGTTGCCGACACCAGGGCAGCAAATTCCACTCAATCCCTCGTCGCGTGAGGTTGTAGAGCACTTGAAGGGTGGCGATCGCGTCTCCACCCTTCAGATGGTTAGCTGCTTCCATAGCTTTGGCATCAAAGTTGCTTACGCCATACGCACGGATCTTGCCTGCTTGTTGTAGCGTCTGGAATGCCTCCAACGTCTCTGCTAACGGGGTAGAACTACGCCAGTGCAATAGATAGAGATCGAGATAATCCGTCTTTAAACGTTTAAGGCTCCGTTCACAGGCCGCGATTGTCCCTTTCTTAGAGGCATTATGGGGATAAACCTTGCTGACCAGAAAGACATCTGAGCGACGATCGACGATGGCTTCAGCAATCACTTCTTCTGCGCCACCTTCCCCATACATTTCCGCAGTGTCAATCAGCGATAACCCTAGATCGAGTCCGTGACGGAGGGCATCACTTTCACTCTGACGGTTGTGAGCCTGCTCGCCCATCTGCCAGGTGCCCATGCCTAGTACAGGGATGGCTTGTCCAGAGGGTAATGTAAGCGTTCGTATCGTCATCGTTATCGACTCAAATGAAAGGACAGAGGCAGAAATCACTTACCAGTCAACCACGAATTCTGGTAGAGGCATGGCAATGCCATGCCTCTACGGTTGGGAGCGCTGTTCTTGCTGACGCATGGGCATGGCGTCGATCGTGCGAAAAAGTGTGCTTGGCGCAATGGGTGCGCGTTCTCGCTGCTTCTCAGTGCCATCTTTGCCAATCAGAATCACGGCAAACGACGCTGAGGTCAGGCCGAATTGTTGCCTGAGACGCGCAGTCGCTGCTGGAGTGATGGGTTGTCCATCGGCTCGACTTTCGCCTTCTCCCAACACTTCCACCAATTTGAGATCCCGTTCTTGCATGCCCGCTTGGTGTGCCTGCCACTGCTCCATCTGTTGCTGATAGGCAGGCGATCGCTCGGAGGGCGCAAAGAGCAACACAATGCGATGTTGCCACTGCTGATCACGCAGATTAAAGCTCATTTCTGAAGGAGAAGGCGTTGCGGCAAGATTGAGTGCTTCAGGCTGTGGTGCAGGAACCGATGCTTTGGGTGATGGTTGCAACCAGTCGGGAAAATGGGCATTGGTGCAAGCCTGAAGGAGCGGTAGAAAAAGGGCAAGGATGAATAACGGCTGCATTTTGGGGATGATGGCTACCTTCTTACTGTAATCAGGTCAGTCATATAGTGGACTGCCTCTGAAGTGAGAATTTTTCAGCTTCGTGGCTGGTTGCACCAACCAAACAGGCGTGACCGCTTGCAGTGATACCGATTCAAAACTAGTCGTTACAGATCAATCATTGGGTAAGAAAATGGCAATGCCATGTCCATCCCTACAAGCTATGTCACCGTTTCAATCTAAATGGGTATGACCATCTTTTCTCGTTGCACAGGTGTCAGGTTTAAGCGTGCCTGCAGCGATAGTTTGCCGTACAGCCCCTTCCAGGTTGTTTAGCTCTTGAGTTGGGCGGGAGTGCAGGTGTAGGGAGAACAAAGCTGTTGCAGCGGCAGCGTTGTCACCTCCAGGGACTTGAGATGCATGCAGCGAATGGCATGATTATTGGTATCGGCAAGATAGAGCCGATCGCTGGCATGGGCGAGTCCAGATGGTTCTGAGAAACAGACAGCCGTTCCCATACCATCCTCAAAGCCTGACGCGATTCCACCAGCAATAGTCTGACAGGTTTGGGTGGCTGGATGAAGCTGTTTAAGCTTGTGGTTATAGGTATCGGCAATCCAGAGCGATCCTTGAGCATAAACCAGTCCTGAACAGTGCTGAAGTTGAACATCCAGGCCAATGCCATCGCGATCGCCAAAGGCAAACAGTTGACCTTGTCCACACACTGTTTGAACGATCGGTGCTGGATCGATCGACGTTGGGTTTAAGGTGATGGCACGAATCGAACTGGTTTCGCTATCCGCCACAAACAGTTGGGTGCCATCGGTTGCAATACCGTAGGGCTGGGCAAAGGCCGCAATGTCCGGCAAACCATCCACACAACCTTCTGCACCTGTGCCCATGAATGTCTGTAGCGTTTGCTGAACTAGATCCATCACCCAGATTTGATGGGAACCTGCCATGTCAATATAAAGCTGCTTTCCAAGCAGTGCCAGATCCCAGGGTGAATTTAAGGCAATGTCCAGCGCCCTACCACCATGTGGGAAAATTGCTCGACTCTGGACACCCGTTCCCGCCAGCGTACTGACCGTCTGTTGCACCAGATCAAGGCGGCGCAGCAAATGGTTGCCCGCATCGGCAATGTAGAGCATCTGCCCGGTTGTATCCAAGGCCATACCCTGTGGTGCAGCAAATTGAGCCATTTCCCAAGCACCATCCTGCCATCCTGCGCTTCCAGTGCCGATCGTCGCTTTGAGCGCTCCATCCAACGTGGTCAGAACAAGCCGATGATGTCCCGTATCTGCGATGAAAAGCGTATCGCTCGCTTCATCAGCCAACACCTTGCCCGGAAAGGCTAAAGGAGTTAGCGGTGGTTGGGACTGCACAATTGCCTGTAAAAAAGGCTCACTGAGCGTGCCCTTGCCCGTATGTTCTTCAAGCACGCGTTGGATCAGGTCATCCAGAACTTGTCGTCGTCCCTCACCCGCAAGCGTTGTCACGATGTAACCCTGTGGGTCGATTAAGACGAAGGTGGGGTAGGCTCGAACGGCATATTGCTCCCAGAGATCGCGATCGCGATCCACCACAACGGGATGGGTTATGCCATAGCGCAAAATGGCCTGCTCAACGCTCTCTAAATGCTGTTCGTGGTCAAATTTAGCCGTGTGGATGCTGATAATGGTGAGATGCTGCGAGTATTTTTGTTCCAGATATTGCAGATCGGGAAGGACATGCAAACAATTGATGCAGCCATACGTCCAAAAATCCAACAGCACGATTTGCCCACGCAAGGCCTTCAGAGACAGAGGGCGATCGCAGTTTAACCAGAGCAAGGCTTGATTGAATGCGGGCGCTCTGACACGAACCATACTTCAAAAATTAAATAACCTGTAAGGACATGGCAGTGCCATGTTCTTACTCTGTGATCGTTAAACCATTATCGTGCATCAGCCCTTGTTCAACCTCCAACCACCGACATTTCTACGACAGTTTCTCAAACTGACCGCCATTAACATCCTCTCGAATGTGATGGTGCCGATCGCGGGGCTGCTCGATGTCGCTTTCTTAGGGCACCTGGCTGACATTCGGCATCTGGCAGGTGTTTCACTGGCAACCGTTGTGTTCAACTACTTGTACTGGACGTTTGGCTTTCTGCGCATGAGTACAACCGGCCTGACGGCACAGGCCATTGGGCGCGGTGAAGAAGAAGAAGCACTTTTGATTGGACTGCGACATGGCCTTCTGGCGCTGCTATTGGGGGTGGCGATCGTCATTCTGCAAGTGCCCCTGCGGCAAATTGGCTTTGCGATGCTCAGTGCGACTCCGGAGGTCTCAGCTGCAGGACAGACCTTTTATAACGCCCTGATCTGGGGTGCCCCTGCGACGCTGGTTAACTTTGTCATCATTGGTTGGCTGCTCGGACGGTCTCAGAGCGATCGTGTGCTGATCCTGACAGCCGTTAACAGTGGCGCAAACGTAGCGCTTGATTATTGGTTGATCGTCCACCTCGATTGGGCCAGTGCTGGAGCCGGAATCGCAACGGCAGCGAGCCAGTACCTCATGCTGGTGGTCGGTTTGGGTCTTCTCTACCGAGACGGGAACGGCAAACAAAGGCGGATCAATGTCCGAAAACTCTGGGATGCGTCAGCGTTAACAGTGGTCTTAGTGCTCAACCGGGATATCTTGATCCGCACCTTTGCCCTCATCTCAACCTTTGCCGTCTTTACCAATCTTAGCTCTGCTTTTGGCACCGTCCCCCTCACTGCCAATGCCATTTTGATGCAGGTCGTGACCTTGGCAGCCTACTTCATTGATGGCATCGCTTTCGCGACCGAAAGTCTAGCCGGACTCTTTCGGGGTCAAGGGAGGCTGAGTCAATTGCAACAACTGGTGCTGGTGGCTGGAGGGCTTAGCCTCTTAGTGGGCGTGTTGTTTGCCATCGCCTTCATCAGCTATCCAGACCCCTTATTCGGGCGACTCACTGATCATGCCTCAGTGCTGCTTTACCTGAAGCAATATGTGCTTTGGCTACTCCCTGTGTTGGGTTTTGGTTCCATTGCATATATGTTGGATGGCTATTTTCTAGGACTGACAGAAGGATGGATTTTGCGGCAATCCATGCTGCAAGCGGTGCTGCTTGGGTTTGTGCCGATCGCGCTCATCGCCTGGTATCAACACAACAATCATTGGTTATGGCTATCGCTATCGCTCTTTATGGCAATGCGGGCACTGTCCCTGAGCTGGCAATGGTTTAACGGTTGGCGTCGTACTGAAGTCAGTTGATACAAGCGGTATCACCCTCCCTACCCTGTTCTGCGGCATAATTATCCCCTTTGGGTACAGAGCCCAGTTGTCGCCATGCGCCCATTTCAACCAATTAGCGATCTAAAACTTCCATTGTGACCCGAGAGGTTTCTGTCAAGCTAATAGACTGGGCAGCACCACTTGAAAGGTCAATCACGACTCCCGGATCAGCTAAGCGATCGTTAATGCGAACGACTACCACACGCCCATTTTTCACATTTGTGACGCGCACCTGTGTCCCAAAGGGAAGGGAACGATGGCTGCCGTTAAGGCCTTGGGATCAAAGATTTCGCCACTGGCTGTTCGGTTGCCGCTGAACCCAGGGCCATACCAGGTTGCGAGGCCATGAATGCTCGCCATGCAGCACGCGTTTCAGGATGAATTGCATTCTCTAGTTGTTTGGACATCTCCAGTTGGCTCATCTTTAACTAGACACGTCAAATTCTAGAGCTTGCCTCCGCTGCGCCAAGTTGGCAAGAGTCCATCTGCTCAAACGCCCTGCCGTCGATTGGGGCGGCGAATGGAACTGATCAGTAAGGTGCACGTGAAGAGAATCCCGTCGGTCTGCAATTTTTGAGAACGTCCGGATCATTAAATGCCACCAGCGTAAGGTTAGTAGGGCAAAAATACTCTTGAGTTCATTCAAAAACCTGTATGTAACTTTTGGGTTTTGCAACGAAAGGTGTGGAGAGGAGGCTTAACAATGTCAAAACAGTCTTGGAAAACTTTACTGACGGCTCCAGCCCTGCTGAGTGCTACCGCTGTGGCTTCTGCGATCGCTGGTACCAGTACAGCTGTGCAAGCCGCTGAAGCGGTTGATGCAACTTCGCCAGCGACGACAATTGACCAATCTGCAAAGGCCTCGAAGGCGCTTTCAACCAACCAGGTATCGGTCGCAGCCGTTGCAGCCGCATCGCCTCGGCCAGCGCCTCCGACGGCTACACTCAACCAAGTCGCTGCTTATAGTGTTGAAAGCAATACTTCTACAGATATTGGTCAAGTCACCTCTGTCTCCCAGCTTTCAGATGTGAAGCCGACTGACTGGGCGTTCCAAGCGCTGCAATCGTTGGTGGAGCGCTATGGTTGCATCGTCGGCTATCCTGACAAGACTTATCGCGGGAACCGAGCACTCAGCCGCTACGAGTTTGCTGCTGGTCTAAACGCTTGCATGGATCGGGTCAACGAGCTGATTGCGGCAGGCACTGCTGATCTCGTCAAAAAAGAAGATCTGCTGGCCGTGCAAAAGCTGCAAGAAGAATTTGCGGTTGAACTGGCAACCCTGCGTGGCCGCGTGGAAGCAGTGGAAGCACGAACAGCCACTCTGGAGAAGCAGCAGTTTTCGACCACCACAAAGCTGAACGGCGAAGTCATTTTCTCGATCGCGGATACGTTTGGTAAGAGTGCGACCGTCAACGGTGCAGGTGGAGCGATCGCAGGCACATCGAGAAATGACAATACACAGACGATTTTTTCCGATCGCGTGCGCCTCTCGCTGGATACCAGCTTTACCGGTAAAGACCGTCTGCGGACTCGTTTACAGGCTCGTAATACGACCCCTTTTGCCGGTGCCTTTACAGGAACCAATCAGACTCGCTTGGGTTTCGACGGTAACGAGAACAATGCCGTGCAAATCGACAAGCTGTTCTATCGCTTTCCTGTAGGCGACAAGCTCACCGTGCAGATCGATGCGCTGAATGATGAGCTTTCAGATACGATCGTGAGCACTTTAAGCCCTTTTGAAAGTAGTGGTGCGGGATCGATTTCGCGCTTTGGGCGTTTCAACACCTTTTATCGGCTTAATAACCCGAACAACAACGGTTCCGCTGGTATCACGTTTGCCTATAAGTTTAATGATGCGCTGAGATTGGAAGGTGGTTATCTGGCTGGTGGCAGCAGCAATAATCCAGCCGCTAAGGGAGGCTTATTTAATGGCTCTAATGCCGCCGTTGCTCAGGTCGTTTTCCAACCCAACCAGGCGCTGACCCTTGGTCTGGCTTATGCCCACTCGTATTACACGGGTGCAGAACCGAATGGTGGCGGCATTAACATCACCAGCAGCACTGGCACTGGCTTTGCCGCCAACCCCTTTAATGGTGCTGCTACATCAGCAGACTCGATCGCTGGCGCTGTGCAGCTTAAGCTTACTCCGAAGATCATTTTGGGGGGCTGGGCCTCGGCATCGTTCGCGCATCGCCGCAGCAACAGCGATAACGCTACGATCCTTAGTGCTGTGGGCTATCTGGCGTTCCCCGATTTGGGCAAAAAAGGGAATTTGGGCGGTCTCCTTTTTGGGATGGCACCCAATGTCATCAGCAACAGCGGTCTGACGAATAATCGTACTGATAGCAGTACACCACTTCATTTAGAAGCCTTCTACCGCTATCGTTTGACAGACAACATCGCGATCACGCCGGGTATATTTGTACTGTTTAACCCAGAAGGGAACAGCCGCAATGATACTCAATATGTGGGTGTGATTCGTACAACCTTCACCTTCTAGATGACCCGACTTGCACAACAGTTCCTTCCTACCCAACCCTAGTGCAGCGTCACGTTTAGGAATTAGGATTGGCAAACCCGTCCAAATCGACGAAATTGGATAAAGCGAGAGGGTGCTTTATGCAAAAGAAATACATTGTCCGCTTAACTGACGAGGAACGACAGCAGCTACGAGAAGTGATCAAGAAACTGGACGGCAGCAGACAAAAGGTTCGGCGTGCCCAAATTCTGCTTAAAGCTGACATTGCCGGGTCACACTGGACAGACGAGCGCATTGCCGAAGCCTTTGGTTGCCGCACCAAAACGGTGGAGAATATCCGACAACGGTTAGTGGAGCGGGGCTTTGAAGAAACTCTCAATGGTGCCCGTCGCAGTACCCCTCCGATTGAGAAACTGCTGGATGGGGAGCAGGAGGCGCACATCCTTGCCCTGCGTCTAGGAGCACCCCCCAACGGCTATGCCCATTGGTCGCTGCGGTTATTATCCCGCAAGGTGGTCGAGTTGGGTTTGGTTGAGCGCATCAGTCACGAAACCATCCGACGCACCCTGAAAAAAACGGGATGACCAACCGCAAGCTTGAGTATTGGGTCATTCCACCCGATGCCGATGCTGAGTTCGTGGCACACATGGAAGACGTGTTGGACACCTACGCCCAACCCTATGATGCGCGTTGTCCAGTGTTATGTATGGACGAACAGCCTGTGCAACTGCAAAGGGAGGTGCGCCAACCCCGTCCCGCAACCGATAAACATGGCAAACGGATTGATTATGAGTATGAGCGTGCAGGCGTTGCCAGTATCTTCATGTTCACGGAACCGTTAGCGGGTTGGCGGGACGTGGCGGTGCGCCCAAGGCGCACCAAAGTGGATGGGGCAATTGAGATGGCTCGGTTGTTGGAGGGGCGCTATGCCCAGTGCGAGCGGGTCATTTTGGTGTGCGACCAACTCAATACCCACACCAAGGGAGCCTTCTATGAAGCCTTTAAGCCAGAGCGAGCCCGTCAATTGGTGCGCCGTATCGAGTTTCGTCAGACGCCAAAACATGGCAGTTGGCTGAACATCGCTGAGAATGAACTGAGTGCGTTAACCCGGCAATGTGTGAGTCGTAGACGCTTTGGAGACATCGCAACATTGCGGCAAGAAACGGAGGCTTGGTCAACCGATGTCAACCGCATGCAACGGGGAGTTGATTGGCAAATGAAAGTCGATGATGCCCGATGCAAACTCACTTCTGTCTACCCTAAAATTAAGCTGTGACACAGCACTAGCTTATAAAAGCTGGTGACAATTCGATCGCCCTCCACTCGGATTAATCCCACAGAGCATGCACTATCATGTCCGTGATCAGCAGTCTCAAAATCCAGAGCAACAAAGGTTGTCATGATCAAGCATCCAGCGCAAGCGGCTAAGGCGATATCGCTATTATCGAGCCTAAACGAGACGAGAACGTGTAGAGATAGTCAGGTTTAGTCTGTCTACTCTGGTACTGGCTGATCGTGCTTGAGTCTCATTTCATGTAACGACAGCGTATGACATTCTCCGGCACGGTCTGACATTAGAAGGGTATGGATATGCAGTTTGGTTACTGGTCTACGGATAAGGTGGGAATGTGGGCAAATTCAGACTTTGCCAATCTGGTGCAACCCAATGATGGGTTCAAAACAGGTTTGATTGGAACGGCTGAGCAGGTAGCGGAAAAGATCCGCGCCTATCATGCCATTGGCGTGGATCTGATTTTGTGTGGGTTTTTGCATGATGCCGATGAGTTAGAGGCGGTTGGTCGCACAGTCATTCCGCTGGTGCGCCAATTGGAAGCCAAGCGGAGGCTACCCTTATGTTGATCGATGCTCAGGGATTGAGCATAACAACGGATGCGCCAGAAACCGTGGAGGCGATCAACGAGTTCACCACTCAATTACTCAGCTATGGCAAACACGCCGATCGAATCTTCAACGGTGTGGCAGCAGACCCAGCCAGTCCCTTAGCCAATGCCTATGCTGCCGCTTTATACCTCTTTGCCGAAACGGCTGATTCCTTGCGCCTGGCGACACCTCACCTGCAAGCGGCTCAGCGGTATGCCGCACAAGCAACCGAACGAGAGCAGTGGGCGATCGCAGCAATCGCATCCTGGGCAGCAGGCGATGTGCAACAAGCCCTTGCCTACCACCAGGCACTAGCAGAGAACTATCCCCGTGACCTCGTTTCTGCGTCGATCGGTCAGTATCATCATCTCTTTGCTTCTGGTAGCACTCAGGGGTTACTGAAGCTGATCGAAACCATCTTGCCAGCGAATGCGGAAAATCATTATGTACATGGCATGCTAGCGTTCGCCCTGGAACAAAACCATCAGTTAGAGGCGGCTGAAAGCGCAGGCAGGCGAGCGGTGGCTATGCAACGGTCTGATCCCTGGGCACACCATGCCATTGCCCATGTGCTAGAAACACAGGGGCGGGCGCAAGACGGTATTGCCTGGCTGGAAAGTGTCGCTGATACCTGGGAGGAGTGCAGCACTTTTCGCTGCCATAACTGGTGGCATCTGGCACTGTATTATCTGGCATTAAACGACATTGATAAGGTCTTGGAACTCTATGATCGCAAGGTTTGGGGACAAGCCATCCACGACTATAGCCATTGCCAGGTAAACGCGATTGCCCTGCTGTTGCGGTTGGAATTGCAGGGGGTGGATGTCGGCGATCGCTGGCAGGCGATCGGCCCTTCCCTGCCATCGCAGATGCACAACCACTTTTTACCACTGACCGACCTGCACCTGATCTACGGCTTAGTGCGCTCCGGCCAATCAAACCAGGCTGAACAAATGCTCAGAAGTATCGAACGTCATGCAGCCAATCGCCACTATGCACTGCAATCCGTTTGGGCTGAAGTGGTTTTACCCATCGCTCGCGGTTTCGTTGCCCATGCCGAGGGCAAATGGTTGGCCGCTATCACTCAGATGAGACCTGTCCTATCACAACTCCAACGAGTGGGTGGCAGTCATGCTCAAAGGCAAGTGTTCCAGCACGTGTACGAGCACGCTCTAGTCAAATCTTAAAGCCGATGGCAAAGGGTTTCCTGACTTAACGACCTTTAGTGATGCAGATAATAATCCAGCAAACTTCGTTGGGACGATGGGGTAATGAGGAGGCAAGGGTTAGCGATTATCTGTCATTCTGAATGATCCCACATGGGGATAGCTTCTTCGCACCGGGTTGCCGTTCAGGTAAATGTCACCTCGATCGGCTGTCTGCAACCCCGCGATCGTTGCCAACAGTGAGGACTTCCCACAACCACTCGCTCCCAGTAAACAAACGACTTCACCCAACTGCACTGCTAAATCAATCCCCTCAAAAGCGGTTAGAGTTCCCTGGCGAGTCTTGTATTGCTTTTGCAACTGCTGCACAGACAGCAGGGGAAACATCTGTTCACGCAGAGGGACATCGGTTAAAGAGGCAATCAATGGCTTACTCTGTATCCCCACCGAGAGGCAAGAGCCCACGCTTCGGAGGGGTTTGGAGCCGTATCTTGTCCCAGCAAACCGGGTGGTTCATCAATCACATGGGCGGGTAAGTCACGCACATAGTTGAGATTGCGAAACCGCCCTTCACAGATGGTTTTGAGCTTTAGGGACTTGACCACGTTAGGGTTCGTTTTTGCCGTGGCCGCCAGCTTTTTTAGCCCCGCCTTGCTAACGGAGCGGAGGTTGTGTGGACTTGACGTCAGTCATGGCTCATATAAATAGAACAATCCATCCAATTGAAGTAAAACTGTGTAACTTAAGCTCAAAGCTTATCGGTGTAAAGCTTAACAATCAGGACTTACGCCTGTGCCCTCAAGCCTTCTTCTTGGCTGCATGACATCGCTATACGCAGGGGCCTTTAATCGACTCAATGCCTCAAGCTTGGCAGCAAAGGGGGAACGCCAACAGAGTCGATGCCAGTCCTAACGTCAACCATCTTCATTCAAGTACACTAAACCGATAGGTTTAAAGATCTTTGATAGGGTTTATCTTTTCATAAATGGCAAGGAAGGTCAATAGCCGAAACCTGTTCGTTATGGGTGAATTTAAACAACAGGCACAACCCGTAGTCTAGTCATGCCTGTAAGCAAGGAATCGGGCTAGGGTCGGCGCACCCGATCGCGCTGGTTAGGCCCTTTTGCAGATGGCTCACGCTGCCACTGGTCTGGCAGCGGTACAGCGTTAAGACGATTGTTTGCGTGCGTAAAAGAAGCCCCAAAATGAGTACGCTCTGTCTAAAGATAGAGGCAGAGAGAGCCGGTTTGCGCCAGCATGAAACACATATCTTGCACCGAGTGGGGCAAGGTTACTGTCCTAATTGGAGGTCATAGTTATGACACCCATTGAACGCCATGACATTGTGGGCTTGACGCGAACCCTAAGTGAGACGTTGCAAGAAGGCATGATTGGACGTGTGCTGTATTGTCATTCCCAAGGCTTTGAGGTGCAATTCCCCACACCCAGTGAAACCCGTTACGCCAATGTGAGTGGTGCTGATCTGAAGTTCTTGATTGGCGGTATAGAATCTTAGTGACTCAGTCTTACGTTGTCTGCAACACTGAACGTTGCGCAAGGAAGAGTCTAGCTTTGTACTCAAATTTCTTTGCTGGCAACAAACTTATAGCTCTACTGAAGAAAACTGGCTAATCTGGCTAATCTGACTAATCAGTATGGATTGTTGGCTCATCAGTTGTCTCTGTAGGGCCTAATCTAATGGTGAGACAGCTGCTAAATTCAACGGAGAAAATCACGGCTCCTCTCGATAGGTTGCCAACTCCTGGTAGGCTTCCTCCGTAATGTGCTGTCTTAGCCATAGGGGCGCAATCACCTCTCCATTCGATCGCTAGTCGCGCAAGCGCATCATGACGTTAATATCACCTGCCCGAATCCACACAGCGTAGTAGGCATCTTTGGCGGAGCGACGATCGATCAGCTTCAAGGTTTTCTGTTGCTCAAGGGGATCAGTGATTGCTTGGCTAATCAGATCGGGCAAACAGCTGTAGGCGATCGGGCGAAAGGTGGGTGGCGAAGGGCATTGATCGCCGTTAACTGTTCCCACAGCGCTTGAACAACCAGTTGCAGGTGAGGCTGCACAAAGGAAAGGGTCTCTAAGACGCGCAGCAGTTCCCAGGTCTGAGCGGCAGAAAGAGCAGCGAAAAGGGCAAAGTGTGCTGTAGCGATCGCGACGACCAAGTTTTCGTCAACGACTGCCCCAGCACTGCGCCGCGACTCTCGTCCTATGACAGCCGTACCGACCCGCTTGGCGCTAAAACACTCTCAAAGCGAGTTGGGAGAACTTTACCCTCAACCCGTCCGCCTTCGATCGCAAAGCTTTGTATAGTCATAGCTAACGCCCCCTCATCCTTAAAAGCCGTGCTCTCTGAATCGCAAACCCAACAAACAAACGCTCATCCTCTGGCTGATCCATCAGACCGCGATGGGCAGTTCCAATGGACGAAGCAATGGTATCCGGTGGCTGTAGTCGAATTTTTAGATCCTGACCGTCCACACGCCATCCAGGTGATCGGGATAGACATGGTGCTTTGGCGAGATGGTTCAGGCGCTTGGCGGTGTTTTGAAGATGTCTGTCCTCACCGTCTTGCGCCGCTGTCAGAGGAGCGGGTGGAAGCCGATGGCACCCTCTTGTGTGCCTATCATGCTTGGCGCTTTAACGGCGAGGGTCAGTGCGTCAGTCTGCCCCAGTCAAAGGACGCTGCTACGGAAGCGACTCACTGCGCTAATCCCAAAGCCAGGGCGATGGTTTATGCCACGCAGGAACGACAAGGATTGCTTTGGGTGTGGGCTGAAGCAGGTGCTGCTGCTGAGTTAGAAAGCCAGCAGCGTGACCCTCGCCTCATACCCGAATTGGATGACACCTCGGGGCACAGCGTCAAAGCCTTTTGGAATATCCGTGACTTGCCCTATGGATGGGATTTTTTTATGGAAAATGTTGCTGATCCCGCCCATGTGCCGGTTTCGCATCATGGCTTGGTGGGCGATCGCTACCAGGATGCCAAGTATTACGATATGCCCCGGCTACGAGAGATCTCCACTCAAGAGGGGTTTGCCTTTGCGGTTACACCGACAGCGCCGACGATTCAGCGCACGAGCCACGACTTCCAACCGCCTTGTCTGATGCGGATTGAGACTACGTTTAGCGATGGTGGGAGCCTCCTACTGATCCTTTATGCAACACCAACGCGCCCAGGGTGGTGCCGTCATATTGGTCGTCAAGTGCTGCTTAAAAATGCAGCAGGCAAAACACCGCCAGGACTTGCCTTCTTCGCGTTACCGATGCCGACCTGGTTAGGGCATGTACTAGCCTCGCTCTTTCTTCATCAGGATCTGGTCTTTTTGCATCATCAAGAGCGAAGACTGGCAAAACGCCAGGGACGTTGGTTAGAACAGGTGTATACGCCCAATCCTCAAGACAAGATGGTCATCACCTTTCGTCAATGGCTAGAGAACAGAGCCGGAGGCGGTATACCGTGGTCTGAGCATTATCTAGAACCGATTGCTGGTGGGAACCATCGCGCTCTGTTTGACGTTTGGGGTACGCACACACAGCATTGTCATACCTGCCAACGGGCACTCAAGCGAATCACTTGGCTGATAACAGGTGTTTGGGGGGGAGCCTTGTTCGCTCTGTTCTTAGCTGTTTTCCTGGATGCGCGTTTCTATACGCTGACCACTGCTCATCAGGCTCAGGCTTCTTTGTGGCAAATGCCTCCCTTGAGTGTGCTACTCCTCCTGGGTGTGGCAGTGCTTCTAGGAATCAGTGGCTATTGGCTCAAACAACTGCGCCAGCTTTTCTATGTGTATGAATTCCATCATGCCGATAACGATTGATCCATCAATACCTCACGGTTTGGGCACTCTAAAGGACCGACGAAATGACGCAGGAATGGTGTCAGCAATGCGGATAGCGATCTATCAAACTGCCCTCTGAGGGCAGCCATATGATTGGTAACGTGCGGTGTATCACGAGGGTGCTGGATGGCTTGTGGTAGCGACACCGCTATACAGAGGCAGCCAAGCGATTCTTTCGCTAACTGCTTAAGCGGCAAGGCTCTGTGCCACGAGTTATGGTCAGTGACCAGTGCAAAAGCGATGAAGCAAGTGCTGAAGAGCTTGGAGCGTCGGCAGCAGCAGGAGTTGAACAGCCACCTGAGAACTTGCCTCAGCCTATAGAACCCATTTGAGATCTCAGGAAGCGGCTGCAAGCCGCTTCAGCAAGAGCCTGACAAAGCAGAGGTTGATCTTGGTCGTGGCATGAGCGAGCGTGCGCTCAAAGTTTTTGACCAGACTTTTACAACGCTCCATCCAAGCTTTGGAGCGTTCAATGACCCCTCTTGCAACGGCTGGGACAAAGCCAGCTTTGCCTTGTGCCGCTTTCGCTTGTTTCGAGGGCTTCGTCGAACGCTCAAAGCTGATTTTCGTCATGAGCTGGGGATACACCGGCTCTAACGCCTCAATTAAACCGTCAAGGTGATAACCGTGGTCTAGCAGGATGGTGGTCTTGGGCAGAGCGACGGGTTTGGCTTGGCAAGAAGCGATGTTGAGCGTCAGCAGCTCAATCAAGCCCACATCATCGGAAACACTCGCTTTGGTGCCGTGAGTGAAGCAGGGAAACCCCAGCGTGTCCACGGCGAGATGCCTTTTGATCCCATTGGTGGCTTTGTAGAAACAAAAGCCCTTCGAGTCCACACTGGCGTTGCAGGTATTTTTTACGGCTTGGGAGTCGATGATGATCAACGTCGTCCATGGGAGAAGCGGGCGGCGAGAATCGAACTCGCATCATTAGCTTGGAAGGCTAAGGTTTTACCACTAAACTACGCCCGCATGGGTAACACGCGTGAAGCATTTATAACCCTAGCATACTTGCAGCTTAAGGAAGCGTGAACTAGGGAAATTGAATTTGGGCGTCGACGGTTAGATTTGACAGTAGAGGCTTTAAAGGTGCATTGTCACCTGATAGGTTTTGAGCAGGCTCAAACTCCCAGGTTTTAAAAATCTGGTCGGCGATATTGTCCAGTTCTTCCTGATCGATCGAACTCGCTGGAGAAAGAAGGCTCGCTCTGCCAATATCTACAACCCGACCGTTTGAGTCGATTGTCAAGGGCACTTCTATACTCATACTGCGACTTGGTAGTTGGGCAATAGCGCCAGAGTAGTAAATCGATACCGTTTTTTGCTGCTCCTTTGGTTTTGCTGGTTGCTGCTGACGATCAACAGAGGGCTGTCGAGGGTTAGAAATGACGACAGCAACCCTGTTTCCTCCGGGTTGCTGTGCTATCTCGGTACCTGATTCTGCTGGTGCCTGGGAGCCGCCTGGCTGTGGATCAGGATTGCCAGAGGGATTAGGCGGAGCGCCTGGTAACCCTGTCTGAAAAGGATTGCTGGGAGCAGGCTGAGGCTGCGTTAAGTCTCGACGATCGGGCTGCTGTGGCAACGAATTTCTAAACGGGTTGGGCTGAGGCTGAGTAGAATTGGGCGCTGGATCGGGCTGAGACGGCAAGGGGTTTCTAAAGGGTTGTGGTTGCCGTGTCCGGAGAGGAAGCGGTCTGCGCTTGACGGGCGGTAGTGGGGCAATAGGTTGTTCTACCGATCGCCTTGGTTCTAAAGATGCTTGAGGTATCTGGGTGGTCAGTGGCGCTTGACGGTTCGCTGAAGCATTGGGCACGGTTTGGCTAGGGCGCGCAGCGATCGCCCGACTCGGTGTCGCCGATCGCGCTTGTACCGGATTTGTCGTTGGATCAACGAACTCAACGGCAATGGGCTCGGCGTCGAGCTGCACTTTTGCCGTACGAGTCAGAACAACACTGACAAGAATAAAGATCACTAAATGGATCAGCACGGAGCCCAACGCCAGCGACAGCCATAAGGTTGGAGGATCAGTCGATCGTCGCCAATCGATCGCTTGAGGTTGATCAGCAGGGCTCATCGCAGTGTCAAGGGGTTAATTGATCTTGCAGGCAGTTCGCAGTTTGCGCACTCAGCCAGCGGTTGCCGCATTGATCCTAGCTCACTCTCGGTCATACCATCACTGATGCCGCGATCGCCGCCTGAAGCTTGCTGTAAAGTAAATAGGGGACAAGCGGCATGTCAATCATGTCAATAAGTCAGGTTGACGCGAAAGCTGCCGGAATCCGAGTCAGTCCGTAAATCCTATTAGTAAAGCTGTAGTCAAGAATCTAGCAATTCATCACGTCTGTGTGAATAATTAGCATACAAAGATTAAGACCTTGCTTTAGTTTTCAAGGTCGGTCTAAACCACCATCAACAAAAGGTGCTGAACTATGGCGCAACTTGATATCTGGAGAATTCAAGCTTTTATACGCTTAGGCTCGTTGATCAGCAAGCTGCAAGGGGCTGCCAACAAGAACGATGAGCTGGTGGATAGCCTCATCCGAGTTTTAAGCAACCTGCCACCACGCCCAACCGATAAGCCACCGTATGCGGGTTTGTTTTCAGTCAGTGACGTTAAGGTCGGCAGACAGGGGGCCGCAAATCGGCTACAAGAGCTGGCAGGCAAACTCCAGGGAAGCGTCAACGATAAAGATGGGCTGGTGGATAATGCGCTGCGTGCGCTTAGCAATCTGCCCGATCGACCAGCAGGGAAGCAACCGTATGCTGGACTTTTTCCGACCAGCACAATGCTTTTGTTGACGCCCCAGCAAATCTTGGCGATCGCGCCTGAAGCCAGTACCAGCCGCATCAATGCACTCACGCCGTATCTCAACCGTACGATGGTTGAGTTCAACGTCTCGACGCCGTTACGGCAAGCCCACTTTTTGGCACAGATTGCCCATGAGTCCGACCGTTTTAACGCCTTGGAAGAGTATGCGTCTGGTGAAGACTATGAGGGTCGTGATGATCTAGGCAATGTTTACAGCGGTGACGGGGTGCGCTTTAAAGGCAGAGGGCTGATTCAGGTGACGGGTCGGACTAATTACATTGCCTGTGGTAAAGCCTTAGGTATGGATTTGATCAACAATCCGACACAATTGGCCAGTCCCGATTTGGCAAGCCGCAGTGCTGGCTGGTTTTGGGCGACCAACCAACTCAATGGTGATGCCGACAATGACGATGTGAGAACCGTAACCCGCGTGATTAATGGTGGTTATAACGGGCTAGACGATCGCATCCAACTGCTTCAAGCGGCAAAGCGCGTGCTCAAGCCGTAAGACTTCAACCGTGAAGTGCAAATTCTGAGACATCCTGGAACGAGCGGCAACGCTGGTAGAAGACCATTTGCTTTTGCTCTCTACCAACGTTGCGGTGCCGATCCTCAAAGCGCTGTCGTTGGCACAACAAAGTCTCCAGGTTTGACTGCCGAAGGTGTTGGGTTTTTCACGATCGGTTGCGGCTGTACAACAGGGCGTGTGACGGATGGTGGCGTGACGGGCGATCGAGTAGCAGGCAGCTGGATCACAGATGGCGCTGGCGCGAGTGGTGGCGCTGGTGGCGGCTGCATGGCTTCGATGCTGGACTCAAAAATCGGTCGGGTGGCAGCAGGGGGAATCGGCACTCGAATGGGCTTCCCTTTGACTGGCGATCGTGTCGTTGTCACTGACTGACTGGCACCCGACGGGACAGCTGGTTTCGGTCTAGAAACGGTAACCGTTGTGGTTGGTGCTGAAACTGATGGGGCAGGCACTGAAGCCGATGGGGTCAGCGCTGGAACTGGACGAAGCGTGCCCTTAACAGACGCTGATTCTGGCGGGGGCACAGGAATCGGAATCGACGTGCTAGTAGGTCGGGTGGGCTGCGATGACACCGTCGAGTTAGGCGTAATGATGATATCGGGGCGAGACACTGGCAAGGGCAATGATGGCTTTGGCAGTGACGGGGAGACAGGTGCTGGAAGCGTTACTGGAGCAGCCGCGATCGCGCTATTCAACGGTTGATCATTGGTGAGATAGAAATGTCCCAACGGCTGGTTATCGTAGACTCGGCGCGTAATCCGCCAGCCAGGATTCAAGTACAGTTTGGCAAAGCCATTCGTGACACCGCCAGCCCGACCGATCGGGATTTCTGGTGCCGTGCGATCGCGGTTAGAAACGCCTACAAGCAGCAAATCACCGTTTCGCTGTACCACTCGCAAGCTGTATTGCAGCCCCAAGTCCTGGTCACCCATCCGAATGGAGTAACCGTTCGCATCAGTACTACGTCCACAAATGCCCGTAAAGTCAAAATTTGCCAAGAGTGGATCAACGACTGTTGGACTGCTGCCACTTTCGCTCCAACAAGCGCGGTTATTCGACACTTGCTCAACGATCAAAAGTTGATGGGCATTGCTGCCATAGGGTGACGCAATCAGAGTCAGTTTGCTGGGATCGAGAGCCGCCTTGCTAAACAATGCAGCATCAGCGGGTTTCATCGGAGTCAGGGAACTTAAAGCCAAGGTTGACAAAGCAACCAATTTTAGTCGAGTCATCATAGCCGTTTGTCTCGGTCGGAAGGTAGGTACTGTTGTCCTGTCCACCAGGGAAAGTAACTGTTCCGGACAAAACCAAACGGCAGTGTGTCAATTTTTCGACTGACACGTAAAAATGTCACAGATCCTTACGTAGTAGTGGTTTTCGGGAACTCTCGGCAACCTTTTAGGTCGTTTAATTGTTAGAACTGCAGCGCAGGACCAAAACGTTTTATCCTTTAGCTTTCAGCCTTTCGCTTTTAGCCATTATCCTTTCGCTCCACCTGCTCTTATGTCGTCTGATCCGTTATCTGTTGTCGTTGTTGGTGGTGGGGCTGCTGGATTTTTTGGCGCGATCGCCTGTGCCAGTCACAATCCCAATAGTCGAGTGACGCTGTTAGAAGCTGCTCGGCAACCCCTTGCCAAAGTGCGCGTTTCGGGAGGCGGACGCTGTAATGTTACCCATGCCTGCTTTGATCCAGCACTTTTAGTACAGCATTATCCCAGAGGTGGGAAAGCATTGCGGGGTGCCTTTAGTCGGTTCCAGGCACGCGATACGGTGGAGTGGTTTGAGTCTCGCGGCGTCACGCTCAAAACCGAGGCAGACGGACGTATGTTTCCCATCACCGATGACTCGGCTACGATCGTCGATTGTTTGATGCAGACCGCTCATACGATGGGCGTTAAACTGTGGCAAGGTGCTGCTGTTAAGGCCGTGTCCCGAAAAGAAGATGGTTTTCGGGTAGATGTGAAAGCCGGTGAGGTACTGACGTGCGATCGCCTTCTACTGGCGACTGGCAGCAACCCTCAGGGGTACGCGATCGCACGCGCTTTGGGGCACACGTTCGCACCACCCGTGCCGTCTCTCTTCACCTTCAACATTGTTGATGAGCGCTTACAAGATCTGGCAGGTGTCTCTGTGACCAGCGCCCATCTCAGGCTGCAAACAGGTGAAAAAAGCTATTTAGAGCAAACAGGCCCACTTCTAGTAACGCATTGGGGCATGAGCGGCCCAGCAGTACTCAAGCTCTCTGCTTGGGGAGCCAGAGTCTTACACGACAGCCATTATCAGGCAACGCTGCTGGTCAACTGGTTGCCGCAGCCGAAGCCAGAAGCACTCCGGCAACAGCTCTTAGCCGTCAAATCGCAGCTACCCAAACGGGCGATCGCCACCAGTTGTCCCGTGCTCCTTCCACGTCGCCTCTGGGAGCGCCTCACCAGCTACGTTGGGATTGCCGCTGAAACCCGTTGGGCAGAGCTTTCCAATAAGACGCTGAATCTGCTGATTCAAGAGCTGACCCGCGGACAATACAGTATCAGCGGTAAAGGTGCGTTCAAAGAAGAATTCGTGACCTGTGGTGGGGTAAATCTTAAGGAGGTGGACTTTAAAACGATGGAGAGTCGGCTTTGTCCGGGACTGCACTTCGCAGGCGAAATTCTAGATATCGATGGTGTCACAGGTGGCTTCAACTTTCAAAGTGCCTGGACAACGGGCTGGATTGCAGGACAGGCAATGGGTGCAAATTAGATCCTCAGATTGAACACTTGCACCAGTCCCGTCAGAATCAGGTAGATTGCCACAATGAGATTGAGCAGTCGGGGGATCGCCAGGATCAAAATGCCTGCGATGAGAGCAACAATGCCGCTGAGTCGAAAATTGACCTGAACATTAGCAACTTGTTGTGCTAGAAAAAGGTGCTGCGTTAGAAAGAGGGAATTGAACACGACGGAGTCCTCGCAGTGAATGGGTTAGAAGCGATCGGTACGCTTAACATACTGCGAGACTAACGGTATCAGGATGTATCCGCAGAGAGAAAAAGGGTTCAAAGGAACCATTCTCGTTCCAGTGCTTCAATAACCTGCAAGCCACGGGGGTCGCCCACTTTAAGTAGAGCCGCTTTGGCATCTTCGCGCACGCCCAGTTCCCCATCTTCAGCAAATACTTCCAGTAGGGCATCGATCGTGGTGCCGTACACAATGTTAGAAGGCAACTCGCGGCAAAGCTGTCCCAACGCCCAGGCGCAATTGCTTCGTACAGCAGCAACGGGATCTTGGCGCACTGACTCAATCAACGGTGGGATGGATGCAACCACGGCATCGTAACTCACAGCCGCCATCTGTGCCAGCGAACTCGCTGCCCACAACCGCACCGCCGAAATATCCGTTTTGAGTGCCTCAATCAAGGTTGGCAACGCACGCCGATCGCGGCAGTTGCCCAAGGCCCAAACAACGCCCTTACGGACATAGCCATTCCAATCGTCGTTGAAGCGCGCAATGAGCGGCTCTACCGCATCCACACTGGGGTTACGACCCAAAGCATACGCTGCACTCACGCGCACCAGTGGGCACGGATCAGTCAAAAGTTGGATCAGACGAGGCACCGCACGATCGTCCTGGAGCTCACAAAACGCTCGGGTCGCCAGCATCCGCTGATTGGTGTCGGTTGCCTCTAATAGACGCAACATTTCATCCGGGTCAGGCTTTGGCTCCTCTAACCCAGGATCAACAGGTTCCATATGATCTAGAGGACTCTCCAGATCACCCTCAAAATCGAGGACACTCAGGTCATCGTCGTCATACATATCTGTAACTTTACCCTACCAGGTGTACCTCGCTAAGGCACAACATCCGACTTTTCTTGTCATCTAGCAGAAGTAGTGACAAGCACCATTCTTTACAGCGATCGCCCGATCGCTTAGGATACCGAGTTGCGAGGCGATGGGAACATTCCACCCCTCCCTACACCCCACTCCCCTTCTCTGCTTCCGCGATCACCATGATTGTTTTCAACACTGAATCTGGATTGAGGCTAATGGAGTCGATGCCTTGCTCAACCAGGAAGCTTGCGAAATCGGGGTAATCGCTGGGTGCTTGTCCACAGATACCAATTTTACGATCGCGTTGTTTAGCGATCGCAATCACATGCTGAATCATGCGCTTGACAGCAAGATTGCGTTCATCGAACAAGTGTGCCACCAGCGCCGAGTCGCGGTCTAAGCCCAGCGTCAATTGGGTCAGATCATTAGAACCGATCGAAAGGCCGTCAAACACATCACAGAACTCATCCGCTAGCCAAACGTTACTAGGCAGTTCGCACATGACGTAGACCTGTAAGCCGTTTTCGCCCTTGACTAAGCCATGTTTTGCCATCTCAGCTAACACTTTGCGACCTTCGTCAGGCGTGCGACAAAAGGGCACCATCAGAATCACGTTCGTCAAGCCCATTTCGTCGCGCACCCGCTTCATGGCCTGGCACTCCAGGGCGAACGCAGCCCGATAGCGCTCGTCATAGTAGCGAGAGGCACCGCGCCAGCCCAGCATTGGGTTTTCTTCTTTGGGCTCAAACTGACTGCCGCCTAGAAGTTTGCTGTATTCGTTGGTCTTAAAATCTGACAAGCGAATGATGACGGGCTTCGGGTAAAACGCAGCAGCGATTGCGCCAGCCCCCTGAGCCAATTTGTCTACAAAGTATTCTGGCTTGCTGCTGTAGAGACGAGTCAACTGCTCCAGGTCTGCTTTGTCGCTGCCATCCAACGTGTCGAAATAAATTAACGCCAGCGGATGTGCTTGAATCTGGTTAGCAATAATGAACTCTAAGCGCGCTAGCCCCACCCCATCATTCGGCATCGCCGCCAGTCGGAAGGCTTCCTCCGGGTTCCCCACATTGAGCATGACTTGCGTGCGAGTGCGGGGCAACGTATCGAGCGCCATTTCTTTAACTTCATAAAGCAGCAGTCCTGCATATGCACGTCCTTCTTCGCCTTCACAGCAGGAAACCGTGATTGCCTGCCCTGGTTTCAGCACGTCGGTCGCATTGCCACAACCCACGATCGCCGGAATGCCCAATTCTCTGGCAATAATGGCAGCGTGGCAGGTGCGACCGCCTTGATCTGTGACGATCGCGCTGGCTTTTTTCATAATCGGCTCCCAATCGGGATCAGTGCGACTGGTTACCAGCACTTCGCCCGCCTGAAACTGGCTGATGTCCTCCGGTTCCAGGATAATTCTCGCGTTGCCTTGCCCGATCGCCTCACCCACGCTGCGCCCCGTAATCAAAATGTCACTATGCTCTTTGAGGTGATACGTGCGAAGAATGTTGCTCGTTTTCTGCGAATGAACGGTTTCAGGACGCGCCTGCACAATAAAGAGCTGACCAGTGACCCCATCCTTTGCCCACTCAATATCCATCGGCGACTGAGTGCCACTCAGTCGGGAATAATGGTCTTCAATCTGGCAGGCCCATTGTGCCAGTTGCAGCACCTCTGCATCCGTAATCGCAAACTGCTGACGATCGCTGGCTTTGACGGGCACGTTTTTGGTGAGCTTGGTGCCGCCTTCGTCATAGACCATCTTGATTTCTTTCGTGCCCATGCGCTTTTTCACGATCGGGCGAAAGCCTCGCTTCAAGGTTGGCTTGAACACCAGAAACTCGTCGGGACTGACGGAGCCTTGTACAACGGTTTCGCCCAGCCCATAGGCCGCAGTGACCAGCGCTACATCCTTAAAACCTGTTTCGGTATCAATCGAGAACATGACGCCAGACGCAGCAAGATCCGATCGCACCATTTTTTGGACGCCAACCGATAACGCCACATCGAAGTGATCAAAACCTTTGGTGTGGCGGTAGGAAATCGCGCGATCGGTAAAGAGAGACGCAAAGCACTTATGGCAAGCCTCAAGCACACCTTGCAACCCGTGCACGTTGAGAAAGGTTTCTTGCTGTCCGGCAAAGCTCGCGTCGGGGAGATCTTCGGCGGTCGCACTCGATCGCACAGCTACATCGGCATCCGCCCCCTGCTCCTGACAAAGGGTAGCGTAGGCTGTAGCAATGGCGTCCTGAAAGTTCTGCGGAAAGGGCGTTTGTAGGATTAAACGGCGCGCTTGTTTGCCAACCCGCTGCAAGCTGTCCATATCATCCACATCTAACGTTGCAAACAGCGATCGCAGCCGTGTTTCCAATCCTGCTACAGCCACAAACTGACGGTAGGCAAAAGCGGTCGTCGCAAAGCCGTTAGGAACGTTAATGCCTTCACTGACTAGCTGTTGCAGCATCTCGCCCAGAGAGGCATTCTTACCGCCAACTACAGACACATCACCCATGCCTACCTGGTCTAAGCGGCAGACCAGCGCCTGCGCTTCTCCAGATTGCTGGCTTTTTTCTCGATGCACAACGGTGCTCATGGCAGATAGTCTCCTTAAGATTCAAGCCTGTAGCGGTTAGCTTTGAGCTTCTAGCTGATACCTAAGATCAGAAGGCTGCTCACGATTTAAAGATGATGGCTATCTCTCTGTTGTAGGCACAACGATCGAGAAATGTGTGGTGAAAGCAACACTTTGTAAGGCTGAGCACTTTTTTCAGTGCGGAATTGTGGATGAGCGTCGAGGTCTTGCTCTCATTCACTCGGCACTATGGATTTCAAAGCGCTCATCAGTCAGTAAAAGCGCTTCGAGGTCTGATGCTGTCAACGGCGGACCAAACCAATTGCCCTGAATGGCATAACAGCCGCTTTGACGTAGAAAGTTAACTTGTGCGGCTGTTTCTACCCCTTCAGCCATCACCTTGAGCTGTAAGCTTTGCCCGATCGCGATGATTGTTTTGGCGATCGCGGCATCGTTGGTATCCGTGAGCATTTTTTGAATGAACGACGGGTCAATTTTCAACAGATTGAGGGGAAAGCGCTTGAGGTAGCTAAGCGATGAAAAGCCTGTGCCAAAGGCATCGATCGCAATCTGCACCCCAATTTCGCTGAGTGACTGTAATTTCAAAACGGTAGACTCCACCGCTTCCATCGCGCATGACTCCGTAAACTCCAGCATCAGCCCCTCTGGTGCAAGCTCAGCCTGCTGCACAATGTCTGCCACTGTTGCGACCAGGTTGTCTTGTTGAAACTGGCGTGCAGACACATTCACTGACAGCCGAATGGGTAGAGGCGCGATCGCTTGCCAGGCTTTTGCTTGCCTGCAGACTGCTGCCAACGCCCATTGATTGATCGCACAGACAACCTCGTCATCTTTCGTCTCAGCCAGCAACCCTTGGAGAGCAATCACTCCCCGTTCAGGATGGTTCCAAAGCAGGAAGGCTTCAGCACCAATGATCCGCCCGGTGATCAAATTGACCTGTGGCTGATAATGGATCTGGCATTCGCCTTGACTGACGGCATGAGCCAGTTGCTTCTGCATCAGCTGACTCTCAGCCGCCAAGGCAGTCATGGCGGGCGTATAAAGCTGGTAATGGTTGCCTTGTGCCGTACGCATGGCTGTTTCGGCGCAGGTAAAGAGTTCGTTGGGGCTGTTACCGTGGTCAGGATAGAACGCAATGCCCACTTTTACTTGCACTTGAACGTTTTGCCCATCAAGAGCATAGGGTTCTGTTAGGGCTGTCAAAAGGCGTTGGGTCAGGTCAGCGATCGCCTGTTCACTCGTAACGTCGTCGAGCAACAGACCAAAATCATTGCCAACCAGGCGCGCGACCGGATAATGTTTGGCAGCTTCCTTGAGACGCTTTGCAACCTTTTGTAGCAGGCAATCGCCATTGAAGTAGCCCAAGGTGGCGTTGATTGCTCCAAAGTCTTTAAGGTTGAAGCGCACTACAGCAACCAGGTGATGGTCTTGCTGTGCCTGCTTGAGCGCTTCCTGACATTGAGCATGAAACGAAAGGCGATTGGGAAGCTCGGTCAATGAATCGATGTACGCTATTTGCCCCAGGCTCTTGGCTGCCCGTTTCATTTCGTCGATGTAAGGCTTTGTTAGGGCAGCGCGTTTGTCTAAACGGGCAGCAATGGCACCCAATAGCTCTACTCGTTTGAAGGGTTTGGTCAGGTAATCATCGGCACCCAACTCCATGCCTTGGCGTAAATCGGTGTGATCGGCTTTACCGCTCAAGAAAATGAATGGAATTGCCGCAGTCGCTGGCTGGCTGCGAAGTTCCTCCAAAACTTCGTAACCATTGAACTTAGGCATCATCACGTCACAGAGGATCAAGTCAGGTTCATGTGCCTGTGCAAGTTGTACACCAACAGAGCCATCATTAGCAATCAGCACATCAAACGCCTCCGCTTGCAGCAGCCTGAGAATCAGAGTGCAGATGACAGAATCATCCTCAATCACCAATATCTGAGTCATTTTCGTTGCTCTCTGTGGGCAGACACGGTTGGGGGATTGGCTTCTAATGCTTAGCGTTGAACAAAGCAAGCCTTGGAGTCTGTTTGAAACGTCTTCTGCAGTTAAAACCGCGACTGTATAAACCAAGTCCGTCTACACGGACTCAGGCAAAGTAAGGGTTTCCGTACCGTGCGGAGGAAGGTTAGAGCCTTCGAGCATGGGGCTTCGCTAGTGCCTGTGTTGCTGCGGCTTCAGTCGCCAATGCTACCCAAATCTCGGCTTTTCAAACATCCTCTTAAGTCCTAGTGTTCCCTTAGTAGAGAGCAAATTAACTTGAGAGTTGATTGGCTAATGGGTGAAATAGAATGGCTCATTGCCGTTCTCGACCCATGCTGGCAGCAATGATCAGTGACCATCAGTCAGCCGCGATCGCCAAACACGATCGCTAACCACTACGATCGTTAACCATTAAATGATGGAGTCTTGATCACAAATCATTAAGGACTGCTATAAGTAACAGAGATATCGAGGAGCTTTTTAGTAAATTCCTCTATCGAGGAACGTCAATACCCCTTGTTTGGTAATACGTGTTGGACGTGGACGACGTCCGCTTTCAGCTAAGATTCTAGATGATTGACTGGCTGGAGCACTGAGCTAGCTAGCTCGAGTCAAACGTTTTACCCCCGTCACGAGTGGAGCCGGAAGCGCCCTTGCTTAATCTGTCTTACTAATGATAAAACCTGAATCTAAGGTTGTTAGTGTCAAAAAAGCTGTCAAACTAGATTCGTCGTTTTATTGCTGGGCTATCCTATTGACCCAGCAGTGCCCAGGTTGTTAATCCCAGGTTGTTGAGTATGAGCCCTGACGTTAAAGAATCCGAGTTTCCCGACACAAGCCCCTCAGGCTTTGCTCCTGAAACAGACTTACCTGTAGAGGAACCGCTCTTGTTGCCGCCTGCCTCTGAATCAGACACGAACGAGCAGATCAAACAGATTGGCGATCGCATTTATGCCTTCTTGTCTGGATTGCCTGACTATTTGTCTGACTTTTTTGGAGAGTATAAGCGACCCATCATTACGCTTGGCCTTATTTTTGGCTCGATCGTATCGGTCAAATTAACCCTTGCGTTGCTGGATGCGATTAATGACATCCCCTTGCTCGCGCCAACGTTTGAACTGGTTGGCTTTGCTTACACAGCATGGTTTATCTATCGGTATTTGTGGAGAGCCTCCAACCGAGAAGAGCTAGCCTCTAGCTTCGGCTCTCTTAGAGACCAGGTTTTAGGCCGAGGAACGCCCAAAGCCTAGCGTTTAGATGCGCACGTTTAGTCATGCGCACAGAGGGTGCTAAAGCTCGCCCAGATGACCTCGCCCAGATGACACACGTCTTTTTAGCAAAGCAAATTGACGTTGAGCGATCGCGGATGATGGGCGTAAGGGTGAGCTTAGATGGCTCTTACCAGTAGCTTAGATGACTGTTACAAGTAGAGTCACCACAGGCAGCTTTGTCAGAGCTCAGATGGCTGATGGGAGGGAGGTCTGTTCGCTTGACTCTTGCTGTACTGGCTTTGGAAACTGTTTGTCAATCAGAGTTGCTGCGTCACGAGCAGAAACCTTGCTATAGCGAGTTTTCTCAGGGATGAAGACCACATTGGGGCCGACTTTGCAATCTTTCATGCAACCTGTACTGCGAATAGTAACTTGATCGGTGAGGCCACGATCGCTCAAGGCGGTTTCTAGAGCACGACAGACTCCCTTACTATCGCGTTTCATGCAATCAGACTTCTGGCAGATGAGAATAGTAGCGCTAGCAGCAGGCTTTTGAAGTTTTGTCTCTTGAGGCGTGGCTGGTAGTGTCTGCTCGATCGAACTAGGAGCAGCCTTGCTGACTTTATAAGCTTTCAGAGATCGATCGGTCTTATCACTAACCTTTGCTTTGTAGCCAGCCTTCGTTTCGCCCCACACTTGAACCCAGTCTCCAGGATTCAAGGTCTGGCTTACAGAAGCACGTATGTCCTTTGCAAGCTTGATGCTGCACGTACCGTTGGCGGTCATGAGCTGCATACGCTTGGGCTTGTCATCTTTAAGCATGAAGCCCAAGAAACGCCCTTCAAGATGCCAGGCTGATGGTTGTCGGTCGAGTTTGGTCATGATGCTGCTTTGAGAAGGTTAAGATAACAGGTCAATTACCGAGTCAGGTATTGAGAAAAATACTCAATAAGCTTATTTACTAGGCTACAACAAAACGCTGGCTTTGCCAGCCGTTACGTTCGCTTTGTCCAGAGGGTGATCGAGCGATTGTTTAGTATCCCGATGGCTCTTGTTTTCTAGCCTGTTAGAAGGTGAACCGATGAATGCTAGGCTGATGCAACGTAGACGGTTCAACTTATGCCAACGATCGACTCCGAGAACCTCACCCTGGAAGCCGCTCAAGCCCTTTTGAAGCAGTTCACTTGTGTGGATCGCGCGTCCGCCCCAACGACTCTTGACCCGGTTCTAGTGCGTCAGTCACTCTTGCTAGTAGCCGCTCATTCTGACTACCAGATCCTGGGCATTTGCGCAGACACGCTTGAGCAAGCAGCGACAGCACTCAAAACTTACCTCACGGCGCTAGGCTATGAAATAACGCCTGAGATCCCACCGCTTGAAGGTGTGGTCTACGTTAAATTCAACCCGAAGCGCGATCGCTGTCACGTAGCGCCCTACGACGGCGTCCATCGTGGCATGCTCGTCTCCTGCCAATCTGCCTATGATGGAGATGTCAATGAAACGTTTGGCCATTTGCCGCTGGATTTGTTTATGTAGTCAGCAATTAGCGGTCAGCGGTCAGTTGCAACCAAACTCAAAACTCTAGTTCCTCCTTCTCATGCCCGTAGAATCGCCTGCTCACGTTTCGCTAGAGCAACTTCGCGACAGGTTGCGTCCGGGGCAGCGCGAGCTTGCGCTGTGGCAGGGAGGCCCTCTAGCCGTTTCGGCTGTGCCCGGTGCGGGGAAGTCTACAGGGATGGCAGTCGCTGCCGCGATCGCGATTGCTCAACATCAGCTCAATACGCGTCGCCAGTTAGTCGTAGTGACCTTTACACGATCGGCGGCCGCGAATATTAAAACCAAGATTCGTCAGAATCTCAAAGCGCTAGGGCTACCACCAGGTGGCTTTGTGGTGCAAACGCTGCATGGACTGGCCTGGACGATCGCGCGTGCCCACCCAGAACTCTCTGGCTTGAACCAGGACAGTGTGCTGGTAACGCCCAACCAAAACCATCGACTCATTCGCACCTGCGTTGAGCAATGGATCTCGGCCAATGCGCGTCACTATCAAACGTTGCTGGAGGGACGCCAGTTTGATGGTGAAGAAACCGAGCGTCTGCGTCGTCAGTCGGTCCTGCGAACAGAGGTGCTGCCTGCACTGGCGACGACGGTGATTCATGAGGCGAAAAGTTCAGGGCTGTTGCCAGACGACCTGCGATCGCAGAGCAATGAAGTGGATGATCCCTACACTGTGTTGACGATCGCGGCGGGCTTGTACGAGTTCTACCAAACCCAACTCCGCTTTCGTAACCTGATTGACTATGACGAAATGATTTTGGCAGCGCTACGGGTTCTGGAAGATCCCGCCGTGCGCCAGTCATGGCAGCAGCAAGTGTTTGCCGTCTTTGAAGACGAAGCTCAGGATTCTAGCCCGCTTCAGACTCGATTGCTGGAGCTTCTAGCGGCTGATCCGGCTGACCCAATGAACCGCGATCGCTACAATCTGGTGCGCGTTGGCGATCCAAACCAGGCCATTAACTCGACGTTTACACCCGCAGACCCCATCTTTTTTCGAGAATTCTGTGAGGAGTGTCGCACTCAAAACCGTCTAGCAACCATGACGCAAGCGGGACGGAGTAGTCGCCCCATCATTGAGGCAGCGAACTTTGTGTTGCAGTGGGTCAATAAATCCAGGCTAGCAGGTGTGGAGCAACCGTTTCGCGTACAGGCAATTTGCCCGGTCGATCGAGACGATCCGCAGCCCAATGCGAATCCGGTTCCAGAAGGGCAGGGGCTAGAGCTGCATACACCAGATGATGTGTATCAGACGGTGGAGCGCATTGGTCAGCGAGCGCTGCAATTATTCAAACAGCATCCTCAAGGGCAGGCGGCAGTACTGGTGCGCACGAATGATCAGGGGCGCTTTGTCGCGAAAGAACTGCATCGCTGGTACGGGGATAAATTATTGGTCTATGAGGTGGGACAGCGCGATCGCCAGTCTCATGTACCAGTGGAAATGTTGACTTTGCTAAACTTCCTCGATCGTCCCCATTCGCCGGATCACTTAAAAGCTGCACTGACTGTTTTGGTCGCTCGTAAGCGTATTCCTACGCAAGATCTCAACGCGTTAGTCGGTTTCCCTGAACAGTTTCTCTATCCTGGCCCACTTGACCCCTTGCAGCCAGAACCGGTCATCGAAGCACGTCACTATTGCAATAGTCTCCTCAATGCGCGCTTAAAGCTGCCACCAGCCCAGCTCATCCCCTTCCTGGCGTTAACGCTTGACTATGAACAGACGGAGCTGGCAACCGCTGATAAGCTGACAGAACGCATTGCTCAACAGCTCGCTAGTAATCAGACGCTTGCAGCCATTTTAGGCAGCTTGAATGAAATCGTTGCTTCAGAACAGTTTGAGCCTGTCGATGCCGATGATGCTGAAGAGCGCTACACTCGCCTTGGCCAGCTCACCGTCATCACCATGCATAAAGCGAAGGGGCTGGACTGGGATTACGTCTTTATCCCTTTTTTGCATGAGCAAACCATTCCTGGTAGCCAATGGATACCGCCACAAGGGCAATTCCTGGGCGATTTTACCCTGGCAGAAGTGGCCCGTGCCCAAATTCGCGCCAGCCTGCACAACCAGTTTCCGCTGCCGTCGATCGATGCTGCCTGGGAACGCGCCAAAAACCTCAAGACTGCTGAGGAATTTCGCTTACTTTATGTGGCGATGACGCGAGCCAAACGACTGCTGTGGCTATCAGCCGCGCGGAAAGCTCCCTTTACCTGGAATAAGCCCGAAAATCTGCAAGACCGTGAGCCGTGCCCTGCCTTACCAGCACTGATGGAACGGTTTCCCACCTCGGTAATGGCTTAAGTCGTTCGGTTTTCCGATCGGGAAAATGAGCGCTTAGCGATGAAGCTTAAAGCGGTTAACGAGCATTACTCTTAGCCATTTCTCAGGCCACATTAAGTAACCAGCTTTAGGTTAAAGACGGAATCGCTTTTGAACCAGGCGCTGAACGTGCATTACTTTACAAATTCAAACACCAGAGTTTGTGGACTTGTGCGGCACGCTGTTGCAGAATGAGTTACGGTATTTCTGAGAGAACGTTTCAAAAGTTAACATAATCGTTAAAGATGTTTAAATTAGCTGCAAAAGGCTGGATGGAGGCTCCCATGGAAGCCCGTTTGATCAAATTTTTGCAAGAAGAACTGGCAATCTCGGATTCGGCGATCGCCACGGTGAAACGCCACCAGGAATTCGACGTAACCTTGTTGCCAATGATTCTTTGGCAATATGGGCTCGTCACGCTGGAAGAGCTAGACAAGATTTTTGATTGGCTAGAAACTGCTTAGTAGAATGATTGCTAGCTTGCCTCAAACCATTACGCTTCAAGCCATGCTGCAACAGTTTCTGCCACAAGCAATTAACGCCGTTTTGCAGCCCTATACGCCGGTGGTGGCGGCGGCTGAACAGTTGGTTGAGTCCTCATCGTACCCATCTTCTGGTTCAATTCGCGGATACGACGCGAGAGCAGCCGAATGATATTGACGGCAATACCAGGAGTTTCGTCGATCGCCTCGTAAAGCTGCTGCTGCGTCAAGACTAAGCATTCGCACGGTGCCAGGGTGGTAACAGAAGCAGAGCGCGGTTCCGCATCGAAGAGAGACATTTCACCAAAACAGGTGCCTTGCTCAAGCTGCACAATTTCTTGATTGCCGATGTGAACACTTACCCTGCCTGAAACAACAACGTAGAGCGATCGCCCTTCTTGCCCTTCGGTAAAAATGGTGTGGCTAGTGGGAAACGACAACTCGTCCATGATGGATGCCAGACGTACAAGAAAATCGTCCCGCAACTCTTTAAAGATGGGAACCTGTCGGACAAACAAAAGGCGATCGACGCTGGTTAACATAACTCGATAGCGTGCAGCGGGGATGGGAGCTGAGACGATGGACTTTAGGCTGGAAATGGGTGACTAGTACAATGTTTAATCGGCGGGAGTAGCGATTAGCCCCTGTCTGAAGTCGATAGTCTGTTGATCACTTCACGACTTCTATGGCTGAGACAAGGCTTTCTCTAGAATGCCCACGCTGCTGATATAAACCCTACTAAATCGTCTCAAATCCCGTGCGATTTGGGAAATCAATCACATTATTGCCTCGTTTTGCTGTTTGGTTGCCTGTTTTTGCTGAAACTGATGCAAATTCTCGCATAATCGTCTGAACCTGATCAGCGACCAGTGGATCAGGATCGTGGGTTAGCATCGGCAATAGCTTCATCAAAGCACGAGGCGAAGCCATTTTGAGATACGCTAATACCGACTCACGCACGAACCCTCGAGGATGACGCAGGCAGGCGATCGTTTGGTCAGGTGTCAAGCTCCAGCGGGCCTGTCGTGCTAAATGGAAACAACAGGCTAGCGACCAGTCAGACAAAAAGTGGCGCAAATCGAGTAGGTGACGCAGACGATCGCTGGGTGTCATCGATTCGTAGCTCATCAGCTCTGAGAGGCTTTGCAGTTTTTCCAAATCAGAGTTGCGATCGAGCAAACTCAACAAGGCACGCTTACTGGGAATATCCAGCGTGTTGTCCAGAATTTCGAGCCCGCGCGCCATATTGCTGCGTGAGTGTGACTGTAGGTTAAACGCAGCCGCTTTGATAGAACTGATCGGGTATAAAAATTTCATCAACATAAACAGTCGCTCTTCGGCATCCAGCTGTAAGTCGCGTAAGGCACGTCGCAAAAGATCGGCCTCCCGTCCCCAGGTCTGAGCCGGTGTGAAATCGAGCAGTGCTGCATAGAGCTGCCCCACAAACATCAATTCTTGATCGATCAGTCGTTCAATGCCACTTCTACCCAAGCGATCGGCCACACTGTCGATGCCAAGGTCACGCGGCATTTCTAGTAAGATCCGCAAAATGCTACGGCGATCGATTCCCCAAGCGGTCATCAGGTGTGAAATCAGCGCGTCCAGGGCTTCATTTGTGCCAATTTGCCCGATCGCCCGCCAAGCATGGAGCCTTACAAGATCTGGCTTATGGCCATCTTCCGCTAGTTCGACCAGCATCGGAATCGCATCGTTTTCTAGTCGTACTAGCGCTTGCATGGCCGCTTCACGCGTGGATTTGTAGTAAAGCCCACGCAGCAGTGAAGGGTAAAATTCTTCGAGATGAGTCGAGGCGATCGCCTCCAGTAAGGCGCAGCGTACACGCAACGATTCATCTTGCAGCAGATCGGGAATGTAAAGCCGTAACGCCTGCAGGTAAACAGCTTCGCCCAAAGCGCGACACCCCATGACCCGCTCTCTTTCCTGCTTGTGCGTCAGCATAAATCGAAGTGTGTTGGTTGCTTCCGCTTTTTGAGTGGGGCTCCCCCGTCGCATCATTAGCGACGCTGCGGTGCCTCGTACCACCGAATCGACTTCTGGTCGCAGGTAGGGCCGTAGCTGACGAATATCAGGTTCATCTTCAGTAATCCAGACGTAGCGCAACGCCACAGCCAACACTTCTGGCGCTGGTGATTGATCAATTAAGGCTCTTACCTGCCCCAAATAGGCCGGATTGGGGTAAGCCAGCATGGCCTCTAAGCTTTTACGCTGTAGGCCAGGCGATAACTTGGTCAGCAGTGGTGCCAGCACCTCACCCACATTTTTGTGATCAAGCTGGCTTAACAACTCGATGCAGGAACCTTTATGAAGGTCTGTTCCTGGTTGATCGAGTGCTTCTACGACTGCTCGCTTCAGCTCACGCAGATCGACATCGCCACTAAGCTGCCCCCGTTCGGCACTCATAACCAGAAGACCAACATACTTGCTGCGTAACAACCAGATTGTCAATACCCAAATTACAGACAGGCAGACGATCGCAGGCAGCAGCCAGTTCAGTCCAACGTCACCAAAACTTGTATTGCGGCTAAACCAAACCAGCACCAGTAAGGCGAGCCCTGTCACACCTGTAGACAACGGTTCGGCAATGCCACGGACAACTGACTGAATACCACTGCGAATGCTGTCTGGAACGGGCTGAAATAGAACTGGCCCCAGACTGGCAAACAGCGTGTAGTGTAACAATTCGTCAAGAAACTTGAGCGCCACAATGTTGACGAACAGCCCCAATATCCATCCGGTTGGCGCGATCGCCATGGCCACTGCCCCCAGGATGCCAATCATGCCGGGCAGCAGCATTGCGGTTGCGAAGACACCAATGCGTTCAATGACACGACTAGATGCCAACCACTGCATCGCCAGTTCGCAAATGCCCAAAACAGCGCTGAACCAGCCCAGGAAACTGGCGATCGCGGCGTCGGAGTTTTGCTGCCCCAATAGCTGCGTGATCATACCTTCATTGCCATGCAGCTGCAGTTGGCGTAGAAACTGGAAATCGACTAGCAGCAGCAGCACCTGCGCCAGAATAAAAAACGTAAACAGCAGGACGACATAGCGACGAAGCGGCCCCTGTAAGCGGCGACTGGCAAATTCACTCAGACGATCCTCAGAGGAGCGGCGCAACGAATCGGGAAACGCCTGCTGATAGGACTGACTTAAATAAAAGAGAATGCCCGCTCCGATGACCATCATCAGGCAGGCCATCGCAACAACGTTTTTCAGCCCGACCCAGGCAATCAATAGCGTCAAGGAAAAACCACTGATTACATCGGCGACGAGAATGCCGCTGCTAATCAGCGGATACGTGCGCTTGATCTCTCGAATATTAAAGAGTTGATTCGCGGTAATGGAGGTATTGAGGTCGTTGAGAACATAAATTGCCTCCAACCAGAGTCGCATCAGGAAGATGGTGATGGCAACAACGGTGCCGCCCCACAGCGGTGATTGGTTATCTAACCCAAACCAAAAAAATAGCAGCGGCACAGCCATTAGCAAAGCCGTTAGCACCAGCACTCGTCGAAGTGGCAGCACTTTTTGCAGTTGCGAGTAGACGAAACCTAAGCCCGAACCAATACCGGCGCTAGCAATATAAATCCACGGTAAGCCCTCTTCCGCCTTGTACTCTTGCAGAAACAGTGCAACGGTACTGGCCTCGAACCATACGAGCCCGATCGATGTGATGGTGTAGAACGCAAACATCAAAAAAGTGCGCTCACTTTCCTCTGGGCGGAGATTGACCCACCGCAGGAATTTCTGCTTCACACCATCATCGATTAACCACTGGCTCTTGAGTTCCATGCTGCGCTTGTATCCTGTATTCGTCGCTGACCCCTCAGATCGGCTTCACCCTAACCAACATTTGCCTGTAGACCACTGACGATCGCATCATCCTTGTTGCTCACACTTCATTAGAGGTTGCCCCGAATGGCCTTCATTGTAGATAGCCATCCGTCGTTTAGCGCAAAAAATTCCTTGCCAGAAACCAGTGATCAACATTAAAAAGACACTCCAGACGTGACCGGAGTGTCTTTACATGAACAGCAGACTCAATCAAAGCTGTCCACACTTACTTAGGAGCCTATTTTTTAGGAGCCAGGAGCATCATCATATTACGACCCTCTCGCTTCGGCGCTTGCTGCACTTCTGCCAGTTCTTGCAAGTCACCTGCCATGCGCTTCAGCAGATCTTCAGCAATATCGCTGTGCTGAATCTCTCGTCCCCGGAACATAATGGTTGCCTTCACCTTGTCCCCGTCTTTCAAAAACCGCTTAGCTTGACTGATGCGCACGTTGTAGTCGTGCTCCTCAATCTTGTAGCGCATCTTGACTTCCTTAACGTCAACGGTGTGCTGCTTCTTCTTCGCTTCGCGAGCCTTTTTCTCCTGCTCGAACTTAAACTTGCCATAGTCCATGATCCTGCAGACAGGCGGATCTGCCTTATCGCTGACCAGAACTAAATCCAAGTCCTTTTCTTCAGCGATTTGCATGGCATCACGGGGAACCATAATCCCCAGCTGTGCGCCATCTGAATCGATCACTCGGATTTTTGGGAAACGAATCCGTTCGTTAATTGCTGGTAGATCGCGGTTTGGTCTTCTCTCAATTCTTTCAATCACAGGCATTTGATGGTTGGCAAAATAAGGGTTGACAACTGGAAATCAGTCTTCAAACGTGGACTGGATGGCGTGTCGTCAATCGTCAGAGAACAAATGATATAGATGATCAACTGTAAGTCAGATACGAGCTAATACTTGCTATTCTACTCAGTTCGCTGAATATTCTGCCTAATTGTTACGTAAGTTCCAAGTCGGTGCCATCGTCGGCCGTTGTTTGCCTTAACAATAGTGGCTAATATCTTGACCACATTCGTCTGCTAGATAGCAGAGTGCCCGAAAGCGTAGTCCCACAACCTGTTCATAGAAAGGGTTGAGCTTACAAAGAGGCGGAATTGAGAAAAGAGGGCGATCGAACAGGCTAATCGTGCGTTCAAAGGGGCAGCGAGCAGGAATGACTTGGCACAATACGTTGGCGGTCTCTGCGTCACGGATTTCGATGTTGTCAAGCCACTGGCGGATTGAGAGCAGTGGCGCAAACTGTGGCCGTCTGGTGGTGTGCCGCTTCGTTGCCCTATCAACCGTCCTCTCAATGGTGGTTTCTTGCGCAATCCAAAGCTGCTGTTGAGGACTTGACGTGGAAACGGCGGAGTGAATACTGTTCATTGCTTCCCCTCGGTTTTAGAGTGAAGTGTCTAGTGATCATCTATCAGCGACTGTGGGCAGTTTCCTCATCCAGGAGAGTTGTGGAGTATGGGATAGAGAGGAGGGTTTGTTGTGTCCTGATCGCGCTTTAACCTTGATAGACCTATACTGCCCGTGTCTCAAGAAATCTTAATAGTCAGGATTACTGAAGTTTTGCCGCCTTCTTTTTGGGTGTCAGCAACTTCACCCAGTGATCTGCAAGGGGTGGGATCAGGCGTGAAAATGCAGCACCTTGCCTCGCGTGCAATACCAAATTTGTAATGTTCTGTGACACTTCTGCCGTTTTAGAAAAACGCATTGGAGAATAGCGCTACAGACTTGACCGAAACCGCTCATACAGAATGCTATGCGTCTTTCCCATCGTCCGCCGTCACCTGAAACCGAAACGCGCGATCGCATCTTAAAGTCAGCGCTACGGTTGTTCGCGAAACTGGGATACGACGGTACGACCACGCGTGATCTGGCTGAGTCTTCTGGTGTGGCAGAAGGGACGTTGTTTCGCCACTTTCCGAACAAAAAGGCGATTTTGATCGAAGTGGCGACTCAGGGCTGGGTCGAAATTTTGACTGATTTGCTCACGGAATTAAGCGAAATGGGCAGCTATAAAGCTGTTGCCCAGGTGATGCGACGGCGCATGCTCAACCTGCATAAGAATGCAGACATGCTGAAGGTTTGCTTCATGGAGGCGCAGTTTCACCCAGAGTTGCGCGATCGTATCCAGATCGAAGTCATTAACAAGATGACGGATGTGGCAGAAGTCTTCTTTCAATCGGCAATGGATCAAGGCATCTACCGTCGCATGAATCCGAAAATTGTGGCGCGGGTGTTTTTGGGCATGTTTGCGGTGGCTGGGTTTAGCCAGGATACGATTATGGGCGAAAGCTCCTCACCTGCGGAGATGCAAGAAATGGCAGAGGGCTTGGCAGATATCTTCTTGAATGGCGTGCTGGTGAAGGATGAGGGATAAGGGATAAGTTTTGAGTTTTGAGTAGCGCTTTGCGCCGCTACGCTAGAGAGTTTTGAGTAGCGCTAGCTCCGAAGGAGCCACTTTGTGTTTCTTGTATGCCGAAGGCTTTACGCGCCGACAAGCTAGAGAGTTTTGAGTTGGAAGAGAGGAGTCAGGAAGTTCTGAGTTTTGAATTTTGAGTTCACCCTTTACCTTGCCTCTGACGCCCCTACTCTCTTTTCTTGCCCTGCTCTCTCTGCCTCCTGAATTCTGCGGCATCGAGTTAGGATGAAGAATCTGTAATTTGCACCAAGCGAACCCCTATCTTTGAGCTACTACCGTCAACAACCTGATGCGTTTGCGATCGCCTATCTGCAAACGTTGCGCGGAGAAATCCTGTCGTGCCCATATTTTGCGGTGAATAATCTGAACCGTGACTTTGTTGGCACCAACGGGTTCTCTGTAGTGTTTCAGCGTTCTGCCTTAAAAACGGTCGCGCAGCAGTTTCCCTTTTTTGAGTCCTATCTCGATCACGCACTGCAACCACACTGCAATGCGTTTTACCTGAATCCGCTTTTGCTAAAGGAAGGATCGCGAGTCGATCCCCATATTGATCGATCGCTGCGATCGTATTGCAAGACGGTGGAGCCACCTGCGATCGTCAGTGTCCTTTATGTGCAAGTGCCGCCCGACTTGCAAGGTGGTGAACTGGTGCTGCGGAACCATCGGCAACAGGTGGGGCAAATTAAGCCGAGAATTAATACACTGCTGCACTTTCAAGGCAATCTGACCCATTCCGTGAATCCCGTTCGGGTGGGCGGTGCACGGCTGAGTCTGGTTTGTGAGCAATACAGCTTGAGTGCAGCTGAGTTGCACGAGATTCCTGAGTTTACAGTGGAATCTAGAGCTGCGAAGCCGAAGCGGGCAACGGTGAGAAGATGACACGATTGAAGGATAGCGTTTAGCGGTCAGCGGTCAGCTTTATACTCATAGCTAATAGCTAGACCAACGGGGTGTGACAAGCTTCAAATTTTTTAGCTGATTTCTGTGTATGCAAACGCTCGATCGTAACACCTCTCTCATTGATGCTTTAAAGGCTCGACGACTTAAACTGGCAACGTTGGTGGACTTTCCTGTGCTGCTATGGTCGGGACAAAGCAGTCCGCGAAACTTTCGGGCAAATACGTTTCCGTTTCGCGCTAGCAGTCACTTTCTCTACTTTGCGGGACTGCCACTGGAAAACGCTGTGATTCGATTAGAGGGTGGCAGGCTGACTCTGTTTATCGATGAAGCGAGTCCGGCAAGTGCGCTATGGCATGGAGAAACCCCGAAGCGAGACGACATTGCAGCGGCGATCGGTGCAACCGAAGCGTATCCACTCTCAGAATTAAAGCCAGAAAAGAATGAAAGGGGTGAGGAGTGGTTGGTAACACCTTCAACGTGGACGAACGGTGCGGCAACGATCGGTGTGCAGGATGGTAAAACTCATGCCAATCAATACATCATGTGTCAGCGCAACGTTTTTCGTGATGCAGGCAGGATCGAAGGTATTGACTTAGAGTTGGCACGAGCGATCGTCTCCTTACGTATGATCCATGATGAATTTGCTTTGACTGAACTGCGAAAAGCGGCAATGGTCAGTATTGCTGCTCACAAGGCCGGGATGGCAGCGACGCGTTGTGCGAGCGTGGAAGCAGAGATCCGAGCCGCAATGGAACGTGTCATCATCGCGAATGGGATGACTTGTGCTTACAGCAGCATTGTCACAGTGCATGGAGAAGTGCTGCATAACGACCAATATCACCATGCGATCGGTTCAGGAGATCTGCTGCTGGCGGACGTGGGTGCGGAAACGGCTTCAGGCTGGGCATCGGATATTACACGTACTTGGGCCGTTTCGGGCAAGTTTTCTTCGACGCAACGATCGCTCTATGATGTGGTGCTGGCAGCCCATGATGCCTGCATTGCAGCCATTCGTCCTGGTGTAGAGTATCGAGACTTGCATCTTCTGGCAGCACGAACGATCGCAGCCGGATTAGTTGACTTGGGCATTCTGCGTGGGCAGGTCGAAGATCTGGTGGATCGAGATGTCCATGCGCTGTTTTTTCCGCATGGTGTTGGACACATCTTGGGTCTGGATGTACATGACATGGAAGATTTAGGCGATTTGGCAGGTTATGAGACAGGACGTACGAGGAGCGATCGCTTTGGCTTGAATTACCTGCGGCTCGATCGTCCGTTACAAGCAGGCATGGTCGTTACGATCGAACCGGGCTTTTACCAAGTACCTGCGATTCTGCAAGACCCAGAAAGGCGAGCGAAGTATCACGATATCGTGGACTGGGATCGGCTCGCTCAGTTTGCTGATGTGCGCGGCATTCGCATTGAAGATGATGTGCTGGTGACAGAAACTGGGGCAGAGGTACTGACTGCGGCACTGCCAACAGAAATAGAGGCGATCGAGCAGTTGGTGCAGAGTTGATCAATCCCTTTTCTACGTTCGACAAAGTGTTTTAGATGCCAGGCTCGATCGACTCACTCTATCGCTGGAGAAAGACGACTTACGAGCGCAATGCTTTTAGGATGGTTGCCACGTTGCCAAAAAACAATCAGGAATTACGGAATATGGCTAATCTAGTCGATCGGATTGAACGGTCTAACACAAACCCAAATGACCCTAGAAATCGCGAGGTTGTCCATGCTGCTTGGAACGATCCTCAAATTGGCAACCTTGAGACTCCCATCAATGCATCTGGTTTTTCGCGTGCTTTGATCAATAACTTGCCTGCCTATCGTCAAGGCTTGTCTCCTTTACGGCGAGGCATTGAAGTAGGCTTAGCGCATGGCTACTGGCTGCTGGGTCCCTTTATTACGTTTAATCCACTACGTGATACTGAAGTTGGATCAATCACAGGGCTACTAGGTGCTATTGGTACCGTTTTGATTGCGACACTAAGCCTGTCGCTATACGCCGCTAGTAATCCTCCCGGACCGATCGCTACGGTCACGGTACCCAGTCCACCAAAAGCTTTAAATAATGCTGAAGGGTGGAACGAATATTCCACTGGCTTCTTTCTGGGTGGCGTTGGGGGCGCTGTTTTTGCTTACGCCCTACTCACGAACATTGAACTGTTCCAGAAATATCTGAGTTTTGTCGCTCAGTAGACTTTGAGTGTTGTCGCTGAACAGCGCAATGCTTTATGTGCATATTGTGAAGAAAAATCTAGAGCTGCGCGGCTCTAGATTTTTCTTGTTTAAAGAAGCAATTTGTAAGCACTCAAAAGGTGAAGCTGAGAGAGTATTTAGGTAGAGTGGCTCAAGCAGCACTTTAAACTTTCCCTCTTACCTATGACCCGAATTTTACTCACAGGTATCACCGGACAGGTTGGTCAAGAACTCCAGCAAACTCTGGCTTCTCTGGGAGAAGTCGTCAGCGTGGGGCGCGATCGCGTCGATTTTTCGCAACCAGAAGCCGTACAGCAGGTGATGGAAACGGTAAAACCTACGATCGTTGTCAACTCGGCTGCCTACACGGCGGTTGATAAAGCCGAAAGCGAACCAGATCTTGCCAATTTAGTGAATGCCGTTTCGCCTGGAATCCTTGCTAAAGCCGCAAAGAGTATTGATGCAGGTCTAATTCACATCTCTACAGACTACGTGTTCGATGGCACGCAGAGTTCGCCCTACCTGGAAACGGATGCGACGAATCCGCTGGGTGTGTATGGTTCTACCAAGTTGGCAGGTGAAGAAGCTGTTCGTGCAGCGTGCGATCGCCACTTCATCATCCGTACTGCCTGGGTTTATGGCGCAAAGGGCAAAGGTAACTTCGTCAAAACCATGCTGCGACTGGGAGCCGATCGGGAAGAACTAAAGGTCGTAACCGATCAAATTGGTGTGCCGACCTGGTCGAAGGATCTGGCAGGGGCGATCGCTCACCTCGCACCGCAACTGTCTGCCAATACTGCTGGCACCTATCACTACACCAACAGCGGCGTGTGTAGCTGGTATGATTTTGCTGTCGCCATTTTTGAAGAAGCAGAGCAACTTGGCTTCCCCCTTAAAATCAAACGCGTCATCCCCATCACCACGCCTGAATACCCCACTCCCGCCAAACGTCCCGCCTTCTCCGTCCTCTCGCTCAAGAAAGTCTCGACGCTGCTGGGAACTCATCCTCCCTACTGGCGAGAAAGTTTGCGTGAGATGTTAGCAGAATTGAAAGCTACAGGGCATTAAAGGGATAAATAGAGGGTAGTTTTATTGAGTAAAGGATGGAGAGAAATACGGTTTCCTTAGCAATCGAATCGTTCCAACCGAATCAGTTCGTTGTGGTAATGGATGAAATTCCCGCTGGCAGCGATGTGATGCTCCCACTGCTGCGAGCACGATAAGGTCTGTCTCACCAACCGTGAGACTCGTTGTCTTCAGGTGTTGTTGAAACGTTCAATGTCACTGGTCAAGCCCGTTTCCTTGCCCACCGCACAATGATGCTTTGAGGGTAGGACGGTCCTGCCTCCCAAGGGTCGGTATCAAGCATGGCGTTCGAGTACGGTGTCTTTTCAATAATGGAAGGTGCTTTTGATGCACGATCGCGTCATTTCAATGTATTGATCTATCAAAAAAGGGGCAGCATTGTCTACCCCTCTTTCTTTATCGTGCTGCTGCAGTGGGCATACCCAGAATGTCTTCAATCCGGGGCATTTCATCCAGCGGAATGACGCGTCCCTCATCCTCAAAATCAGGAATCTGGTCGAAGTTGAGGTAGCGGTAGAGGTCAGCGGCAAAGGGATCAATCTTTTTGGTGACGATCGCCATATATTCCTCAACCGTCGGAATCTTGCCCAGCAGCGCACAAACTGCCGCCAGTTCTGCCGAGCCAAGGTAGACCTGAGCGCCTTTACCCATTCGGTTGTTGAAGTTCCGTGTTGAAGTCGAGAAGACTGTTGTACCGTCTGCCACGCGTGCCTGGTTACCCATGCAGAGCGAGCATCCCGGCATTTCAGTTCTGGCTCCTGCAGCAGCGAAAATGCCATACATCCCTTCTTCGCGCAGTTGCTTTTCATCCATGCGAGTCGGCGGGCAGATCCAGAGGCGTACCTTCACAGGCCCTGCACCTTCCAGGATTTTGGCGGCGGCGCGGTAGTGGCCGATGTTGGTCATGCAGGAGCCAATGAAGACTTCCTGGACCGGATCACCCGCGCATTCGGACATCAGTTTCACGTTGTCGGGATCGTTAGGAGCGGCGACGATCGGTTCCGTCACCTGATCCAAATCCACTTCAATTATTTCGGCGTACTCGGCGTCGGCATCTGCTTCCATCAGGCTTGGGTTTGCCAGCCACTGTTCCATCTTGGCAACGCGGCGCAAGATGGTTCGGGCATCTCCATAGCCTCTTGCCACCATGTTGTTCAGCAGTGCCACGTTGGAACGTAAATACTCTGCCACCGTATCTGTGCTTAACTTGATGGTCGAGCCAGCGCAGGAGCGCTCTGCCGTCGCATCTGTCAATTCAAACGCCTGCTCCAGCTTCAGATCGGGTAGTCCCTCCATTTCCATGATGCGACCAGAAAAAACATTTTGCTTGTTCTCTTTGGAAACCGTCAGCAGCCCTCGTTGCATGGCAGCGTAAGGGATGGCGTTGACAATATCGCGCAAAGTCACGCTTGGTTGCAGCGTTCCTTTAAAGCGCACTAACACGGACTCAGGCATATCCAATGGCATCGCACCAAGAGCTGCCGCGAAGGCCACTAAGCCGGAGCCAGCCGGGAACGAAATACCCAATGGGAAGCGGGTATGAGAGTCACCGCCCGTACCAACGGTGTCGGGCAACAGCATCCGGTTTAGCCAGGAGTGAATGATGCCGTCACCGGGACGCAGAGCGACACCACCACGCTCATGCATGAAGTCAGGCAAGTCTTTGTGAGTCTTGATATCGACCGGCTTGGGATAGGCGGCAGTGTGACAGAAGCTTTGCATGACCAGATCGGCGCTGAAACCAAGGCAGGCAAGCTCTTTCAGCTCGTCGCGGGTCATGGGGCCAGTGGTGTCTTGAGAGCCAACGGTCGTCATGACCGGTTCGCAAGACGTACCGGGACGCACACCAGGCAATCCAGACGCTTTGCCCACCATTTTTTGAGCCAGCGTAAAGCCTTTGCCCGTGTCGACTGGCAGATGGGGACGGCGGAATAGGGGACTGTGCTCTAAGCCCATGTCAGCGCGAATTTTATCGGTCAGGGTACGACCAATGAGGAGAGGAATGCGACCGCCTGCACGGACTTCATCCAGAATGGTGGCCGGTTTGAGAGCGAAGGTGGAAACGATCGCCCCTGAGGCATTTGTAATTTCGCCTTTGTAGGGATAAATCGTGACGACATCGCCGGTCTCAAGCTGGGTAATGTCGCACTCGATCGGCAGTGCTCCCGAATCCTCAGCCGTATTGAAAAAGATTGGCGCAATTTTGCCACCCAGGATGTAGCCACCCGTGCGTTTATTGGGCACAAACGGAATGTCGTTACCAATGTGCCAGAGAACCGAATTAATAGCGGATTTCCGAGAAGACCCAGTCCCCACGACATCACCCACATAAGCAACGGGATGTCCTTTTTGCTTGAGGGTGGCGATCGTTTCCAGACTGCCTGGTTGACGCGTTTCCAACATCACTTGGGCATGGAGAGGAATATCTGGACGCGTGGTTGCGTGAGGTGCGGGAGAGAGATCATCTGTGTTGGTTTCTCCCGGCACTTTGAAGACCGTGACCGTAATGGCCTCTGGTAGTTCTGAGCGGCTAGTGAACCAATCGGCGTTTGCCCAGGAGTCTAAGACCTGCTTGGCATAAGTGTTGCCGTTGGCGGCGAGTTCCTGCACATCGTGATAGGCATCGTAAACAAGCAAAATTTTGCTCAATGCAGTGGTGGCAGTGGCAGCAATATCAGCCTCCGAAACTTGCAGCAGATCAATCAATGAGTGGACATTGTAACCACCCATCATCGTACCTAGAAACTCGACGGCTTCTTTGGGCGACACCAGAGGACTGGTCGTCTCACCTTTAGCGATCGCCGTCAAAAAGCCAGCTTTGACATAGGCCGCCTGATCGACACCGGGGGGGACACGATCGCGCAGCAGCGTCAGCAAAAACGCTTCTTCGCCAGCGGGTGGTTGCTTCAATAACTCGCCCAATGCAGACATCTGTTCGGCGCTGAGGGGTAGTGGAGGCACGCCTTGAGCTGCACGATCGGCCACGTGTTGACGGTAGGATTCAAGCATAGTCAGAGTCTCTACAGAGCGATAAGAAGGATGTTTAGATGTGATCGAGCATCAACCGTTAAGGGTACTCTCGCCATTTCGCGGCTGCGGTTGGGATTGATACTGACTGCATAAAGAAGTTTACAAGACAGAGGCAGATTGATGTGAGCCGTTTTTAGGGCGAGCGTTTAAGCAGACATCGATCTCTAGTATGTCTTGAGAGCACATCTGACGTGGGGCGATTGAGGAAATAGAGGTGTGACCCAAAACATTAGAACGACATCGACTACGCTCTAGTCACTTCTTCTGACTTCAGCTTGCTATCCTTTCACGATTTTCAAGAAGTTATCGAAAATAACGTTCGCCTCGTGATTCATGATCGGAAGCCGCTCCCTAACCGCCTGGGTTAAAGCTTCGCAGCCAGTAGGACCCAGCGTGACGTCCAGATCGGCGCGATAGGCAGGAATCTCCACCCATTCCTTAATGGTTGCCGCACTCACTTCGCTGTGAAACTGCAGCCCAAAGACACGGCTCTCCTGGGGTGACTCGCCGCCAACGCTAACAGCATACGCCTGTACCGGACAGTGCGCCGATGATGCCAGTACTGTTGCTCCTGGTGGTAGTTTTTGGACAGCTTGCCCATGCCATTGCAGGACTTTCAACGTATCAGGCAGTCCGGCGGTAAGCGGATGCTGCTGTCCTGCGTCTGTCAATGTGATGGGTAACAACCCTACTTCTGGGGCCGACATCGCACTGACTTCGCCACCCAGAGCATCGGCCAGGAGTTGGGCACCGAGACAAACTCCCAGATAGGGCAGTTGTAACTCCTGCACCGCTTGTCTGATCAATGCTTTCTCCTCTACCAACCAGGGATAATCGGCCTCCTCCCCCACGTTCATGGGGCCACCCATCACGCACAGCGCTGCGTAGCCTTCGAGTGAGGGGAAGCGATCGCCCTTCTCAAGTTCCACATAATCGACGGCAATGCCAGCCTTCTGACAAAACTGCTCAAAAATGCCAAGCCCTTCGACGATGGCATGCTTAATCACTAAAAATTTCATGGTGCTAACCTCCTTGATAGCAGCGTTAGATTCACATTGATCAGGCTGAGCGATTGTCTCCAGTCTAAGCGCTAGCTGCCAACGGTACCGAAACGTAAGCCCATGTCCTGCAACCATTTGCGGTAGAAAATCAGGGTGCGATCGCTATTGAGAAGCAAATCTGTCTGGCCATAGAGCGGCAGCAACGCGGGTCGTTGTGCCTGGATGATCGGGATATCTTGGTTCAGAATTTTCTCTTGCCATGCGATCAACTCAGCCGCGGGTGTTTCATGGTCATAATTGAGTGCCATCCACATCCAGAGCGTGCTTTTAAGCGCCGTGTGCGGTGTCACGCAGAAGAGAATCGAAAAACGGGCACCCTCTGACTCTTTGACTAAATAGGCTGTCAGCGGGCGAAAGGCGCGATAGGTGTAGGCGACAACATCTCCCTGGCCTGTCCCATACGGATTTGGTTGATACACGCTAACGCCTTTAGAGAGCACCCCGTCCGGCTCGATCGTGGTTTTGTAATCCTCAATTTCAGGATGGGCCACATCACCCAGAATGCCTTCATGGATGAACGGAAAGTGCGCTACGTCGAGAAAGTTTTCGATCGCCCGCAGACCACAGAGCTCAAATGGTCCATACGGTCCACATAGAAGCTTGCGATAGGTGGGATCATCCCATTCAGGAAACGATGGCACATCTTGTGCTGGCTCACCAAGCGCCACCCAAATCAGGTTATAGCAATCTTGCACCTGGTACGTCTGCACTTGAGCACGTTTGGGAATTGCCTGTTCAGGATGAGCCGGAATGTGCACGCACTGACCATCGCCGTCATACGCCCAACCGTGATACGGACAGACCAGCGTGGCACCGTTGACATGACCGCTAGACAGGCGGGTTCCTCGGTGGGCACACAGATCCCGACAGACATGGAGTTGCTCCCCCGCTCGCCACAGCACTAGCTCTTCCTCTAACAAACAGATGGGCAGCAGTGTACCTTCGGGCACAGCTTCCGATCGCGCAACCGGGTGCCAATCATTGACCACAATCGGGTCGTCAACCATTGAACTCTCCTTATCCAATCTCTAACAGGGTTTACAAAAGTCATGGCAAACGGCAAAGAGTAGCGGTTATGCGACCTCATAGGTCATTGCCCACTGACTCATGTTGACCGCACACTGCTGCCAATGAGACCGAATCAGACTCTCCATCATGAAGTCCCGATCGGCCTCTTTATGTCATTGCCACGCTAAACTACACCAGATTGCCCGTGAGCGAGCTCGCCCATGATGTAGGTCGCGTGAATCGCGCGATCGTCTCCCAAAATCATCGTGGCAAACATTTGATCTGCTAGAGCCTCTAGTGAGTCAGCGATCGGAGTTGGATTACGACGTGCCATCAGCGGCGTGGCTCTCGGATTCACGACAATAAAATCGGCCTCCTTGCCGGGGTCGAAGTTGCCCAGCGTCTCCTCCAAAGAAAGCGCTTTGGCACCACCCAGCGTTGCCAAAAAGAGCGCCTGAAAAGCTGAAAGCTTCTGCCCCCGAAGTTGGGTCACTTTATAGGCTTCACTGCTTGTCTGCAGCATTGAGAAACTTGTACCGCCTCCAACATCGGTTCCAAAACCCACCTTGACCGGATACTCTACCGATTTCGCTTGCTTTAGCTTAAAGAGTCCACTGCCTAAAAAGAGGTTAGAGGTTGGGCAAAAGGCGATCGCCGATCGTGCCTTTGACAAACGCTGAAATTCGGCATCGGTCAACTGCACCCCGTGGGCAAAGACAGATTTATCGCCAACCAGCCCAGCGCGATCGTACACATCTAAATAACCATCGCTGTCAGGAAACAGTTCTGCGACCAGCGCGACTTCTTTCACATTCTCTGATAGGTGAGTATGCATATAGACGTCAGGAAACTCCGCCAGTAGCTGACCCGCCAGCTGCAGTTGCTTGTCGCTGGATGTGACCGCAAAACGAGGTGTAATGGCATACAAAAGGCGATCGTGTTTATGCCATTTTTGAATCAGTTGCTTGCTTTCTGTGTAGGCAGTTTCTGGTGTATCCACCAAAAAAGCGGGTGCGTTTCGATCCATCAACACCTTGCCCGCAATCATACGTAAATGGCGACGACTCGCTTCTTCAAAAAAGGCATCAACCGATTCGGGGTACACCGCAGCAAACACCAGAGCCGTCGTTGTACCATGCTTGAGCAACTCATCTAAGAAAAAAGACGCAATTTCTTGAGCATAGGCTTTGTCTTTAAATTTACCCTCCGTTGGAAAGGTGTACTTACTTAACCACTCCAGCAGTTGCTCTCCATACGACGCAATCATTTCCGTCTGCGGAAAGTGAATGTGTGTATCGATCAATCCTGGCATGATCAGCATGTCGGGATAGGTGATGACGGGAATGTCTGCATAGCTTTCCTGAAGACTGTCATAAGCCCCCAGCGCTTTGACCTTGCCATCCTCTAGAACCAGCAAACCATCCGCAAAGTAACGAACACTTTCTGCTTCTGAGACATAGAATGGATCATCAATGAAGTCGAGAAAGGCACCACGAAACGCTTTAAGAGACACGCTTATAGCCTGAAACGGTGAATAGCACACGGTGAATCCATGATTTACTCATAAAATCACACCGTTTCAGCAACTCCGTATCTAAAGCAACAAAACCAATAAAAATGACGAGAAAAGAATAGCGTTGGCATGGCAGTCAGTAGTCAGCAGTTAGCAGTCAGCAGTTAGCAGTCAGCAGTTAGCAGTCAGCAGTTAGCAGTCAGCAGTTAGCAGTCAGCAGTTAGCAGTCAGCAGTCAGGAACGACTCAAAATTCAAAACTCTCTAGCGAAGCGGCGCAAAGCGCGACTCAAAATTCAAAACTTCTCCCTCTCCCCCTCCCTCTCCCTCTCCCTCTCCCTCTCCCTCCTCATCCCCCATGTCTGGCAAACTTACAACTCATGTTTTAGATACCGCGCAGGGCTGTCCGGCGGCTGGTTTGTCGATCGCTCTCTGGTCGATCGCATCCCCATCAGGCGACAAAACGCTGCTGAAAACGGTGCTTACCAATGCTGATGGACGCACAGATAGCCCACTCCTAACCGATGAAGCGTTACAGGTCGGTGTGTATGAATTGGTCTTCAGCGTCGGAGCCTACTTTGCTCAACATCTTCCAGACTTGCCCAACCCACCTTTTTTAAATGAAATTCCGATTCAATTTGGTATTGCCGATCCCAAGGCTCACTACCATGTTCCACTATTGGCTTCGCCCTGGTCTTACAGCACCTATCGCGGCAGTTAGCGCTTGTCTGTGGGGCATTGCATTTAATGTTCTCAGGGATGAAAAAACATCATTTGAAACACGACCCTACAAGCAATTTACGTTGATTAAAACCTAACAACCAAAAATTCACTGTTGCCATGACTCAATCGACTCTCGATCCATCTACTACTGTGGCTCCTGCTCGCATTGGTGGCTCAGTTTACACCTATCGATGACACTATCAGGGGCAGGAATTTCCGATCGTGTATGAAACTCGAGGACAGGGCGATCCGATTTTACTACTGCCTGCGTTCAGTACTGTTTCCACCCGTGGCGAAATGCAGGGTTTGGCAGCACGCTTAGGAACGTGGATTAAATAACCTGTAATTCTGGTTTAGCCGTGTAATTCCATTGCGGTAGAAACTCATCAAAGAC
>NZ_PVWK01000146.1 GCF_003003795.1 Stenomitos frigidus ULC18 | reverse complement strand
AACAAGAGCTAGCGTCATTATTAACCTTACGTTTTCAATCCTTTAAAAAAGTGAATTCTATTCCCTGACAAGGTATAACCTAAACCACGCTAAACTCAGTGGTGCTGATTTCAGCGGTGCTGACTTAAGGAGCACCAATTTAGAGTTGACAGACTTGAGTCATGCCAACCTGGGTCGTGCAAATCTAAATCACGCTGAACTCAGTGCTGCTAATTTGAATCATGCAAACTTAAGTGCTGTCAACTTAAGGAATGCCGTTCTGCGTAATGCTGATCTCAGTCATGCCAACTTACAGGGTGCTGATCTAGGCAGTGCCATGCTAAGAGGCGCTAATTTGAAAGGTGCCGACTTACAGGGCACTGATTTGAGCGGTGCTAACCTGTCTCGGACAACGATTGATGCCACAACAAAGCTAGATCCTAAATGGCAGCTAGTTCATGGACTTCTCACACAGGGAGCAACAAATCAGAATCTAAATGGTGCCGACTTGAGTGATGCTAATTTGAGTGATGCCAACCTAAATGGTGCCGACTTGAATAGTGCCGATTTGAGCCGTATTAACCTAAGTCGTGCCAAGTTGAGCGATGCTAATTTAAAACATGCCAACTTAAGTTCTGCCAACTTAAGGGGTGCCATTCTGAGTGACGCTGATCTCAGCGGTGCTGACTTGCAAGGTGCTGATCTCAGCGAGGCTGACTTGCAGGGTGCTGATCTCAGCGAGGCTGACTTGCAGGGTGCGGGTCTGAGTGGTACTAACCTGTCTCGGACCACAGTTGATGCCACAACAAAGCTAGATCCTAAATGGCAGCTAGTTCACGCACTCCTCACGCAGAGAGCGCCAAATCAGAATCTAAATGGTGCCGACTTGAGTGGTGCGAATTTGAGTGGTGCCGACTTGAGTGGTGTGAATTTGAGTGGTGTGAATTTGAGTGGTGCCGACTTGAGTGGTGCCAACCTGAACGGCACTGACTTGAGTCGCGCCAACTTGAGTCGCGCCAGCTTGAGTAGTGCGAATTTGAGTGGTACTGACTTAAGAAGTGCCAACTTGAGTCGCGCCAGCTTGAGTAGTGCGAATTTGAGTGGTACTGACTTAAGAAGTGCCGACTTGAGTGGTGCCGACTTGAGTGGTGTGAATTTGAGTGGTACCAACCTAAATGGTGCCGACTTGAGTGGTACGAGATTATGGAGAGTCGATCTAAAAGGGCTTAATTTGAGTGGTGTCAATTTGAGTCGTAGTCGCCTGAGCGATGCTGACTTGAGTGGTGCTGACTTAAGTGGTACTGACTTAAGTGGTGCTGATTTGAGCGGCAACAACCTGGATCATGTCAATTTGAGTGGTGCTAACTTGAGCCTTGCTAATTTATGGAGTGTCAACCTACGGAGCGCTAACTTAAGGAGTGTCAACCTACGGAATGCTAGCTTCCAGAGACCTCGGTTAGGAGAGATCGTTGCTGGTGCTGTATGGGGTTCAACAGAAAGGCGCAGTAGCATTGATATAGCTCGTACTGATCTGAGTGGTGCTAACCTAAGTGGTGCTGATCTAAGGAATACGAACTTGAGCGGTGTCCATTTAGACAGTACAGAGGTTAGAGAGGCTCAGTTTGGAAATGGCTTAGGGCTATCTGAAGCTGAAAAACTTAGCCTAGCAAAGCGAGGAGCAATCTTCGATGATGCCTCTGGTGATCGTGAGTCGCCCTAATCTCTTGGTTTTCAGCTTGCTTGTTAAATGAGGGGTTGAATGGGTAATTGTACAAAAACTCACGCTAACGCGTTTGAACGGGGCTAGGGTCGGCAGAAAAACAAGACAGCTTTCACTTGTCCTTCTTTTGACCATTAGACAGGTTTTGGACTAGATGCTCCCACTGCCACAGGTCTCAAAGGTCGATTCCTTCGTTGAAAGGCACCTCTAGAACCCTCATGCTGCCGCTGCTCTTCTGCTGCACGTGCAAGCGAACCAGCGATTACTCTCATGGGCGCAAGCGGCACAGCAGCTCCTCGAAGCCGCTTGCATCACGACCGCTGAGCGAACGCAAGCACCGCTGTCTCTGGAACACCAAGCCCTGCTCACCACGACGCTCATCACGCTGACGCAGTGTCAGTCTCAGTTGGCCAATGCGGTGGCTCCATAAATCTCTTGCGCGTGGTTGCATCGCGGGGCAGCGAACCGACTGTCGTGCTTCAATCGATAGGGTCCAGTTGTTTGAGCTGTAGGTGTTTGCGCCCCAGCACCAACTCAAACGCATCACCCGGTTGGAGCCTCATTTGCTGAGTATATGCGGTACCAATCAACAAGTTGCCATTCGCTTGCACCGCGATCCGGTAACGCGCACTGCGTCCATCCCGCCCACGCTCAGCGGCTGGTTTGTCCAGGATAATGCCTTCCGCTTCAATAAGAGCCTGCAGAAACTGCAACAGGTTGACGCGCTCCACACCACCTTTCGTGACGGTGTAATAGCCGCAGGCTTTGGCTTTCTGAGTCTTGCTCAGGGTTGCTAACGTCTTTACCTTCTGCAGTAACGCCTCCCCGGTGAGAGGTTCGCCCGTCTTCTGTTTCACCATGTTGCTGCTTCACTGCCCAAAATCTGCACTCTTATCATGCTGGATTATTGGTCACCATGATTGACTGAGCACGATCGCGATCGCAGCGTCAAAGTCGTGCCGTGATGGTCACACCGCCAGCGGTTTTGAGGGGTGTACTAGTGCTCTGGACTGGCTTTGGACTGTGCGACCCGTTCGCTCGAAATGAGTGGCAACACTCAGGGATGAGCGGCAAGAAGCGCGCCATAGCGTAC
>NZ_PVWK01000029.1 GCF_003003795.1 Stenomitos frigidus ULC18 | reverse complement strand
GCAAACTGGAACGTATGGGGCCGTTTCGCGAACGGTTTCCAGAGGTTAAGGCGGTGCTTTTCGCTGGCACAGAACGACCTGTGCAACGTCCCAAGGATAACGAAAAGCAGAAGGAGCCTGACTCTGGCAAGAAGAAACGGCCTACTCGTAAGCACATCACGGGCAGCACTTGAAACAAGCGAGTGCTTGTGTTGAGTCAAGCGCAACCTGGGAAGCTTCACTCGCAGCGGCAACTGGATGAAGCAGACTGGGTGGGCCACATTCCAGATCAGGTTGCAGTGGAAGGCGCTTTAGGATTCCAGGGCTTGCAAAACGAGTTTGTCAACATCCACTTGCCCCCTAAAAAGCCCAGAGGCAAAGCACTCACTGAACAGCAAAAGCAGCAGAACAAAGCCTTCAGTGCTCAGCAGGTGGTCTACGAACATGCCCATGCTGGGATGAAGCGTGATGGTGCAGTATCGGCAATTTATCGGCATCGTGTGCCTGATTCCGATGATCATCTCATGCTGACCGCCGCAGGGTTATGGAACTTCTATTTGGAAGCTGCTTAACGGCAGAGGGAAGGGAAAGACAGTCTGTGCACCACTTCTACGACCTTTTATTAAGCAACAAGTCTCATGTTTAATCTAGTTCAACTTGTAGTTCAACCTGGTGACTAATTAGAACATCAGCAATACTTTCTTTAATGGAGATTCATCATGAAAACGCAACAGATGATTTATCAAGCATTGGAACTGTTTTCCACATCAGAACCCAATCCAGTTCAACCCCAGCTAACCTTGGGAATGTGGCTACGAGAAATGTGGCAGGATCTGATGGACGTGGTCACATATAAGCCTGAACTAAAAGTTTGGCAAAGTGTCGATCGATCCGGCAATCTATGGTGGAATGGTTACAATCCTGCTACAGGAGACTCTGTCGTTTTAGAGTCTGAGCAGGAAGTGCGGATCTGGCTGGCGCAATCTTTCTGTCGCTAAGGGCAAATGTCCCGTTTTCGGTGATTGGAAGGGCGACAGTAAGCAAGCTACAGCAAGGTAAAATCAGGGTTTTGCAGCACCCATTGTCCCATTCGCAGCAAAAGTGGGACAGTTCAACCATTTAAGTGCGCAATCAAGGCAATTACTAGAAGTCTTTACTCTACAGGAGTTGTAGCCTTAGCGACCATTTTTTCTCCGTTGCTATAAAGGCGGCGTAGGTTTGCAGCCATTGTTCAGAAACCTAGGTGGCACGAGCAATGCCAACCAGAGAAAGGCGAGAATAACAGAGAAGACAACCTAAGCCTAAGCATCGGAGGCGTTCTCCCTACTCGACAAACTAAGCCCTTTTCATACATTTTTAACGCCTTTCACTCAAGCTTGTTCTAGCTCGCAAAGCTAACTAAATTCCACATCCAACCTTGAGAAATAGTAGGAGCTAAAATGGCAAAGCTAGGACAAGTTCATGTCAGTCATACCCATCAGTCCAAGAGCCTTTTGGACGAAATTCTAGTCGGTGATGCTGACAACAATATGCTGAACGGTAAGACAGGAAATGATGTCATCTTAGGCTTGGCAGGGGACGATCAACTGTTTGGTGGTAAAGGAACGGATATACTTCTTGGTGGTCAAAACAATGATCAATTGTTTGGTGATCAAGGCAGCGATTTTCTGTTTGGCGAGGAAGGCAATGATCAACTAGAGGGTGGTCAGGGCAGCGATTTTCTAGACGGAGGCTCAGGCGCTGATACACTCTTAGGAGGTAATGGTAGAGATGTACTGGTTGGCGGAACAGGCGTAGATACCCTGACTGGCGGTAATGGTGCCGATACGTTTGGCTTTGCTGGTGATGTTTTTGCAGGTGCCGCTCCAATACTTAATGCAGCAACTGGTATTCGCTTTGTGAATCAAGCTGATAACATTACCGATTATGAAATTGGTCGTGATCAGTTTGCCCTTAATGGTGCCGATCTGGGCATCACTAACTTTACTTTCCAGAAGGGAGTCACTGCCCAAATTGCCGCCGATGCCAATTTTATTGTGCAACTTGATCCATTTGTGAATGCGCCAACGGCGGCAAAGGCGATCGCAGATAACCCTGCCATTACAGCTAAAGAAGGCGCATTCATCTACTTCAACACAACGCTAGGCATTAGCCGCCTGGTTTATTCTCAAGATCTTGCGAATGGTGGCGACATCAGTATTTTGGCAAACCTGATTAATCAAGCTGGGGACGCTGGTATTGCAAACTTGAACAATTTCACGGCTAAAGATTTCAGTTTGGTTTAACCTTTAGATCCCGGACTTCTTTAGATCTCCGGCTTCTTAAAGAAGCCGGAGATCTAACCTATAAAGTTTACTACGAGTGGATGTTGCTTAATGACCACTAAACCCATTCAACGTCTTTTTTTGCTTTTAACCATTTTCATTGTGGTTTCCGTTGCCTTCATTAGTGTGGCGATCGCCCACGATACGAATCGAATGGCATTACCCATCACAACGGTTCAAGTAGCGGATCGGATGAAGCAGAATCAGACGCTTTCTTTGGCAAATGCTACTAACGTGATCGTGGCTCAAGCTCCAACTAAAAGCCCATCAAGCATCAATATCAACCCCGAAACAGGCGTTCCTGATGGTGCAATTTTACTCACGGTTTTTCTGAAACACGATCAATCCAAAACGTTAGACCAAATTCTTGCAGAACTCAAGCAATCTGGCTACTGGAAAGCGTTTCCGCCTGAAGGCGTCAATGTCGTTTCCTGGTATGTCGTCATGGGCATTGGGCAAGTTGTGACCTTAGCAGTACCGCCCGATCGCTTACGCGCTGTAAATAGGGCACTTGAACGAACCGCCTGGAAAGCGTATCGAACTGAGTTTTATGCCACCTACGATTTTATGCCGATCGCAAAACGGTCACGTGAACAAGCCAATAGCTAACGGCTAATAGCTATTGGCTGTTAGCTATTTTTGGATTATCCGGCAGCAACAGGTAATAGGAGTGTGACAACCGTTCCTTGCCCTACCTGGCTCTTGATATGCATCATGCCGCCTTGAAGGTGACAGACGTGTTGGGCGATCGCCAAGCCTAAACCCATGCCGCCTCGAGGTCGAGCATTGTCGCCTCGGTAAAAGCGCTCTGTAAGGCGTTGCAGCACGTTGGCTTCAATGCCTTTACCCTGGTCTTGGATCTGAAGGGGAATGTAGTGCTGCCGATCGCGTTCCATAGGTGGCAGCACTTTCAGACAAACGACTTCACTTTCAGGTGCATACTTGATGGCGTTGTCCAGTAAATTCAACACCACTTGCCCGGTTAATTCTGGGTCAACCCAAACTGCTGCTTTGGTAGAAGCCGCTGCGAGTTCGAGCGTTAACCCTGCCTGAGTCGCGGAGGGTTGCATCCGAGACAGGCATTCCTGGGCGATCGCGGTAGCTGAAACCACTTGGGGATGGATTTGAAGCTGCCCTGCATCGGCTTTGGCTAACAACAACAGTTGCTCCACAAGTCGAGTCAGGTAATCTGTCTCATAGCAGGCTCGTTGTAAGTAGAGTTGCGCTTTTTCTCCAGTCACCACGCCATCAAGGATTGCCTCTAATTCAACCCGCAGAACGGCTAAGGGAGTGCGTAAATCATGGGAGACATTGGCAACCAACTCGCGTCGGGCGGTTTCCTGCGCCTGAAGTGCAGACAAGGTTTCCATGAGTTTGGCTGCCATCTGGTCGAGCAGATGGCTCAATTGCGCCAGTTCATCGTGTCCTTTGAGGGCAGACCGCGCCTCATAATCGCCAGCTTCGAGGCGTTGAGCCTGTCTGTGTAAGGCTCTTAGCGGTCGGGTTAAAGTACGGGAGAGTAAAAAGCCAGTCGCGGCGGCAACCGTTGTGGCAGCGATCGCCATGCCCATCACCAAGCCCTGGACTTCTTCCGCGAACCGCTTGGGACGACGGAGAGGCATGGTGAGGTAAACGGCTCCGACAATTTGAGCCGTTTCTGGATGACGCAGCGGCACTGTGCTGTAGAGCCACCAGCTATTTTTAGGATCGGTAGCAATCCACAAGCGTCCAGCTTGCGGTGATCCTGCGAGAGTTTTGCGAATCAGCTCATTGGGGAGTACTACAGCATGACCGCGATTCACCCCCTGACTGGTCAGCCGGGTCGTTGCAGCAGTGTTGAAAATTGTGACCTGCGATCGTGCCTGCTCGCTCATCAAGTCTGTCAATTGACGAATGGTGAGTGCGTTATCCCAGTGGGTGGGAACTTGTGTCGCCAAGGCATCTGCCTGTCGCCGCAGCGTGACCTCAGCTTCCTTGACAAAAAACTGCTCCAGCGCTTTCCCTAAAATTAACGAGAACCCAAACAGACTGCCCAGTGTGACCAACAACAGCGTGAGCGTGAGCCGACTAGAAACACTTCTTAATTTCATCCTTCAGTGCCTCGAAAGCGGTAGCCAACGCCCCACACGGTTTGAATGTAGTCTGGGCGCGAGGAGTCTAACTCAATTTTCTCCCGCAGCTTGCGAATGTAAACGTCAACAACGCGCGTATCACCCACAAAATCGAGACCCCAGACATGCTCTAGCAGTTGTTCGCGAGTATACGCTCGTCCCGGACGGTCAGCAAGTCGCGCGAGTAAATCAAATTCTTTGCCGCGCAAATCCAGCGGTTCCCCATTGAGAAAAGCATGACGTTGGTTTGGGTCGATCGCAATGCCCTGCGTTTGTCTGACCTCGCGATAGCCTGGGCTGTATGCTCGTCGGATGAGGGCTTTGACCCGTGCAATCAACTCTTTTGCACTGAAGGGTTTGGTCAAATAATCATCTGCTCCAAGCACCAAGCCTTGCACGCGATCGCTCTCCTCTGCCCGCGCCGTCAACATCAAAATGGGTACAAAATACCCTAACGCCCGCACTTCTTGACAGACTTGAAAGCCGCTAATATCTGGCAAGATTAGATCGAGCACAACCAGATCGGGACGAAAACACTGCACCTGCGCGACCCCCTCTGCCCCATTGCTGGCGGTTAAACACGCTAAACCCTCTCGTTCAATGTAGAGCTGTACAGTTTCACGTAAGCTGACATCATCTTCAACGAGCAATACAGTGACGGTTGCAGGCATAATGTTCAACTTTTTAGACTTTACAAAGCAGCAACATGACCGAACCTTTCGATGCTCAAAACTGTTGAGTGGAGTGATCTAAACAAACCAAAGCTCTTTAAAAGCTAAGAGCTATTAGCTAATGGCTCTTAGCACATCTGGTTTGATTCTGTCTCTGGCTGACTGAGTTGCTTAAATCTTTTAGCATGGATTTGTTAAGCGGGAAGTACACAAGGAGCACATTAGAAACTGCAAACTCAAAAATCTCTACAGTTTTTATGCCGTTCTATTGGGTGACTTTGAGCAGACGTTTGAGGAATGAATGAGTGGGCGATCGAAGAACCTGTTGAGAAATTTACAAGCACCATCAGCCCCGTTGCCAGATTTACGAAGACACCGAACGGAATCACGATACCGATTAATCTAGACATCCCCTGAATGCTCCATCGACTGATCATCTCTTCAACTTCTATCACAGATATTAAAAATCTATGAATGGATCAAGCTAAAGACCTAAACCATAGCTTGCGCGTGTAAGCATCCAAAAATTTCCCTGTTTCACAAATTTTTAAAGACTTTCCACAAAGGTAAGAGGCAACCCTTTGAGGAAATAAGCCTCGTGAATCTGACAACAGCTACAGAGAAAGTTACAGAGAGAGCAGCTACAGAAAAGCCAAAGCATCAAAACTCAGCATTCAAGCATTTAATGGGTTTGCACTGGATCATGGCAGCGTTCATTTTCTCGCTTTATATCACGGGTATTTTTGTCGTTCATCGCCTGCCTCTGCTCTCAGCATGGTTAATGCCCTACCTTCACCAATCGCTGGGAATGCTATCTCTGCTGCTGCTCATTGCCAGGATTGTTTTGTTATTAAGGTTAGTTGGACAAAAGTATTTGAAGCGATCGCCTCAAGTCAACGTCAACTGGTTGCAAACAACGATGCTGCACAGCAGCTTGTATTTCTTTATGCTGGTGGCTCCTGTCAGTGGCTTCTTACTCCGCAATTTTGTCGGCTTGAATACCACTCTTTTTGGCATCCATGTACCACCCGTTTTTGCGTTCAATGCGTATTGGACGGCGATTGCGAGAAGCTCTCACTTCTGGTCGTCCTACATCTTCCTGGCGTTTATCGTTTTACATATTCTGGCGCACTGGAAAACTGTGCGGAGAAGTATGAGCAAGGGCTTCTTCTTAGCAAAAATTCTTGCTAAGGCTGATGGCTGATGGCTGATGGCTGATGGCTAATAGCTCGTTAGCTGTAAAGCACGGACTTAATGATGGTTGGCAACAGTTTTTGAGGAGATGGGTAGTGGTCAATCATTTGATGAAGACAGATAGTTCTACGCTTCAATCGATCGATGATTTAGTAATGTCTTCTGAGCAAATTCTGTCTTTGTTAGCAAGATATCAAATGCTGTCAAAACTGCGTCGCGAAATGGCGATCGATGCTGCTATTGACTCTATTTCCTATACGTCAGAAGAAGTTGCCCAGACTCGACAGCAATTCTATCAGCAGAACCAGATTCGCTCAGAAGAGGAGTTGCAAACTCGGCTAGTGCGGCAGGCTATGACCGCGACACAACTGGAAGCGCTAATCACGCGATCGCTCAGAATTGAGAAATTTAAGCACGCTCAATGGGGACACAAACTGGAATCCTACTTCCTGAAGCGCAAAGACCAACTCGATCGGGTCATTTACTCTCTGATTCGCACTCACGAGTGGCAGGTTGCCCAGGAACTTTTCTTTCGCATCCAGGCAGGGGAGCAGTCGTTTGCAGACGTTGCAAAGCAGTATTCCCAGGGAGTCGAAGCCCAAACGGGAGGCTTACTTGGTCCAGTGGCATTAGGCACGTTGCATCCCACATTGGCTCAACGACTGGTCACTAGCCAACCCGGTCAGCTTTTAACCCCTGTTCGCATCGAAGAGTGGATTGTAATTGTGCAACTGGAAATGTTGCTACCTGCCCAGCTAGATGAACCCACTCAACAGCGGTTACTGAATGAATTGTTTGAGGAGTGGTTGAGTGGGATAGCTGTTAGTCATTAGTTATTAGTTATTAGTTATTAGTTGTTAGTTAAACAGCCAGAACTACAGGCAAATATTCTCAATTTCTCCCTTCTCTCTAATCAATCGCCAACATCCAATAGCTAACAGCCAGCAGCCCTATGACTTATACCACCAATACAACGGAAGCATTTCTGGCCACGATCGCACCGTTCAATCAACTCTCATCGATCGCGTTAGCAAGACTCGCGAAAACCACACAACTGCTGCGCTACCGCATGGGTCAGCCCATTGTGCTGCGAGAAAAGCTGCCTGCTCAGATTGCCATTCTCTATGAGGGTCAGGCGCGACTGCTGGGTTATGAACCAGGTAAACAACTCCCAGTCACGTTGCAACGGTTGGAAGCGGGTGCCGTGATTGGTTGGGTCGGCTTAGTGCGTGGAGCCGCTTGTGAAACCGCTATCGCGTCTACCGAAGCGATTTGTCTCACTCTAGCGGCTGTTGAGTTCCTGACACTGATGGCACAGGAAGAGGCGTTTGCTGACCACTTTCACGATCAGCCAGCTCTGATTGAAGTGTTTGACCTGGTAGGAGCAGAGTTACAGCACCGGGCAGACAGCGAACTCATTTTGAAGGCTGCGGGAGTCAGCGATCTGAAGGAGTTTGCTTTCACGTTGCAGTCTCAAGCGATTGTCCATAACCTGCGTCGGCACCTGGAGCGATCGCGCTACACGCTACCACCTGATCACACCTGGATCGTCAGCGGTGGTGAGACTTCCGCCGCTGTGCCTATTGGTAGTCAATTTGACCCTAACAAACTTGACAAGGCTCGCCCACCTGCTGGAACAATTCGTCTGCTTGGCATTCCCGCGATCGCACTTTCCCCGTCTGTGCTTTTAGTGCGTGAAAGACCTTTGGAAACTATGCCGATCACAGAGATTCTCTATGCGCCTGACCAACCTCTAGAGGACGATCGGACAACCACGCGAACCAAACGGCAATACCCCTATGTACGCGCTAGAGGCGAGCTAGAAACTACCCTGGCTTGCTTCCAAATGCTGGCAAACCATCTGGGTTTACCCTTCCGTCGCGATGTGGTTCGTAAAATTCTGGCGAACCAGAAGCAGCGCACTGGCTCTTTTTCGCTCTCTTTGGGTGGCGCGATCGCAGAAATGATGGGTTTGAATGCCCAACTGGTGAGTGTGCCGCTCAAAGCTATCAGTCGTCTACAAACGCCCGCTCTCATTCGCTATTACGATAGCTTTGCCGTTCTGTATGAAGCCAGTGAGAACGCGATCGTTTTGGGTGTGCCAGAGTCTGGCATCGTGCGCCGCAAGCCAAATGATCTGATCACAGAAGTAGTTACGGTTGATCACGGCGACCATGCAGCATCGCTTCAAACGTCAACGGCGATCGACGTTCTTCTACTGCAATCCACGCCAGACACACCGCAGCAGAAATTTGGGCTAACCTGGTTTCTACCTTTCCTCTCCAACTATCGGCAAGTGCTGATTGAGGTATTGCTTGCCTCCTTGTTTGTGCAACTCTTTGGGCTGGCAAACCCACTTATGACGCAGGTCATCATCGACAAAGTGGTGATGCAAAATAGCCCCGACACCTTGCCAATTCTGGGCATTTTCCTGATCGTCATCGCCATTTTTGAGGCAATCCTGAGTAGTCTACGCACCTATTTATTGGTTGACACCACCAATCGGATTGATCTGGCACTCAGCGCCGAAATCATCAATCATCTATTACGGTTGCCCTTGCGCTATTTTGAGCGACGACCAGTGGGGGAACTGTCAACCCGAATGCATGAGTTGGAAAATATTCGCCAGTTCTTGACCACGACTGCGCTGACGAGCGTGATGGATGCCATCTTTTCCATCATCTACATTGGGGTGATGTTCCTTTACAGTTGGCAGCTAACACTGGTGGCACTGGCAACGCTGCCGATCTTTGCCCTGTTGACGACGCTGATTTCACCCTTGGTGCGGCGACAATTACGTGCCCAGGCAGACCGTAATGCTGAAGCCCAGTCTTACCTGGTGGAAGTGCTAGCCGGGATTCAAACGGTGAAAGCACAAAACCTTGAACTGAGATCGCGCTGGCAGTGGCAAGATCGCTATGCACGGTATGTCAGCGCTGGCTTTAAGACCGTTCTCACCTCAACGGCTGCTAGTTCCACCAGCAATTTTTTAAACCAACTTTCGAGTTTGATGGTGCTGTGGGTCGGTGCCTCTCTCTTGCTGCAAGGGAAACTCACGCTAGGACAGTTAATTGCCTTTCGCATCATTGCTGGTTATGTCACCAGTCCACTCCTGCGTCTCACGCAACTGTGGCAGAACTTCCAACAGACCGCCCTTGCACTAGAGCGATTGGGTGATATTGTTGATACGCCCGTTGAAGGCGATGCAACCGATGTTTCGAGCGATCGACATCAACGTCACAACATTCCCCTTCCCACCATCCAAGGAACCGTGACCTATGAAAACGTGTCCTTTCGTTTCCATCCCAGCGGTTCACTTCAGTTGAATAACGTCAGCGTGACCTTTCCCGCAGGAGCCTTTGTGGGTATTGCCGGACTCAGTGGTTCTGGTAAAAGCACAATGATGAAACTTTTGCCCCGTCTCTATCCTTTAGAATCTGGTCGCATTCTCATTGATGGCTACGACATCAGCAAAGTAGATCTCTATTCTCTACGGCAGCAAATTGGCGTTGTACCTCAAGACACGCTGTTGTTTGAAGGCACGGTGCAAGAAAACATTGCCCTCAATCATCCCGATGCCACTTCGGAGGAGATCATCGCCGCTGCCAAAGTTGCGGTTGCCCACGACTTCATTATGAACCTACCCAATGGCTACAACACTCGTGTCGGTGAGCGCGGTGCAGCACTCTCTGGCGGACAGCGACAACGCATTGCGATCGCCCGTACCGTCCTCCAAAACCCACATCTGCTCATTCTTGATGAAGCCACCAGCGCTTTAGATTACGACGCTGAACGACACGTTTGTTTGAACTTGATAGAAGCATTCAACGATCGTACTGTCTTTTTCATTACCCATCGCCTCAGCACCATTCGCCACGCCGATGTAATTGTGATGATGGATCAAGGCTCGGTTGTAGAGCAAGGCACTCACGAAGAATTGATGGCGTTAGAAGGTCGCTATTACTGTTTGTATCGGCAGCAAGAGGCTCTTAGCTCTTAGCTGTTGGCTAATGGCTAATGGCTTTTCTGCCAAATTCTCAAACTTCTGAAATCTTGCACCACTCAATCTCCGTTACAAATACCACTACTAGTCAGAATGCACTCAAATAGCTAACAACTAACAGCCAGCTATTAGCTGTTAGCCAACAGCCAACAGCCAATACTCAACTACCATGACTACCACCCATCCCTTCGATCGCCCCGTTATCTTAAAGCGATCGCCTCTTCTCTCTCGTGCCATTGTTTGGGGCTTGATTAGTGTGACAAGCTTTGGCTTCGTTTGGGCGAGTGTTGCCAAAATTGAGGAGTCGATTCCAGCGACAGGTATTTTGGAACCACAAGGCGCAGTCAAAGAAATTAAGGTTCCCATTGATGGCGTTGTAAAGGCAGTATATGTGGTGGATGGGCAACAAGTGAAGCAAGGCGATCGCTTGCTTTCCATTGATCCAACTGTGGCTCAAGCCCAACTAATTTCTCTGCAAAAAATCTGCACCTCGTTGATGCAAGAAAATCAGTTCTATTATGCCCAGATACATGGTTTAGCTTCGGGTGGCGATCAAGTACTACTCCAGCAAAATCTACCAGCAGAACTGGTGTCGTTGACTCAATATCGATCGACATTAGTCACAGAAATTCAGCTCGATCGAGCAGCGCTCAACGGCTCAACAGCGGGTATGCGCCTTACGTCTGAGCAGCAATTACGTCTGCGATCGAGTCAAGTAGAGCAACAGTCTCGAAGTGCTACAGTCCAGTTAGATACAGCCCAAATCAAACAGCAACTTAAACAGAATCAATTGAAGTTAGCCAGTGCTAAAGATAATTTAGTAGTCAATGAACAAATCTTTCGTGATCTGGCATTACTTGCTAAAGAGGGAGGCATTTCTCGTCTACAATATCTCAGACAACAGCAGGAAGTGCGTAACCTTCAATCCGAAGTCGATCAACTGATGCAGGAACAGGAACGTCTCAAGCTGGCGATCGCTCAATCTCAACAAAAAGTGCAAAATACTCTGGCGCTTTCGACTCAAGATCTGTTGACTAAAATCTCAAACAATGAGCAAAAAATTGCTGAAATTGACAGTCAATTGAATAAGGCGATCGTGGAAAACAAGAAAAAAATTGCTGAAATTGACAGCCAAATTAGCCAAGCAAAAGTGACACTGCAATATCAGGAACTCCGTGCCTCAGTAGCAGGGATCGTTTTTGATCTGAAAGCAAGTAATGCAGGTTTTGTCACCAACTCTAGCGAACCAATTCTCAAACTTGTGCCAGAGAATGCTGTCGTTGCGAAGGTGTATATCACCAACAAAGATATTGGTTTTGTGCAAACGGGAATGCCCGTTGATGTCAGAATTGATTCTTTTCCTTTTAGCGAGTTTGGTGGTATCAAAGGGCAACTAACCTTGATTGGCTCCGATGCGTTACCACCAACTCAAACACGTCCGGTTTACAGCTTTCCAGCCAACGTTCAGCTTGATCAGCAGCTTCTATTGATTCAAGGTCGTCAAGTGCCGCTGCGATCGGGCATGTCTGTCAGCGTCAACATCAAGGTACGCCAACGCACGGTTATGAGCATCTTCACCGATGGATTTACCAAGCAAGTGGAAAGCCTGCGGACTGTGAGATAGAAATCGACATCAACGATGCGACAAGGTAGTGCATCCCGACTTTACAGCAAACACAAATAACGCGATGTGTGACTAAGTTTGCTCAAGGTACAGCCCCACTTAACGATGTTAGAAGTACAACCTATCTAGATCGAGTGGGATCTATGTTTGGTGTTGGTACACTTACCTCACAAGGAGGCTTAGTTTTAGCAACGGGTGCTGTTGGAGAAGGTACTACAGTCAGATTTAAATTGCACCCAACGGTGCATCATCTGCCAAGGCAGCAAAGCGAGAAATGCGAGATGGGCATACCTCATGCCCATCAACCAAGCCATTGGTTCTGGCTCAAACGAGCCGAGGGCAAGCGAGCATTGCGCTTTGTGGTTTCGACTCATCCTTCTCAGGCGTCTACTTGGTGCGGTTAGGACGCAAACGCTGGGCCATTGAGGGCTTGTTTAAGACCATCAAACATCGCTTTGGGCTCCATCGCTTTGGGCAATCCACTCAAATTAGCATCTATCGTTGGCTCATCCTTTCATTCGTTGCCTATCTCTATAGCCCATTGGATTGACCAATGGTCTTTACCGCCCACCCTGGATTGGCAAGCCGCGAGTGCTTTAGCCTTAACGAGCTTGTTCACCTCGATTGTCTGGCTCCAATTACTCAAGTACATCCAAATCCGCACTGACATTGCAACTCAATATGGGTTTCAAATTATCCTCAAATCTCTGCCGAATCGGGCTTATCGAGAATGCTGCAAGATCTGAGATCATGCAGCACCCAGTCGAAGCAGAAGATGAACGCCGAATCATGTTGAATCACGACCTACAGGGTATTCAACTTGCTGCTCAAGCAGCAGTGCTAACGCGTCAAGACATTCGTAGCCAACTTCAAAACGTTGTTTCGCCAGTCCTCATTCTGGTGGGTGCAAACGATCTCGCGACTCCGTCTTTTCTAGCTCAGGAGATGCAAACTCTGATTCCTAATGCTCAATTAGCGATCGTTCCCAATGCCGGACACCATCTTCCTCTCGAAAGCCCGCAAAGGATGACGAATGAGATCATAGCTTTTCTAGTAAACCAAGGAATGTAATTAAATTGAAATGAATGGAAAGCAACCGCGAACAACTTCGCCAACGATTTGAGGGTTGGCGAGAAGTCGCTGGGTCCAATTCTGCCGTATAGTTTGAGCACACCTGACGATTCAGGAATGCTTGTGCTTAATTTTGAACCTGCCCGGTTAAGTTGAAAACGCCCTCCATCAACCCACCAAAATTTAGAGGATCAAACGGCGTTGTTGCATGATTAAGAAAACAGCCAGATTTTTACTTGAGAGAGATTAGATTAAGCTTTGACCTCATAGCTATCGGGTTTAGCAATTTGGATCATGCGATTGAGTGCCGCACACTTGATGAATAATTCGACTGCCTGATTGTCGAATTTACGAGAATTCACATTGCCGCCAAAGATTGCCTTGAAGCGAAACATGGTGGTCGCTGCTAAGGATCGTCGATGGTAATTCGCATCCCGCTTCCACTTTTTCCGCCCATGCTTGCGGATGGAGCGCAGATTCTCGTCTCTCGGATGAGGCGGGGCTTTGCGATTGCCATGCTGCCAAATCACCGCATCATTGCGGGGTGGAATCACAGGCTTGGCACCTCGTTTGGTGATCTCATCGTAGCAATGACTGTGGTCGTAGGCTCCATCGGTGGAGACTTGCTCAATCGCCCCTTCAATCTGCTCTAGGACATCGTTCAAGACTTCGCCATCATGGAAATCATTGGTCGTCACGACTGCTGCCAGGATTTCTCCAGTGGCTTCATCGACTCCCAGGTGCAGTTTGCGCCAGGTGCGGCGTTTACTAATCCCATGTGGCCGAGTTTTCCATTCCCCTTCCCCATACACTTTCACCCCAGTCGAATCCACTACCACATGACGTGCACCCTCCTTCGGTATCACGGGTAAAGAGACATCGAGTTTCCCCAACCGCCGCGATAGGGTGCTGTGATCTGGCACCGTCAACGCAATCCCCATCAACTCGAAGATGGACTCTAGAAATCCTTGACACTGCCTCCCTGCCAGGCGATACACCGCTTTCACGGTCGCCATCGTCAGAATTGCCAAGTCACTATAGTAGAGCGACGCTCCAGGCTTACCGCTCAAGTTTGGGTCGCTCCATTGCTCCAGCACCGATTCATCGATCCAGAAGGTGAGGCTTCCCCGCTGTTTGAGACCAGCGTTATACTCAGACCAGTTGCGGACACGGTATTGAGACTTCATGGCAGGTTTTAGTGTGGTAATTGAAACTTACCATGGCTCTCCCGCCCGCAACCCCTCTTTCATGCAACAACGCCATTAACAATCACAATGGAGCCAAGCCTACTGTTCTGTTCTGGCTTGACTCCATTTTCTTTACATTTTGTTGAGCCTATTTCTCCGCCCAAATGGCTAAAGTCGAGTTAAAGAAGCCGAAGGTCTGATTCAAGATCTGATTTGAGGTGAACGATCGCTCAACCACCCATTAAGCATCACCGCATTCAGCTAACCCCATTACTCGCCGATAATGCGCTTCCACTTGGTGGATGGTTTTGTATTGTGGCTTACTGTAAACCTCTCCGTAGTTAAAGACAGTCTGTGTAAAGTGGCTGGTATCCACTGTTTTCAGCGTGCCATCAGCGAACACTTGCTGACCGCGTACCCAAACGCTATCCACAGCTGCATTAGGTCTGCCCAGAATGAGCAGCTTGATGGGATCGGTGCGGGGTAGCAGGGACAAATTTTTGAGGTCGTAAAGGACGAGATCGGCTTGCTTGCCAACGGTGAGAGAGCCAACCTGGTCTGCCAGATTCACTCCTGTGAAACCACCAATCGACGCCATTTCAACGGCTTTGCGGGGCGTAATCCAGTGCTTGTAGTCTGGGTCAGTCACATTATGTAGCAGGGAACCAATTTTGATGGCTTCAAGCATGTCTTGACCATCGTTACTGGCGGCTCCATCACAGCCAAACGCGACGTTGACTCCGGCTTGCAGATACTTCAGCACAGGCGCAATACCGCTACCCAGGCGCAGGTTGCTGAGGGCGTTGTGAACCACAGTGGACTTGGTTTCTGCCAGAACTTCGATATCAGCAGCATCAAGCCAGATGGAATGTGCGAGCGATGTACGGTGATCCAGAAAGCCAAGCTGCTGGAGATGCTTAACGGCGCTGCCGCCATAGCGCTCCTGTGCCAGCATTTTTTGTGCCTTCGTTTCCAGCAGGTGAATGTGGCGACAGAGATTGTGGCGATCGCTCAAATCTCTGCAACCCTCAAACAGCGCATCCGAACAACGGTGAAAGCCAGTGGGGCCGACCGCAATTTGAATGCCGTCTTCTGGTGCGTGCGATTGGGCGACGATCGCCTCCATCAGCGCCAACAGTTCGTCGGTGGATTGGTGATACGGCTGGTGAGGCAGCGTTTTGACGCCTTCAGGATAGCCAGAGACAAAAGGCATGTCCTGAATTAACGGCGCGATAAAGGCACGAATCCCGACTTCCTTGTAGGCACGGGACGCCGCTGCGATACTTTCAAGTTCCTGCCCAGGAATCACATACAGGTGATCCATCACGCAGGTGCCGCCAGACAGCAAGGTGCTAATGGCCGTACCCAAAGCACCCAGGTAGGTTTGCTCCAGCTCAGTCGGAGAGGTATCAAAAACATCGGCTAGCCACAGCTCTAGCGGCAGTTGGGGGATGAGTCCGCGTTGCCAAAACTGCACGGAGTGAGCGTGCCCGTTAACGAAACCAGGCAGCAGCAGCTTGTTTTCGGCATCGATCGCCGTTCCCACCGTAGGCAAGCTAGCACCGATCGCCGCAATGCGATCGCCCTCAATTTGAACATCAACAGTAGCGTAGCTATCCTCAACGGGAATCAGAGCCGAACGAAGGGTATAAGTCACGATCAATCCTGGCGACGTTGCTCAACTTCGCCGTGCGCTTTCAGCAAGGCAGCGAGCTTATGTCGCATTAGAATACCAGGTTTATCGGATGCCATGTGTTGCTCTTGGCAAATGTCGAGTGGCGCGTCGTAGTCAGTCGTTTCCAGGATTTCACGATCTTCTTGGGTGACGGTGCGATCGAAGGCAATGACATCTGCCGCTTTCGCATCGGCTTCAGTATCGTTGCGGAAGCAGAATTGGATGAGTTGGGAGGTTTTGTCGTCGATCGGCGTAGCAGCAGAAAAGATGAGGTGAATCAAGCCATTGGGATACTGAATTTTGAGCGTCCGGGCAAAGGGCATAAACCAGCGACGTTCGTTCGTGCGAATGGTTTTCTCGTCGGCAATGCCCAGATTTTGCTTTTGCAGGTCGGGGTTCAAGACTTCGACCCAATGCTTCATTAAAAAGCCTGTTTCAGTGTCAGTAATTTCGTCGATCGGTGGTGGCACAGGGTTGCTCATGTCGCCCCACGATCGCGCATGCACGAAGTTTCCGTGGGCGCTGTCAAAGGAGTTTTCCATAATCCGCAAGCCGCTGGCATGCCAGGTTTCGTAGAACTCGTGAATCTGCCGAAACCCTGTATCAGTCGCTTCAGGAATATCGGGAAGGCCATGCAGAGGCTCGCCCATGCAGACCCACACGTAGCCGTAGCGTTCCTTACACTGATAGCCGCTGACTTTATAGGTACGGGGAATATGATCAGTGGTGAGTTGAGGCACCTTGACGCAGGCACCCGTGCCATCAAACGACCACCCGTGATAGGGACAGCGGATATTGCCGTCGATGACCTGTCCCTTGGAGAGTTGTGCCGATCGATGACAGCAGCGATCTTCTGTTGCCGCTGGCTTGCCGTCGCCATCTAGCCATAGCACCAGTGGTTGCCCCAGCAGCGTAAACGCCTGGGGAGCCTCTTGGAGAGAGGCGATTGGCATGACAGGATACCAGAAGCGCTTAAGGATAGGCTGTTGGGTGATCAGCATGGGTCTGTAGATTCAAGATGCAGTCGTTGCGTTTGGCAATCATGTTTGATTTTAGGAGAAGGCGATCGCGCAAACAGTAGTCGGGCGAACACCCTCACAAATCACAGTGGAATCAACGCGATCGATTCTGCCTAGAGAATAGTTGAATCGTCCTCGCTCATCGCGTTACCCACATGTGATTGAAAATCACGGTCTAAATAGGGTTAAAGTCCACTAAAGGCACTGAAAGCCAGAACAAGTTTTTAACCCGTTTCAACGAGTTGCAGCGTTAACTCAGATTTCTAATCACGAGCGGGCTGTTACATCATGACAAGGCTTTCGATGCATTGGTCAATTTATCAACCGATGCTGATCCCCCTTAATCCCCCTTAAAAAAGGGGCTTTAATTGTTCCCCCTTTTTAAGGAGGCTGGAGCATCTCTTCTGCGTAAGTAATCATTTATAGAAATCCTTGCTGTAGAGACCTACAGCATGTCTCTACAGCGAGGATTAACAACCTCGATCGCAGGGCTTTAGAACGACTCAAGAGTCAATGCTTAGAGCTTTTCCCTGTACCGTTGAAGCAGACTCTACACCTAATAGTTTGTTAATCGTTGGCACAACATCAATATTGCGTACCTGTTGTAGATCCCCGCGACGAATGTTGGGCCCTGCTGCAAAGAAGATGGCACTCATGTTGAGCTGTTTTGGATCGTAGCCATGTGCGCCATAGAAGTTAGGCACGGAAAGCACGGGGGTTGTTTCTGGTGCATCGCCTAAACGTGGCACAACAGGTGCTTGGGTGCCATCAAAATTGTAACCCTCAGTGAGAGTGGCAAAGACATCACCTGAATCTTGACCAATAAACTGGCTGGTGCCCAAACCAAAAGATGGATCGTTCACATCACTTGGTAGGGGACGAGCGTGAATTTTGTCAAAGATTGGCTTGCTTTCACGCTTCGTATAGTTTGGGTTGGTCTCAACAAAGTCCTCCAGAATTTTGACGACCTGCTTCTGAAGCACAATATATTCCTCTGTAGTTACGATGCCATCAGGCTCGCGCCCTTTGAGATTGATGTAAATGTTGGCGGCAGGCCCAGAAGTAATCGCACGAACCTTAGTGGAATCAATGCCGTTCTTTCTCAGCAGGGCGTTGAAATCAACAGCTGTATGAAAGGGAGCAAAGCCGTGGTCAGAAACGACAATGATATTGCTCTTGGGCGTGCCTTTGCGAGTTGTACCGACTGTGTCAATGATTTGCTGCACAGAACGATTGGCAATGCGATACGCCGCTTGAACATAGGTTTTGTAGCGTGCCAGTTTCGCCTGATCCTGTCCAGCGCCGATCGTGTTTGGATTGGTTGAGTTAGTCGCTTGACGTGGGTCGATCGCCAGGAACTGGTGCTCTGAACCATCGGGTTGTTCAATATAGGCAAGTACCAAATCAGCATCAGGGTTTTTGGCGATTGCACGCAAGACCACACGGGTCTGATAAGCCACAAAGGTGCGTACCTGATCTTCGTAAATGGCTTCCAGGTCAGCATCGGGAAATGTCGTAAAACCAGGGCTGAGACGCTCAGGAATGCGGAAATCAGCTTGGGGTGCCCAGAAGCCAACATTATTATTGATGTCATCGACATCTGCCAATACAGGCGTATTGCGAGGAATCGCGTTGGCAGAGTAGCGGGCAATTCTCACAGTGGTCAAATCTGGCGCCAGCGTGCTGACGTAAAACCCGGTGCCTGCTTTAGTGGCGCTGCCTTCTAAATAAAAGAGAGCCGAGGCGCGATCGCTTGCTTTAACATACGCAGGCCCCGTTGCAGGCAAGCTAAACGGACCTGGCTGAATGCCTGTAGAGGCATCAAAAAAGACCAGCGTATCGTAATTACCGCTCCCATCATTCGTGGTATCCAACGCCGCCACCTGGATGGTGTAGTTCACAGTGCCGATAGCAAAGGTATCCAGAGGGGTCGTTTTTTGCAAGATGGGGCTATAAGACTTTTTGCCAGCCGCTTCCAGTTGGCCGATTGTTTGACCGGGTGCAGGCGTAAAATCCGTTGCTGTTAAGCTAAAGCCTTTGGCACCCTGCCCCGCGAATGCTCCAAAGGGAATAGTGTAATCAACGGTGCGATCGGTCGCTGCTTGAAGCACAGGCGTACCTGCGCCAGCCAAGGTAATCTCAGCACCATCCGCACCAGGAAACGTCGCTGCAACCACTTTTTTACCATGTTGTCTCAACCCCACCCAAATTGGTTCTGCGAGTGGCTGTGCTGCTGGGCCAACGGGTTTTACGGTGTAGCCGCCAATGGGGGCAGCAAAGCCACTGACGTTACGGGTAAAGGGGCTGGCAATTAGGTGAAAACTGTTGGCCACAACATCGGTTTTGACCGTTGTGGAACCTGTGCCGATGCTAACGTGGCAGGCCGCTGTCAGGGATGGATTACACGTGACATTGCGCTGCGCGACAACACCACGACGCTTGAGTAAGCCTAAGCCTGTGTTGGAGTCAAGTACACCCGTTTTTAAATATTCATTCATTAAACCGGGCGTTGCCCCGTCTAATGAAATGAGAATAACCTTGGGTCTAGGCACACTTGAACCTTGAGCGATCACTGCATGGGTTGTGACAACGAGAAAAAACGCGCTGAAGACAACAGCTAATAAACGCCTGAATGCATGACGGCTCCAGAATTGATACGCTTGATGAAGGGCTGTTATAAACGCGCAGGCGATGCTTTGTACCCACGTGCGTTGACTGAACCCATGCCAGATTTTACTGCTCATTACAGTTGCCACTTTGAAATGCCTGAACAGTTCAACACACTATCAGCAATGCGTTAAGCGAATGCTATGGAAGCATTAACGGGAGCACTTAAATCGTGCTAATTTCGCTACGATCGTCCCTTAATCACGATCTTCTCGAATCTCTAGTGGATGCGGTGTACTAGGAGCGATCGTCGAAGGATTAGCAGGCAATCTCTGGACGTTGCCAGGGCTAGCAGTGGGCTGTGGTGAAGGGCTAGCAGTGGGCTGTGGTGAAGGGCTGGTGGGGTTTGTCTGCGAGGACGCTGGCTGAGGCTTGGGAGTAGCCCTTGGAGCCGATTCATCGACCTCTGCATCGACATCAGATTGTATGTTCGGTCTTTGAAGGCTTCCAGGTCGGACTGGACTGTTTAATCTTTTACCACACAAACCTCGGAGATCTCTTAATTGGCCATTTTCCAACTGGATATAACAAATGGGCACAGTGGAGTCGGACAGTCGCTCGCTGAAACTTTTCGGTGTTGCCGGGTTTGTCAAAGCAGGACGCGGTTGCCCCTGCGCCAGTACAGTTATGAGTGTTGCCAGTGCAGCCAAAAGTGCCGTTAGAGAGTAAGAACGTCTCAGCATGGGCGGTAATGGGCTTGATTGATAAGTGTTGTTGCAACATCCCGTCTGTGGCTGCATGTTGCCTCGATTCTGTTAACGATCGCGTGGTCAAACACCGATCATTTTGTCATCTCGTCACTCTCATGCTTAGGCTACCTGTAGTTCGAGCCTCTGAACAGCAGTTTTCTATAACTTTTTTGGGATAAAGATCAACCTGATCCTTCTACCGACACTGCCCCTTATACAATGAACCCACCTCCGACATGCCGGAAGTGGGTTCATTGTGTCAAATTGTTGCGTCCTGTTCGTATTAGCTTAGCGCCTCTTCTGCGCCTAGCGCTTTGCACAGACTCAAAAAAGCGGCACTAATCATCATCTAAATCTTCGACATCATCGTCGTCATCATCGCTGTATGCGCCTGTATCAACGATTTCGTCAATCAACTCATCTGCAACCGCGTTGTCATGATCGGCATCAATACCACGCGAGATCAGCCGTCCATTCTGCTCTAGCCAGCTAAGCAGCGGTTCTACTTGATTGGGAGGAATCAGCCGTGTTTTCTGATTCCGGGGTTCTTCTTGAAGTGACGGATTATATACCATTGCTTCCTTATAGTTCGTTACTACTATGACTACTAGGTGAATCGTTCTTGAAAAATGATTTGCAACTAATAGCGAAACTTACGGCGACGCTGTTTATGCTTTGCGATCGCTTTGCGCTTTTCCTTTTCGATCGGCGTTTCAAAATGGCGATGTTTTCTCATATCAGGAAAAATCCCTGCTTTTGAAACCTCGCGCTTGAATCGGCGCAGCGCTGATTCGATCCCTTCGTTTTCACCGGGAATAATTTGCGCCATATAAATCCCTCAATAAATTAGCGACACTATCTCTACAAAACAGCTGTCAAGCAGAGGGCAATCGCTTGATATGCCCTCTAGACGCTAGAGTTAAGTCCTTAGCCTGCTGCAGACTCTTAATGGTCAGCGACGGCTTGTTGCAATGATCGACTACAACCTACCGTTTACGACCTTAGAGTGAGAACGACTAATAGCGTTTGGAAGCGCCCCCTTTGTTGCCCCAGCTACCACCACCAGACGAGCCTCTCTCTTCGCGGGGTTTTGCCTTGTTGACCTTAAGATCGCGACCCATCCACTCAGCGCCATCGAGTGCCTCGATCGCAGCAGTTTCCTCAACTTCAGTATCCATCTCAACAAAGGCGAAGCCTCTCAAACGACCCGTTTCACGGTCAGTTGGTAATTGAATGCGCTTGACCGTACCATACTCTGTAAAGGCACGAGTTAAATCTTCCTGCGTAACCTCGTAAGACAGATTGCCGACGTAAACAGACATGAATTTTCTCCAGAATCAAAGGTTGCAGAGGTATAGATTCGGAGAGACGCTTGCAATCACGAATTACACAGCCGAAAATAGTTCTTCTTTCTCAGGCTAACACAAAATAAAGAGCACATTTACCTTCAAGAGTGTGGCTCTACCGTTAGACAGATTTTAAAGGCTCCTTAAAAGCGAAGTTGCTTTAAAAGCAGGCTCGGTTAGGCTCGAGCCATTCGATGTTGCGACGATCAGACACGAACGGAGTCGGGTGCGAAGGGCTAGGCGTTGCTCGAAGCTAAAGGAATGGCTTTGCAACGCAACGACTCCAAGCCTCGATCGTCCGTCTCTGTGAGTGACTTTTCTCACCATCAGGTCGTTCCTTGAGAACGCTTCAAGGTTCACTAGAAGCATTCCCATCGAGCATAAACGCTTTATAAGCAGTCAGCTTGAGGCAACGACTACATGGTGTTATAAGTGCCACCAGGCTCAGGAAGCTGTCAGTAAGGCCTCAGAAGAAATGTCTGCTGCTAGCAACCCACACGCTCATGGCAACGACATTTCAAGCAATAGTTTGAAGCCCAAAGTATGTCATGGCAGTTGCGACTCTCCCGCAACCTCAAAGATAGGTAGCAAACAGAAACGTATCTTGCTGCCGATCCTTCCCTTTGGCGATTAATAAAGCTAATATTTTGGTTAGGATCAATTTCTATTCTCGGTTTGTAAGCCAGCCAATCACAATTTTCGGGAGATTTATGGAAACCTTTGCTTATTTGCACACTGCTTGCGCGTACGACGATCCTGAGGCAAGCGAATTGACGTTGGATGTTGAGCAGTTGAATGTAAAGCAATTGTCTAGCCAAGCTAGCTTACTGATGCTGCAGCTGTTGGTTCCCGTAGCGATCCTGGCGGTTGCTGGACACGCATCAGCACTTCAAGTGGGCGATCGGGGTCCCTCCGTTACGACCTTGCAAGACAGATTACGATCAGCAGGCTACTTCGATCGCAGTTCAACTGGTATTTACAGTTCTATTACAGAAGCCTCAGTTCGTCGTTTTCAAGCGGCACGCGGATTGGCCGTCGATGGCATCGCAGGATCTGCAACGCAACGAGCACTCAGAAATCAAACAGTATCGAGCAACAGCGGCAACTACTATCAAAACATCAGCTATAGCGGTGGATTACGGCTCGGCAGCAGAGGCTCTCAAGTTAGTGCGCTCCAACAGCAGTTGAGAAATCTGGGTTACGATGTCGCTGTTGATGGCGTCTTTGGTCCAGCAACTGACCGTGCTGTGCGTCAATTTCAAGCGTCCAATCGCCTTGCCGCCGATGGCATTGTTGGTTCAGCAACGCGGAATGCTCTTGCTAGCGGTGTCAATGCAGGATATACGCCACCCGTTGATCCAGGCTATCCATCTTATGACAACGGTGGTTACATCCCTCCAAGCAGTAACCGCCCAGTTGCTGGCGTTAACAACCGCTTTGTCGTCGTCGTTCCAGCAAGCAGTAGCTCTATACTCTGGCAGGTGCGGCGATTTGAGCCTGGGGCAGTGTATACCTCTTCTAACCTGGGTCGCTATGTTTGGGCAGGAGCGTTTGCTGAAAAGGGCATTGCTGAGGCGAGAGCATCACTGCTCCGAGCAAATAAGTTAGATGCTCAGGTGCGCTATTTTTAGATTCAGAATCGGTCTCTAGCTAGAGCTAGCTCTTGCTCCAACTTAAATAGGCAGGAGCGATCGCTGACAAACGGGGCAAACGGCATGAATGGTAAGTTGGCAATCTAATAGGTGATAGCCTTCCTTTTGTGCCGTTTTGACACCGACTTTAAGAATGGAATCGCTCTTAAACTCGATCGTTTTGTTGCAGCGTACGCAAATTAAGTGATGATGGTGATACGAGGGCTGGTTAAGTTCGTAGTGCTTATGCCCTTCAGCCAATTCTAACTCTCGCAAAATGCCCATCCGCGCCATTAATTTGAGCGTCCGATAAATGGTGGAAAGGCTAATTGCTTCCCCGTCATTTTGCAAGAGATTATAAAGATCTTCGGCGCTTAGGTGATTGCCCTTCTGCAGATTCTGAAAGACCTGCAGAATTGTTTCCCGTTGAGGGGTAAGCCGCCAGCCCTTTTCATTCAGTTCTGCTTTCAGTGAAGTGACTGTGTAAGAAACTGCCATAGCCTTCTTCTCAATAACTTTGCATTAATGAGAATGATACACAATAGCGCGCTGATTTTCAAGTAGCGCACTTTATTGAGAATTTGTGCTATGGAGAATTGTGTGGCGATAGCGGTTCTGGCGGAAGACCTTGCCAAAAGCAAAAGCCCTTAACCTCTACATAGAGATCAAGGGCTGTAATTTAAGATACCAGTCATTTAAGCCAAGAAACCCAGTTTCTGTCCTCGGCACATTAAGCCTTGGTGGCGCAGCTGGAAGAAACCCGGTTGCTTGACCAGTGCTCTAGCTCAGAGACTCTAGGTAATCGCGTACACGATTGCGACGCTTGGGTTGGCGTAGCTTTTGCAAAGCCTTGGCTTCGATCTGCCGTACCCGCTCACGTGAGAGATCAAGGGCACGACCAATTTCGGCCAGCGAGTAGGGATGCCCATCGCCCAAGCCAAAACGCATCTGGATAACATCTCGCTCACGAGTGGTCAAGTCTGCCAGGAGTTGCTGTAGATCACGGCGGAGTGCCTCGCGCATCAGGGTGTCTTCAGGCGAAACATCATCAGTTTCTAGAAGATCGCCTAGCTCCGTATCCTTCTCTTTACCCACTTTGGTTTCCAAAGAAACCGAGCGAGGTACGCGCAGCAGCACTTCACGTACTTGAGGAGCAGTCATTTCCAGCTCTAGAGCAATATCTTCAATGGAAGCAGTCCGCCCTTTTTCCTGAGAGATTTTGCGCTGAGCTTTCTTGATCTTGTTCAGCTTTTCGGTGATGTGAACGGGCAGGCGAATGGTGCGACTCTGGGTCGCGATCGCCCGTGTAATGCCTTGACGAATCCACCAGTACGCATAGGTACTAAACCGATAGCCTTTGGTGGGGTCAAATTTTTCGACAGCGCGTTCTAGCCCCAATGTGCCTTCTTGAATCAGATCGAGCAGTTCCAGACCACGGTTCTGATATTTTTTAGCAACCGACACAACGAGGCGCAGGTTCGCCTTGATCATATGCTCTTTTGCTTTGACGCCTTCGGACTGTATGTCTTCCAGCTCGTCAACCGTCAGGCTAGCGATTTCAGCCCAGTGCCGCTTTCCTTCTGCCAAGGCAGGTTTTAGGTCTGCAACAGTAACGCCACCCTCAAGCGCCCATCGTTCTAGAGAGGGACGATGCCCCATGTGGGAAGCAAGGCGATCGTGTGCATCAACTAGTTGCACGTAGAGTTGAATGGGGCCACCCGCTGTTTCGGCGGCCTCTGTTCGCAGCTCTAGCAAACGCATGTAGCGCTGGACGCGTTGAGCTTCCGAAACTTCCTCGTCGCGACCGAGTAAACGAACGCGACCAATTTCCTGGAGGTATAGACGAACCAGATCGGTTGTACGGCGACTAGCATTGCGCTGGAGAGTAGCCGCGTCAGCGTACTCCATCTCTATGCTCACAAGATCATCTGCCGTGCTTTCCTCGTCGGGATCACCTGGTCGAAAACCCTGGACATGTAGCTGCTCGTCGTATTCTGCTTCAGCGTAAAAAGAAGATGCTGGCATAGTGCTCGTCTCAGTTGCTCCGGGTAAGAGTGGGCTTCAGTCAGCTGCTTGTTAATAGTGTTCCCGCCATGAAGGACTAAAGAACATCGCAAAGAGTTCCATTACGTTCTCTTCATCAGCCGCTGTGTTCTGCATCGTTTCATGACAGCCTTCAGCGTGCGATCGCTATCGACACTTGTCCGCCTTGGATGATTAGCGAATAAGTTGGTAGCAGAGACATCTTGTTTCTGCAGTTCGCAGACAGTATAAGAACAAGATCAGGGTGCAATTGGTGACCTGAATCAGATGCTAGGTTAACCTACATCACTTGTAGGTCAATTTCCTGATGTTTTTGAGGTCTACTGGCTATCTTCATGAAGGCTTTGAACGACTACACGTTTCAATTACAGATACGTAAAGCGATAACCCAGAACGAGTGCGCCAGGTTTACTAAAGCTTTATAAGCCCTACAAAAGGCTAAGGGCTTGTTCAAAAATAACCGCGTAGATTTGCAGAAGCTATCAGCCACCGCAAAGCGGAAGCAAGGCTCCAGCAGACAGCTCAGTAGTTGCACGAAATTAATTACACAGCAAAGAAACTAATCGCACCAGTCAGGTTGGGACACTGCGAAAATTGTACTATCCACCGATGAAGGGGCAGTCTTAAAAGGTTCCGCTTGCATCCCCAACCTATAAGGGCAAAGCATTCGGACAACCATTGTTTGCGAGTTTCGAGCGCCGACTGACCACATGTTTCGCTCCTATGACTACTCCTCAGAGACTCTCTAGGGAGCGTGAATTAGAATAATCTGTAAATTTGGCATCCTGCATGGGCATCGCATTGCCATGCCCCTACGCCAGGTATGCGACCTTATTTAATCTATATTCCTAAGTCACCACCCACTCAGCAATCAGTCTTCCTTTGGCTTCTGCTTTCTGGCAACCGATCGCTACAGAGCCTGCCTGCTTTCTTTACAGCCGCTAAAAGGAGTGAAACTACTGACCCCCTGAAAAATTGACAATCCGAGCAAAGCTGTCTGGTTGCAGACTGGCTCCACCGACCAGCGCCCCATCAATTTCGGGCTGCTGCAAAATTTCGTCTACATTATCGGGTTTGACTGAGCCGCCATACTGAATTGGCACATCAGGATTAGTCAGCTGTGCCCGAATGAGCCCAATCACTCGGTTGGCTTCGGATGATTCGCAGGTATCACCAGTGCCGATCGCCCAGATCGGCTCGTACGCAACAACCAGGTTCGTTTGATCAATGCCCGTAAGACCGTTTTCAAGCTGGCTAAAAATCACCGATTCTGTTTCGCCAATATCTCGCTGCTGCTTGGTTTCACCGACGCAGAGAATCGGTGTCAACCCGGCAGCTTGTGCCGCTTTTAAGCGTAAGTTAACAGTCTCATCCGTTTCGCCAAAGTACTGCCGCCGTTCACTATGCCCCACAATGACATAACGTACGCCAATCTCCGTTAGCATTGGCGCAGCCACTTCTCCAGTGTACGCTCCAGACGTTTCCCAATGAACATTTTGTGCACCCAGGCGAATCAAGCTGCCGTGCAAAGACTGCGACAGGCTTACTAAAGCGGTGAAGGGGACGCAGAGCACGACTTCCCGATCGTCTGCAACGTCGTTGAGATGAGGCATAAAACCCTGGAGAAACTCCATTGCTTCTGCTTGGGTTTTATACATTTTCCAGTTGCCAGCAATAACTATTTTTCGCACGGGTCGCTCGGTTGGGGTTGAATGCACAATTTACTGCATCATTCAGTCTAAGGCTTCTAGTGACCAACCGATCCAGTTTGCTGTGAGGAGGGCAGGAGCTAGGGGATCGCAAAACCGCCTTTAACGTTCAGGAGAAAGGGTCGCCAACGGCATAAAAGCTTTCCCACAGTGGTGCTGAAGGGTTCACGGGTGGTCACAGACAGGGCGTAAGCAGGAAGCGATGACGCGTAGCTGAGCTTGTAACAGCACATTAACTTGCAACACTATTCTTTTCAGAAAGATTCTACGCGCAGGCTAAAGTTGACAGATCAAGGCAGCGATCGACGGCCAGTTCCAGGTCTTCTAGGAGATAGGGTTTGCTCACACACTCGTGACAGCCAGCTTGCAAAAGCTTCTGTCGATCGTCCGCTCTTGCTAAAGCCGTCACAGCAATGATGGGAATGTTAGCCGTTGCCGCATTCTGCTTCAGCTGCTGCACTACATCAAAGCCACTTAGATCAGGTAGCACAATATCGAGCAAAATCATACTAGGTTGCCAGGTTTGCGCTAACCTCAACGCCGTTTTGCCATTTTGAGCCGTTGCCAGCGATCGATCCGGGCGTGCCAGCGTTTGCGCTAACAGCAACAAACTGTCTTCGTCATCATCCACTGCAAGCAGACGATGGTTGCTCACCATTAACGATTGCAGGTTGTGAAGATAAAAATCTATGCGTTCCAAGTGCGAGGAGTGCGGTGGCTCTTCGTCAGGGATAACACCAAACGCAGCAGCAGTTACATTTGACGGAGAGACTGTAGCGCGGAGAGACTGTAGCAACGTTAGAGCGATCGATGAGATAAGGCAGCAATCACGCTTAACAAAGGACAGGGCGAAGGCATGAACGGTAAGCTTGCTTCAATTCTAAGGCCAAAGCTTAATTTTAGTTTAAGTTTTAAAGCCATTTTGTCTGGATTGTCTTCAACCCAGGAACTGTAGATATGCTGGGAAAGGGGCAACGAGTTAATTAATGTGTCTAGAGCGACAAAGCGACAGTATTTATCCTGTCCTTATACGCTGCTGAGTCTTATCAGTAGTTGTGGTGAACGACTTGCAGCAGTATGGGTGAAAACCAGGAGCCAGACGTCAGGAGTCAACGGAGAACAGCTATGGGTATTGCCACAATTAATCCCACCACAGGAGAGACCATCAAAACGTTTGACGCGCTGACCGCGATCGAGATTGAGCACAAGTTAGCGCTGGCGCAGCAGACGTTTGAAGCGTATAGAAACACTACATTGAAGCGGCGATCGCAGTGGTTAACGGCTGCCGCTGTCATTCTAGAGTTGGAAAAAGCAGCGTTTGGCAAAATCATGACGCTAGAGATGGGCAAACCCTTGAAAGCCGCGATCGGCGAAGTGGAGAAATGCGCTACTGTTTGCCGCTTCTACGCTGACCATGCTGCCGCGTTCCTTGCGGATGTCTCAGTGCCAACAGATGCGAGCAAAAGCTTTGTGAGCTATCAGCCGATTGGTGCTGTTTTAGCGGTGATGCCTTGGAATTTTCCGTTCTGGCAGGTCTTTCGCTTTGCGGCTCCAGCACTCATGGCAGGCAATGTGGGCTTGCTCAAACATGCGTCGAATGTGCCTCAGTCAGCCTTGGCGATCGAGTCTATACTTCAGCGAGCAGGCTTTCCAGAGGGTGCGTTTCAGACCTTGCTCATTGGGTCAGATCAGGTGGCAGCGGTGGTGACGGACGATCGTGTTAAGGCTGCTACGCTGACAGGCAGCGAATCTGCAGGCGCCAGTCTGGCAGCAACAGCGGGTAAGCAAATCAAAAAAGTAGTGTTGGAATTGGGCGGCAGCGATCCATTTATTGTGCTGCCCAGTGCGGATCTGGAGACTGCGATCGCCACGGCTGTCACCGCACGCATGATTAATAATGGCCAATCTTGCATTGCTGCCAAGCGCTTTATTGTGGCAGATGCCATTTACGACGAGTTTGAAAAACGACTGCTGGAGAAGTACCAAACGCTCAAAGTCGGCGATCCCATGCTGACTGATACCGATATTGGGCCGTTAGCGACACCCGGCATTCTGCAAGATTTAGAACAACAGGTACAAACCGCGATTCAGCAAGGCGCGCAGGTGCTTATCGGTGGCAAACCCCTTGACGGTACTGGCAATTTTTATCCGCCAACGATCCTCACTCAGGTTCCGATCGATAGCTCTACGGCTCAGGAAGAACTATTTGGCCCTGTGGCAATGCTGTTTCGGGTGGCGAACATAGACGATGCAATTCGACTTGCCAACAGCACCCCGTTTGGTTTGGGAGCTAGTGCTTGGACTACTGATCAAGCCGAACAAGATCGTTTAGCCCATGAACTGGAAGCAGGATCGGTCTTTATCAACAGCATGGTCAAGTCTGATCCACGTTTACCGTTTGGGGGCATTAAGCGATCGGGCTTTGGGCGTGAATTGGGCGTTCAGGGGATTCATGAGTTCGTTAACATCAAGACTGTCTGGGTGCAGTAGACAGGAAACATGAAAGATCAAGGATGAGGAAGGAAAGTCATAACACGCTTTCGCTTTTAGCCTTGATTGGTTTCAGACGGTACCTGTCAACGCTTCCCAACACTTTCCTTTTTGCGGCTGTGTTCTTTGTAACGAAATTGAAGAGTGATCGTCCGGAACGTGCTAAGACAGGAAGAGGGTGGCAGGAAGCGCTATGTTCCTTCTTGTTAAGAACTGGACACAACCCACTGCTTGATTGAGAGCGAACGACACAACGGGAATACTTAGTTTTTGTGAAAGGGGTAAAGAGCATGGGCGAGATGAATACTGCCGAACTGCTAGTGCGCTGTTTGGAGAATGAAGGCGTTCGCTACATCTTTGGGCTACCGGGCGAAGAAAATCTGCACGTCCTTGAGGCGCTGAAACACTCGTCGATTCAGTTTATTACCACGCGCCATGAACAAGGGGCCGCGTTTATGGCTGATGTCTACGGGCGACTCACTGGCAAACCAGGCGTGTGTCTTTCCACCTTGGGGCCAGGGGCAACGAACTTGATGACGGGTGTCGCAGATGCCAATCTCGATCGCGCACCGCTAGTTGCAATTACCGGTCAAGTGGGTACTGATCGGATGCACATTGAATCGCATCAATATCTTGATCTGGTCGCTATGTTTGCGCCAGTCACGAAGTGGAACACCCAGATTGTCCGCCCCAGCAACACGCCTGAGATTGTCCGGAAAGCCTTTAAGATTTCGCAGGCAGAAAAGCCAGGAGCGGTTCATATCGACTTGCCCGAAAACATTGCGGCAATGCCTGCGCCTGGTAAACCTCTGGTGAAAGATAACAAAGAAAAAACCTATGCGTCGTTTCAGAGCATTGAAAAAGCAGCCGCTTTTATTTCTCACGCAGAAAACCCGTTGATCCTGGTCGGCAATGGTGCCATTCGAGCCAACGCGAGTGAAGTGCTGACTGAATTTGCCACGCGGTTGAATATTCCGGTCGCTAATAGTTTCATGGGCAAAGGCGTGATTCGTTATACCCATCCGCTGGCACTTTGGGCGGTTGGTTTGCAGCAACGCGACTATATCAGCTGCGGGTTCGATCGCGCCGATCTCATCATTTGTGTGGGGTACGACCTGATCGAATACTCACCCAAAAAATGGAATCCCGAGGGTACGATTCCGATTATCCATGTTGGGGCTATGCCCGCTGAAGTGGACAGCAGCTATATTCCTGTTGCCGAAGTGGTAGGTGATATTTCTGATTCTCTGAGAGAAATTCTGTATCGTGCTGATCGTGCCAACAAACCAGACCCCTATGCCTTGGAGCTACGCACCGATATTCGTAACGACTATGTGCAGTATGCAAAGGATGACGGTTTTCCCATCAAGCCGCAAAAAATTATTTATGACCTCCGCCAGGTGATGGGACCAGAAGACATTGTGATCTCAGATGTGGGTGCTCACAAAATGTGGATGGCACGGCACTATCATTGCGAACGCCCCAATACCTGCATTATTTCTAACGGTTTTGCGGCGATGGGCATTGCTATTCCAGGCGCGATCGCGGCTAAGCTGGTGCATCCCGAACAGCGCGTTGTTGCCGTCACAGGTGATGGCGGCTTCATGATGAACTGTCAGGAACTGGAAACGGCGCTGCGGATCGGTACGCCGTTCGTCACGCTGATTTTCAATGATGGTGGCTATGGCTTAATCGAATGGAAACAGCAAAACCAGTTTGGTAGCGCGGCCTTTATCAAATTTGGCAATCCCGATTTTGTGAAGTTTGCTGAAAGTATGGGTTTGAAAGGCTACCGTGTAGAATCCTGTTTGGATCTGATTCCAATTCTCAAAGAAGCGCTAGAGCAGGATGTTCCCACTGTCATTGACTGCCCTGTGGATTATCGAGAAAACCTCCGCTTTACTCAACGCGCTGGCGATTTGAGTTGCTGGGACAACAATCTTTAGGTGATTTCCAAGAAAAAAGGTACCGCTTGGTCACACCTTGGGCAGTGTAGCTGATTCCTCCAACGGCGATCGTGCTTTATGAACCCTATTGCAACTGTTGAAGTGTGCAATGCAACGTTGACTCATCCATCAAATCAAGTCTTTCACACCGTTTACTCGGCTTCGCCAATGAGCGTAAAGGCTGCCCAGTCAAGCGGGTAAGGATAGTCTTTCATTGTGATGAGCATGGCCTGTCGGAGTGCCTGGGCTTTGTCCGGTTGCTGTTGGAGGGCATGGTAGAAGGTCGTCATGAGTTTAGCCGTCGCGGCATCAGAGACTGCCCACAGGGAAACAATCACGCTGGGAACGCCTGCCGAAATAAAGGCACGCGATAGTCCAATCACTCCATCGCCGGTAATTCTGCCCTGCCCAGTATCACAGGCGCTAAGCGTGACGAGTTCAGCCGTCAAGTGCAGATTGAGTACGTCGCTGGTCGTGAGTAAGCCATCATCGCCTTGGGATGGTGCGAGGGCGATCGCGCCCGGTATCCCTAGCCCCTTAAGGGAGGCATTTTGACTGCCATACTCTAAGAGCCCGTGTGTAGCAAAATGCACTAACCGCGCGGCTGTCAGTTTTTTGAGCAGACTGACTTTAGTTGCCTGCTTACGTGTAATGGCTCTTGTGCCTAGCAGTTGGGCGATCGCGATCGCTTCTTTTTCAGCCCCCGGCAAGGGTGGCAGTTGTTCTGGCGGTTGTCCCGGTTCAGTCGAGACAAATGGCATGGTGGGATTGCCGATGATCAGAGAGGAGAGAGGGTTGAGGAGAGAAGCGTGCGGGGATTGACCGTGCCGCTCTCTGCCTCTCGCCTGTTGCTGTCGGGTAAGCTCCAGGACTTGAATAGCGGGTGCCGTGAGGATGGTGTGATGTTCGATTAAATAGCTACCGTCAGCAGCCTGAAGCGCGGCGAAGGGCACCAGAAAGAGAGATTCTTGAGGGATAAAGATCACGCGAGCGTTGAGGCTGAGGGGTAGCAGATCGGCGATCGGTTCTATGAGAAGCTGATGCAGTTTCCGTAGTCCGGGCTGTTTGCGAACGCGGCGCTTGCCCACTTGCTCGCCGGGCGAGGATGAGGTTGGCATAATCTGAAGTTGACTGGAACCGGATGGTTGCGCGGCGCTACTTCCCGATGGGCGAATTTTCTGGGCAAGTTCGTCACAGCTCACTTGCGGTGACAGGCAACGAGCAAGGCGAACTACATCCACCAGCGTTGACCCGGTTTGCCATAAAGGTTTGAGATCAACCCGCCGAAAAGCCACCTTGCCTGTTGGCTGTACTACCCAGATAAGTAGCTCAGACTCTCTGGCACGCTGCTTGCCCTGCGCCTTGAAGTCATCATCCGGTACGATCGCATACTCGACTAATGTGGCCTGTTGCTGTTGCGCGACGGCTTTAATGGCGGCGATCGAAATGGGCTGCACGGCTAGTTGGGAGTCGGGAGTCGGGAGTTGGGTGTCGGGTTCCTGCCCGTTTCGCTCCCCTGTCCCTCTGCTCCCCTGCCCCGCTTGCCCCCTCCTTGCCAGCAATTCTACAAACGCCCGTGCCCGCCCGTGTTCAGTCATTTCCAGTGCTGCTTCGGGCTTGTGGGCAGCCAGCAAGATTTGCTGAAGCAGGTTGTAGGTATAGATTTGGGTGTCAAAGATGGAGGCTTTGTACGTGTCGCTTAACCCAGGGCGGAGGGCATCCAGCTTTGCGATCGCCTCTCGCAAGCGTGTTTCTGCTTCTGTCAAACTGCCAGCACTAAAGAGAGCGTGGCCCAAATTGTTGAGCGTTAGTCCGGCTAACTGTGGGTCGTCGAGTGTCTGGACGATCGTCAAACTTTGCTCGTAGTAGGCAATTGACTTGGTATAGTCCTTTAAGTCTTCATAAACTAAGCCCAGACTGCCAAGTGCTTCTACCGTTCGCTTGCGGTTGTTCATTTGCCGCGCGATCGCCAAACTGTCGTTGTAATAGCTGATGGCCCTCTGGCGATCGCCCCGCACATGGTAAACCGTCCCTAAATTCAGGAGTGTGCTTGCCTGCCCTTCACGATTGCCAGTCGCTTTAGCAAGCTCTAGACTGCGCTGCTGTGCCGCGATCGCGTCGTCATACTGCCCCAAATTACTGTAAACGCTGCCCAGATTTCCCAGTGCCGTGCCTTCACTCACCAGATCGTTCGTCTGCCGCGCCATTTTGAGGCTTTGCTGATAGGCGATCGTGGCCTTGTCATAATCTCCCACGGCTTTAAACGCATTACCCAGGTTCACCAATACCTGCCCCAAGCCCCGACGATCGCCGCTCGTTTGCATGAGTTTACCCGCTCGCCGCTGGGATTCAATCGCCCCGGCATAGTTGCCTAGCGCCACATAGGCAAGGCCCAAATTACTTAATGCCTGTGCTTCCATACGGCGACTGACCTGTGGTGCAAGGGGTAGAAACGCCTCAAGGGACGCGATCGCCTCACGATACCGTTCGAGCTGTACATAGACAGCACCCAGACTGGTGAGCGTCGACGCTTCCCCGCTTGGGTCGTGTTGCTGCTGATATAGCGTGCGTGCCTGCTGCCAGGCTTTGACCGCGGCCTCAAGCTGTCCTGCCTGATAGTGTTGACTGCCCTGTTGTTGCCATTCAGCAGCCGTGCGATCGGGTTCCGCCGAAAGGACACGATTGGCGATTGGCTGAGTCAAGACCGTTACGGGTAAAGACTGGGCTCGACTGATCAACGCTGTTTGCAGTACTAGTAGAAGCACCAGTGGGGGCAGGCATTGCATTGGCGGCATCAGATTACTCTCGCCATGTCGTAGCTGGTATCAAAACGTTGGGCGCGAGCTTCAAAGCCTTTGGCAGTCTTGCCTTTTGCGGTGTTGCTTGGCTCGGTATAGGGTTGGTGTGCCTGGCGCGATCGCTGGCTTCTAAGGCTTTGGTTTGCTTGGGTGCACTGTCCAGAATTTGCAGAATGAGTGCATCATCAGCTCTAGCAGAGACGCAGGGATTGCTAGCGGGACTGGACGCTGCCCGTCCTGCTGGCTGGGCGGTGGCACTGCCAGTGTCCAACGCAAGATTGCTGGCTGGACGACACCCCCCATTCTGAGATGGATTATCCACCCGTTGTTCTGTAACCAGGACGGCTGTACCAAGCTGTAAGCCATTGGTAGCGGCATTTGGGGCGTTTTCTCCAGGGGCGAGTGGCACAACCGGGGGAAAGATCTGGTTCTGGGTCGCACCGTAGAAGGCATTATCATTTCCGCCGCCAATGACGATCGCCGCCGTTACGCCACTAGCCGTGTTCGGAAAATTGACTGAGCCAAAACTCAGGGGTGCAAAGCGATGGTTACGGTAGAGCCCGAACTGCACATTCGTTGCAGCAGTGACAGGTTCGTAGGTATTCGTGACATTATTGCGGCTGAGAAAGGCATCGCTGGTGATGGGCAGAAACGGTGTGACAACCGATCCAGCATAGAAGGCCTCATTATTGCCCCGAATGATGATACGTCCGACGGTTGGAATACCAGGATTGGCTGGGTCAAGCCCGTGAAAGACTGGAATCGTTTGATCCAGGATTAACCGAGTCCCCCCACCATAGGTAATGGTGATGGGAGCATTTAAGGAGCCAGCAGCTTTCCCAGTTTGGGTCGGGCTTTGCGGACGAGCAATCAGACTCACGATCGGCTGTTGCGGGAAGCTAATGGGGATGGACGTGTTGGGCGCAACCGTAATCCCTTTTTGATCCAGGAAGGCCCGCAGATCTGTACCCGGTTGGGGCAGGACATTGATACTAAAAAATTCCTGCCCGTCCAGCACGTTGTTGACGGCGGCGATCGCCTGAAAGAGCCCGCCAGCCTGGACATCAATGCCATTGCTCCCGGCATCGATCGTGTTCACAACGATATTCCCCGTTTTGGAAACCAGGACAACCGAATCCTGGCTGGTCTGAGACGGAGCCGAGGCCGCCAGATCTCCCGTTGTGATATTGCCTACTGCCCGCAGGTCAATGGAACTGGGACGGGCAATAATGTTCCCACTGGTAATGCTGGAGCGGGAGTCGATCACCACCACGCCGGGGGCATTGTTTAAGTAAATACCTGCCGCTGTGATGCCTTTGGGGTCTGGTTCACCCGTCGGCAGGAGAAAGCTCTGTCCCCACACACGGATGGCACCACCTGCTAAGGCCAGATTGGGGACATATTGGTTCGTCAGTAGCACCGTATTGCTTCTACCAATCCCGTTGATGGTATCAAACACATTGGCGATCGAAATGCTAGCGATTGTAAGATCGGCACTACTGGGTGGAGCCGTCAGTGTAGGCCCAGTCGTCGCTGTACCGGGTGGAAACGGATTCGGGAAGAAGCTTTGCCCCGGTACGCCCCCCAGTGCGGCCCAATTAATGCCTGCCCTCACATCCAGGGTTGGTCTGGTACTGCCATTAATTACCAACTGATGACTGGCTTGAGGCAGGCGCTGCACGTTCCCAGCACTATCCAGCGTCGGCGTGACGTTGACGTACAGTGGGCTACCATCGGCACGGGTAAGGCTGGCAAGGCTAGCCAGCGCTGGATTCGGGTTGGCAGGGTTAATCGTGTTAGCGGTGGTATCGACGTTATCAATGACGATCGCCCCCAACGTCACACTACCCCCTGCCAGAATATGCAGCGAAGCGCCGGTGTAGTCTCCCATTGTCACATCCCCTGCCGCCAAGATGACTGGGTCGTTGAGGCTGAAGAGGGTGCCTGCTTTGCCGTTTAGATCCTCGAATTTGAGATTGCCCCCCACAACGTAATGCACATCGCTCCGTATCGGGTTGGCAGAGCGCAGTACGGTATCGCCACCAGAGAACAGTCCGCTAGCCGGATGGTTTAAGGCAAAGAGATCAACGCCCTGGTTGCCCCGGATGAGCAGCGTCTTGCCTGCTTGAAGGATCGTGGGGTTTGCAGCACTATCACGCAGTCGCACAGTATTGGTTGCCAGCAAACTCAAATCACCTGTGGTTTGCAGTTGACTTTCGACCAGTGTGAGATTGTGAGTCGCCGCCAGCGTCGCCGTGCCAGCAGTCAAGTGACCGGCAACGACATCGCCAGGCTCGATCGCCAATCCTGATCCAGTGAGCGCTACAACACCCGCCTGGTTGACTGTAAAGCCTGTGGCATTGACACCGATGCCCCCAGTGAGTAAAGCGGGTAGAGAGGCGATCGGCAATGTCCAAGCATTGGGTTGAGGGGTTGCGGCAGTCATTTCCCCTGGAGCCGGGCGCGGGGCTCTGGATGGCAGGGGCGCAAGCTCAAAACTTAGCAAGCTACCGGGTTGGCTCAGGCGCACCAGACTCTGACCTGAAACCGTCGCGATCGTAATCTGTCCGCTTGAGGCGATGAGTTGTCCGGTATTGACGACAGTGCCACCGAGCAGTAGCAGGCCTTGGTTGGCACCGACGGCAAGAATACCAGCATTGACGATCGCCCCTGGTTGCAACACCGTGAAAGCAAAGCGGTCAGGTTGCCCCAGCAGCGTAGCGTAATCATTCGTACCAGCGGCATTCAACCACTTGTCGCCAAAACCAATGCCGTTAGCGGTTGTGGCTATAAAGGAACCGGCTACATCCAACCGTGCCTTGGCACCAAAGACTATACCGGCTGAGTTCATCAGGTACAAATTGGCAGTACTGCCCGATACCTGAAGCAGCCCGTTAATCACCGAAGCGTCGCCCCCCGTCACCCGCGCCAGAATGTTCTGAATGCCAGGACTGGCAAGGAAGTTAGCCGTCTGTTCCTGGGTGAGTCCAAACTGCTGAAAACTTTGGAACAGGTTGCTTCCTGCGATAGTGCCACCCGTGATGGTGAACGTGTTGCCAGCCTGGTTCACGATCGTCTTTGTGCCATCGATCGCTCCATTCACCTGTGCTTGACAAGGCCACACTGCGGCCAGCAGTGTTGAGACCAGCAGCAGACTACCGATTCCTGAAATTGCTTGCATAAATACCTCAGCAATCCTCAAGCGTTTGGCAGATTCACTACTTGCTATAAGCAGCATCTCTGCCGTGTGTGGCGCATGCTGCTCATCACCCTGGTTAGAGCTTATCTCAAACCCTGTATAGAAGAACTAGGGGTAGCGGCATCAGCCTTTAACCTAGCCTGTTTGCTCCTGTTTGTCTTGCATATTCCTATTTATCTGACGTATGGCTGTTGCCAACGCAATTGATAGAGTTCGGCTAATTTGCTTTGGAGCTTTTGCTTGAGGATGGCGGCTCGATTTGCCATAGTCAAGGGAGCGTTTGTTGGTCTCTAAGGCTCTAATCTTCTCAGATCAGGCTTTAGAGCCTTTTTACCCACTTCCGGCAATGACATTCCTCTGCCGTGCGATCGTTTGAAATTGTTATTACAACTCCTCAAAAAACGCTTACAGACAGGATAGTTGAGTTGGTTCAGCCTGTTCCAAAAAGGCATGCTCAACGCTGCCACGTTGATACATAGGTGTTTTGTGGCGACCGACGAAACGAGGGCAAACACCCGCTTTCTCAAGGCGCGATCGCGCCTGTTTGCCCGAACAGCCTAGAATCGCCGCCGCATCGCCTAACGGTAACCATTGTTTGGCAAACCGCTCTAGCAAGGCGTCATCTGGCTCATTTTGGACTTCGGTTAAAAGGCGTTTTGCGAGTAACCAGCAGGCGATCGTATCCGCTTCAGCGCGATGCGAATGACTGACCGGAAACTGAAAATGCTTGACTAAATCCGGTAGACTCCGCGATGGCAAATCGGGCAGCATGAGTCGCGCCAAAATCACCGTGCAGAGCTGCTCCATAGACGATCGCGCAAACACCATCCCTAACTGGTCAAACTCTGCACGCAAAAAGGCATAGTCAAACGCTAGATTGTGTGCCGTCAACACACCAACATTTAATAACGGTAGGTACTGCTGCCAAACCGCTTCTGCTAAGGGTGCCTGGTCAACCATTGCCTGATCAATCCCTGTGAAGCGAGTAATCATGGTTGGCACCGGCACCTGAGGGTTAACGAGGTGAGTCTGCTGATGCAGAATGCCATCTGTTAACGTCGCCTGTAAGACGGATACCTCAATCACCCGGCAGGCGATCGCACGATGTCCAGTGGTCTCCACATCAACCACCGTCAACGGTTGCTGGCTGACTTGACGATAAAAAGCAAGCAGGTCAGTTGAAAGCACGGCAAAAACGCTTCAAGGACAACAATGAAAAACAGGGCGAAAAAATAGGGCAGGCAATGCCCACCCTACAACACACGAGATTCATTCAGACTTATTCTAGGTCAATGGCTCTTGCGAGCCATACCCTTTGATCATTTGAATGCCTGCTGTTAGCGATCGAGTGAAGGTGACACTTGATTTCCAGCACTGCCAACGCTCTTGCCGCGTTTGACCGGCTTGGGCTTGGACGACCCACCACCATTGCCGCCACCGCCATTGCCACCACCGCTATAAGCCGGTGGTTCGTCAACGTGGTCTTGGTTGGAACGCATCCAGGTTGGACGAGTTTGGTCGTATGCCATTTGCAACGCTGCCGCCGCAATTGCATGTGGCTCGTACTCTTCCGACAGTTGCGCCACGATCGGCAGGAAGGATGCCATGCGCTCGCCAACCAGGGCTTCACGAATTTGACCCTGGAGCTTATCGATCTGACGGGCTTCAATTTGAGCGCGGGTCGGAATGGAGACGATTTCCAAACGCTGACGCATGTGATATTCGATGTCACGTAGCTTCCGGCGATCGAGTGAATGCACTAGAGAAATCGCTGTCCCTTCTTTACCCGCCCGTCCGGTACGACCAATGCGGTGAACGTAGTTTTCAACGCTGTCGGGCAAGTCGTAGTTGATCACGTGCGTCAAGTCATCCACATGAATACCGCGAGCGGCAATATCAGTGGCGACAACCCAGCGCACCTGGCGCTGACGGAACCGTAGCAAGAGACGCTCACGCTGACTCTGGCTCAGGTCACCATGATATTCATCCACGCTATGACCAGCGGCTTGCAGTTGACTTGTAAGCTCTGCTGCAGCTTTACGGGTGCGGACGAAAATCAAGGCTGCTTCCGGATCTTCCAGTTCCAGAATGGGCTGAAGGGCGCGTGCCTTTGTCCAGCCGCGGGGGATCATGTAAGCAACTTGATTAATACGGGTCGGTGCGGTCTTGGGCTGCTCGATAGTAACCGTGATCGGCGAGCGCAAGAACTTAGTGACCAGCTTACGCACGGATGGCTCCATCGTGGCAGAGAAGAACGCTGTTTGACGTTCGATCGGTGCCTGGTTGAGAATTTTCTCGACATCCTGGATGAAGCCCATATTGAGCATTTCATCGGCTTCGTCGAGCACCATCCAGCTCAGCTGATCTAGTTTCAAATCGCCACGGCTGAGCAGGTCTAACACCCGTCCAGGCGTACCCACAACAATTTGAGCACCGCGTTCAAGCCGAGAAATTTGCTGATCAATCGCTTGACCACCATAGATAGTGACGACCTTCAGACGACGATCGTCGATGAACCCACGAATCGCTTGACCAACTTGCATTGCCAACTCTCGTGTGGGTGTGAGAATGAGTGCCTGCACGGCTGGTAGTTTGACATCAATCCGATCCAGGATTGGCAACGCAAACGCGGCTGTTTTACCAGTGCCTGTTTGGGCTTGTCCTACAACATCGCGTCCGCAAAGCAGATGAGGGATCGCCTGTGCTTGAATCGCCGTTGGAACCGTAAATTCCATGGCTTCAAGGTGACGAATGCGTGCTTCAGAAAGACCAAGACTATTGAACGAAAGGGTCATTGAATCTCCTATGAGAGTATGAGAGTGAGTAAGCGCAAAGAGTTAACGGCAAAAAACAGGACATGATCAGGCAATGCCAGGTGCATTCATCCTTCAGGTTGAAAACTCAAGGAACAGCCAGTGGCTGTCTGGGGATCACATCAGCCATTGTTGCCACGTGACCATACAGGTCATACACATCGGCATCGGCGATCGCCACGGGCACCAATGTACCCAGTGCCGCGTTGCCCCGCACGTAGACCAGACCATCCACTTCGGGCGAGAAACGAGCAGACCGACCAATCAGTTCACCCGTTTCGGGGTTTTCCTGCTCGATCAGGACATCTACTACCTTGCCCACTTCCGCCCGGTTTCGTTTGAGTGAAATAGGCTGCTGGAGGGTCATGAGGGCATCCCGACGATCGTCCATTACAGACTGAGGTAGCTGATGAGGCAAGTTGTAAGCGGGTGTACCTTCTTCAGCCGAAAAAGTAAACACACCCACATGATCAAACTCGTGACGCTGAACAAACTCCAGCAGATGCTGGAAGTGCTCATCCGTTTCACCGGGGAATCCCACGATGAAAGTGGTTCGCAGTACCGCGTTAGGGAGCGCTGCCTTAATGCGATCGATCACGCCATCATTGACTCGCCCTTGCCACGGACGATTCATTGATCGCAACACCTCTGGATGAGAGTGCTGGAGGGGTAAATCCAGGTAGGGCAAGACATTCGGTGTCTCCTGAATGGCAGCAATGACGCTCGGAGCCAATCCGGTTGGGTAAGCGTAGTGCATCCGAATCCAGGGAATATCAACGTTGCCCAGTGCCCGCAGAAGCTCTGCCAACCGAGGCTCGCCGTAGATATCCAGACCATAGTTGGTGGTGATTTGGGAAATCAAAATAATTTCCCGCACCCCTTCAGAGACCAATCGTTCGGCTTCAGCCACGATGGACTCGATCGGGCGCGATCGTTGCTTTCCTCTTAGATGAGGAATGATACAAAAGGCACAGCGATAGTCGCAGCCTTCTGCAATTCTGAGATAAGCGACGCCTTCAGTCGTGGTGCGATAGCGAGGTGTCGTTTCATCAGCGATGTAGGTCGGCTCTTGAGAGACTTCCTGCACGCGTTCACCAGACTCAGCGCGCTCAATGACATTCACAATCTTATGGTAATCACCTGTACCAACGAGGGCTACGGCTTCTGGCAGCTCCTCCAAGAGCTGCTCTTGAAAATGCTGAGCCATGCAGCCCGTGATCACAATCTTTTTGTCAGCTTCTGCCAGTTCAACCAGCGTACGCACAGACTCCTCACGAGCTGCTTGTATAAAGCTACAGGTGTTGATAATGACGTAATCAGCTAATTCTTCGTTAGCATCAACGTCATAGCCAGCCTGAACCAGGAGCCCCAACATGTGCTCTGTATCAATTCGATTTTTCTCGCAGCCCAAATGTGTAACGGCAATCGTTGGCTTGTTGCCCATGAAATCCTATTTCTGGTGGAGTTGGAAAGGGTTGTGTCAGTCGGTAAGCTGTAGCGATCGCTCATGCGACGGATTAACCCTTCGCCTCAAACTCAATAGCAGCATATACAGCTACTATTCATTGCAATCGCCCAGATGTCAACACTAACTACCATAGCGCAAAAACAGAAATATTACGATACTTTACGCAAACGCCTAAAACCCTTGATGGACATGATGGTGTTGTCAAAGCGTCTTCAGTGAAGGCAAAGTACTCATAAATACTCATACTTGTAATGCTCATCAATCGTAGCGGATGGTGAGTCCAGATGGAGAACCTAATGCCAGGTTTAAACCGATTCACCTTTACAAGCAATACAGGGACACTAAAAAGTTATGATTCTAACAACTAGTCCCTTTCAGACGAGTCCGAATCCTTTACGCACGTGGACTTAACTCAAATTTTCAAGACGCCCAATCCAATTATTGGTGTCGTTCATCTACTGCCGCTGCCAACCTCAGCTCTCTGGGGAGGCAGTTTGAAGGCTGTTATCGATCGCGCTGAGCAAGAGGCAACGGCACTTGCATCGGGTGGTGTGGACGGCATTATTGTCGAAAACTTTTTTGATGCACCCTTTCCTAAAGATCAGGTCGATCCGGCTGTCGTGAGCGCCATGAGCTTAATTGTGCAGCGGTTACAGCAAATGGTGATGTTGCCGATCGGTATTAACGTTTTACGCAATGATGCACGTAGTGCGCTGGCGATCGCCACCTGTACCGAAACACAATTTATTCGGGTAAATGTCCTGACTGGCGTGATGGCAACCGATCAAGGGTTGATTGAAGGCAAAGCGCACGAACTGCTCCGCTATCGGCGAGAACTGGGTAGCGAAGTCAAAATTTTTGCCGATGTGTTGGTCAAGCATGCTCGTCCCCTAAGTTCACCCAATCTTACGGTGGCCGTGCAGGACACGATCGAGCGCGGTTTAGCCGATGCGGTCATTCTGTCCGGTTGGGCAACGGGTAGTCCACCGACGTTAGAAGATCTGGAGCTGGCAACGGCCGCCGCACGCGGTACGCCTGTCTTTATTGGTAGTGGTGCAGACTGGGAAAACATCCCGACGTTGATGCAAGCGGCTGATGGCGTGATCGCCTCGACGTCGCTCAAGCGGCATGGTCGACGTGAGCAGCCGATCGACCCGATCCGCGTGAGTCGTTTTGTGGAGGCCACTCGTCGTAGTGTTGCAGAAATAGAGTTAAAAGCGACTTCACCAGCACCCTTGCCTTCGTGACACACCGTTGTCGTTTTAACCGTCACTAACGTAGAAGTATGGGGCTATGTAACGTCTTGACGCAGCTTGTCGCGCAGTTTTAGGGCGTGAATAAGGCTCAAGACATCGTGCTGCCATATCGGCAGAATGATCGTCATAGCCATCTCTTCCACACTGTTTATGAGGCAAAAAGCAATGGCAAGCCAAAGTGTCTGTGCGTAGCCAAACCCAAATAAGCCAATGGTTGCAATCAATAAAGTGAGTCCCCAAGCTTTTGCAGTCAAGGTATGAAAGCTCGGAAACTTGCCAAATTTAATCAAGCTGATAGCAAACAAGATTAGTTGCGCCACGATCGCCAGCAACAACGGTACGGCAAAGTCAGAAAGGATCGTGGGATAGACCAACCACGCACTCACCGCCACGCAAAGATAGAGGCAAATGTCTGCCCAACTGTCAGCTTGACGTAGCTGCACCGTACTGACGCCTAGACGACGAGCAATGATGCCATCAAATGTATCTGACAGCACGGCAAGGCTGTAGCCAGCGATGAACCAGGTACCTGTGTTGCGATCGAGCGCATCCCATAGTAATAAGGGCGCGATCGCAACACGGAGACCGACTAGAAAGGCAGGAATAAGACTCCAACGACTTGGCTTTTCAACCTCTTTCATCCCAGCCGCGCTCATCGTACGAGGGTTTCCAACGTCTTACCTGGCTGTCGAGGTGTGGCTGCCTTTGCTCGCAATAATTGCCCCAAGCTGGACAGCGCTTTGGCGTACTGAGGATCAGCGGCTGTTGCAACCTGGCGCTTTTGCACTAAGTTTTTTTTCTGGTCATCGGTCAGCCCGACAACGATATCAGGCGTAATGCCAATGTGGTTGATATCGCGGCCTTTGGGTGTGTAGTATTTGGCGATCGTCAGTTTAATCGCAGAGCCATCGCCTAACGGCTGTACAGCCTGCACTAACCCTTTCCCAAACGTGCGTGTTCCAACCAGGGTGGCACGACCGTTATCCTGAAGAGCACCTGCCAGAATCTCACTGGCGCTAGCAGAACCACCGTCTACTAACACGACTAGAGGCTTGTTTGTCAGCGATCGCCCGTCTGTTTCATAGCGTTCTTTGACGGCTTGCCGATTGACCAGAGACACGATCGGGGTTTGCTCCATCCACATACTGGCAATTTTCAGACTCGCATCCAGTAGCCCACCGGGATCAGAGCGCAGATCGAGAACGTAACCCTTGACCTGTTGCTTTTCTAGGGCAAGGATGGCTCGATTCATCTCAGCCGGAGCCGTTTGAGTAAACTCTGGTAAACGGATATAGCCAATCTTGCCAAATTCAGTCATCTCTGTGCGGGATGACACTGGATTAATCGTAATGTTGGCTCTAGTCAGCTTGAACGTCAGATTTTGCTTGCCACGGAGGATCGTTAGCACCACCTGAGTACCTGCTACACCTTTAATTTGCTTGACGGCATCGTTGATGTTCATACCCTGCGTCGATCGTCCATTGATTTTGGTGATCACATCGGCAGGTAAGATGCCCGCAGAGGCGGCAGGTGATTTTTCAATCGGGGCAACAACGGTCAAAGCTTTGGTTTTTCCGTTCGCAGCTAGTTCAAGACCAACCCCTGACAAATTGCCGCTAATTTCAGTATTCAGTGCGTTGTAGGCTTGGGGCTCAAAGAACTCGGTGTAGCGATCGCCGAGTTTAGCGACCATTTGCTGAATCGCCACATACGCCTGCTTTTTAGAACTGTAAGAACGACCGACATAGTCTTGCCGCACTGCTTTCCAGTCCTGCTGGTTGAAGCTGCCATCAACGTAGTTGCGATCGAGAATCTGCCAGACTTGATCCACCAATTGTTTCGGGCCAGGTTGCGGTTCTGCCCAACTCTTGGAAATGCTGGCAGCGCCTGTGACAAGGACGGTTGTAGCCACCATGGCAACAGTGCGGGCAAAAAATTTCTGCGTAGTCATACATTACTCAAGTGAATAGGACTAGGGAGTTTTGCGTTAGCTGCGATCGCAAAGGGAAACAAGCATTTTGGGCGTAGAACGTTAGACTGCCGACTGTGAAAAGAGGTTCAATCGCGATCGAAACAACGTTTGTCAGCGGTTTAATGCTGCTTAGCGCGCAGCTACTGCGACGCAGACAAGCTTTGACCCTTTGTAGCGTTTGGCTGTAACGCTGCGGTTGCTAGCGTGTGGCGTTCAAAAAAAGACCAGATTGTTTGACTGGTATCCAAAAACGATGATTGTCCATAACCACCACCAGGCCAGATGTGACTTGCCCCATTCAGCGCCATCAACGTCACGTCTGAGCCAGACTGACAGTGGGTATACGAAGAAGTCGTGACGCGTTTATCAGCACGTTGCTGTACCGTTACGGGTGCCGAACAGCCATTGTGCTTTTGCCAAAAGCTAAAGACATCAGGGATCGACGGGATCGATAGATTGCGACCGACATGGACAGCGGGTGGTGCGCCACCTTGCCAGGGTACGACAGCATCAGCCGTGCCGTTGATCATCAGCATTGAAACAGGCGTTTGGGACTGACATTTTGCTTGAAACTGTTCTGGTAATAATGCTGCGACTGTGGCAAAGGCAGCAATTTGACCGGGATTTTCACATGCTAGCTTTTGCACCAGGATGCCACCATTCGAAAGTCCCGTTGCGTAGATGCGTTGGCGATCGATCACGCGAATCTGTCCCAAATGGGCAATCAGCGCTTGCACAAAGGCCGCATTATCTTCTTTCGTTGCGGCCTGTTCCGAAACATTCCATTTAGCGTTCAGACCATCCGGGTAGACCACCAGAAAACCCTTCTGATTCGCCAGTTGATTCAATCCTGTATGTGCTGCCATATCTTTACCCTGCCCTTCTGACTCATGGAAGGCCAGAACGAGAGGCAACGACTGACCCGGTTGGTATGACGGTGGCGTATGCAGATAGTACGTTCGCCGTTGCCCTTGATCGCTCAATGCTCCAACAAAATCTGTCTGTGCGGGTTGATGGGCAGACGCACTCATCGATTGAGCCGATGGCGATGCTAGGCTCTGAGGTGTGACTCCTTTGGACAGCTCTTGTGGTTCCGGTTGCAGGTGGTAGCCCGCTGCCAAACCGAGTAAAAGCGCTGCAGGAAACAACTTAATCAGAACATGCTTTGGCAAGGGAAAATTCATGATGAGGCGTGACAGGTTCGTAATTGAACTGTATAGCTGAAAGACTGTATAGCTGAAAGACTGTGTTGGCTGCAAACACAGCGCACCCATACAACAGCGGGTTGAGTATCAGGCATAGTAACCTGCAGTTGCCAAACCAACGAACCGTCAAGGTTATAGTGCCAGCTTAAAACGGCGAATAGACCCTCAGAACCTCCTCTCGGTAGATTGCCTGCAGTCAGCTGTCGCTCATTGATGCTCCCAAAAGCTTAGCGTCCGTAGCTTAGACGGCAGATAGACTCAAACCGTTCAGTGCATGTCAGTTTCTTTTGGTAGACCAGAGTGGCACAAAGCCATGACATGACGATCGGGCTCATGTGGTAAAAGCAGTTGATAAACTTTTAGGGCGATCGTGTCATGGAGTCCTGGCGATCGTGGCATAGCCGTAGTGTAGAACGCGCTAATCAGAGAGAATAGAGTACAAGTTCCTGGTGCATAAGTATGACCTGCTGCCTCAACCCAGACTGCCAGCATCCCAAAAACGCCGATGATGCTGAATTCTGCCTTAGCTGTGGTATTAAGCTAATCCCGCTGTTGAGAGGACGTTACCGCGTCATGCGACCGATCGGGCAAGGGGGGTTTGGCAAAACGTACCTGGCAGTAGACGACGATCGGCTCAAAGCAAAGTGCGTCATCAAGCAGTTTTCACCCCAGCTACAGGGCACAAAGTCGCTTGAAAAAGCAGTCCAGCTCTTTGAGCAAGAGGCAGTGCGGCTTTATGAACTGGGCGAACATCCCCAAATCCCAGCGCTGTTAGCGTATTTTGAACACGATAAACGCCTTTACCTGGTGCAGCAATTTATTGAAGGCAATACGCTACTGCAAGAAATGGCACAAAACGGCGTGTTTATCGAGCAACGCATCCGTGAAGTGCTGGCAGGCATCCTGCCCATTCTCAAATTCGTCCACGATCATCAAGTCATCCATCGGGACATTACCCCATCCAATATTATTCGTCGCAAGTTTGACAATAAGCTAGTGCTGATTGATTTTGGCGTTGCCAAGCTGCTGTCGGCAGAAACGGCTGCTCAACCGGGTACAAAAATTGGCACTGAAGGTTATGCGCCGATCGAGCAGTTGCGCAGCGGCAAAGCGTATCCCTCCAGCGATATCTATAGTTTGGGGGCGACCTGTCTTTTTCTGATGACGCAGATCAAACCAGAGGACCTCTACGATCCACTAGAAGGACGCTGGCTCTGGCGAGAACGCCTGGGTGAAAAGGGGCGAACCATGAGCGAACCGATCGCGCAAATCTTAGACAAAATGCTGAAAGATTTGGTCAGCGAACGTTACCCCTCTGCGGATGCTGTGATGAAAGATTTGCGAACCGCGTTATCACGCCCCCCGATCGCAGCCAGCAGAAATACCGCTGCCCAACCGCCTGCTGTAGCGTGGCCCTCTCAGCCGCCAACAGGTAAGCAATTAAACAGTCAACCGAACGCGAACCAACCGAACGCGAACCAACCGAACCTTAGTCAGCCACGTGTATCGAATCAGCCCGGTCTATCGGGTGCACCAGCCTCCAGGGCACCGCTTTCCAGGCAGCCCGTCTCAGGTGCGCAGAAGTGGCACTGCATCCATACTCTAACCGGACATTCCCGCTGGGTGACAGCCGTCGCGATTAGCCCTGATGCGCAGACGATCGCCAGCGGTGGTTTGGATGACAGTATTAAACTCTGGGAACGCTCAACTGGCATATTATTGCGTACGCTAACGGGACATCACAAACCCATCAACTGCCTGAGCATTAGCCCCGATGGGCAAACCCTGGTCAGTGGCAGCGATGATGATACCATCCGCCTCTGGCAACTAGCCGATGGCAAACTGCTACGAACCCTGACTGGGCACACCAGAGATGTGAATTCGGTTGTCATTAGTACTGATGGGCAACTGCTGGCTAGCGGCAGTGAAGACCGTACGGTGCGGCTGTGGAAATTAGCAACCGGTGAGGCCTTGCGTTCCTTTTCAGGTTTAGCTGGCATGGTGCGATCGGTGGCTCTCAGCCCCAACGGTCAATTTCTGGTCAGCGGTGGATTGGATAACCAGATTAAGCTGTGGAGCCTGAAAACAAATGAGCCAGTCCGCACTTTGCCGAACGGGCACTTTAATTCAGTCAACGCAGTGGTGATTGCACCCGATGGCAAGACGCTCGTCAGCGGTAGCAAGGACAAAACCATCAAGGTGTGGGATCTGGCTACCGCTACTGTGGTGCGTACTCTGTCTGGACATATGGATTCGGTGAACGCGATCGCCCTGAGCAGCGATGGCAAACTCCTGGTAAGCGGCAGTAGCGATACCACAATCAAACTCTGGAATCTGGAAACCGGTAATCTGATCGGCACCTTGACCGAACACATTAGCGCTGTGAATGCGGTCGCCCTTGCTCATGATGGACGCGTTCTTGTGAGCGGCAGTTCGGATAGCAAGGTGAAGGTATGGCAGTTGGGGCTCTAGATAGATCTTTTCGATCTCAGGCGGACGGGTGAGGGAATCCTGTCTTAATTATGGGTAGTCTGTAGGATATCCATTCATCAGCACGCTCATGGACTCTGCCCATTTCCCCTATGGGAAGATGCACTACTTCTTCAGGAAGGCCGAGCATGCGAGATGGCAACGTCAGGAGAGTAAACGCCACATCCTGCGATCGCAGTTGGGTTTTAATGAGGTAACCCCATCGCGCCCTAAAGCCTGTGTGGGTTGTGCAAATTATCACGGGATGGCCTATGGCTACAGCCGCGAAGCGAGAACAACCCTGATTTGTGGGTTTCATCCCCACGGTTGGCAGAGTGATACGACCTGTCCCGATTGGTGTGGCGCTCACTGACGTGCAAAGTTAGCTAGAGTGGTTGGCAGCTTATCTGCATCCACCCTTCTGCTGCGAGGTCTGTTTTGGCTCGGTTCACCTCCCGTTTGTCTTCAAAGCAAGCAAAATCAAGTTCTCGTCCGCGATCGCTCCCGCCAACTCAGGCCGATCACTCCCCAAAGGCTCACCCACTTAAACGCTTGCTGGACTACGGCCAGAACTATCACAGGCAAGTGCGTTGGGCGATCGCCTGTTCGATTCTGAACAAAGTGTTTGACCTGACTCCTTCGGCGCTGATTGGCACGGCGATCGACATTGTCGTGCAGCAGCAGCGATCGGTGTTTGGTCGTTTAGGTATTCAGAACCTGTTTACTCAGTTGGTGATCCTGTCGCTCTTGACGTTTAGCATTTGGGGTTTGGAGTCTGCCTTTCAGTATGCGTACGATCGTCTGTGGCGTAATTTGGCGCAAAATATCCAGCACAACTTGCGGTTAGATGCTTATGCCCATCTACAGGAATTAGAGCTGGCCTACTTTGAAGAACGCAGTACGGGTGAACTACTGTCGATTCTCAATGATGATATTAATCAGCTAGAACGGTTTCTCAACGGTGGGGCAAATGACCTTCTGCAAGTCAGCACCACTGCCATTATTATCAGTAGCGTCTTTTTTATTCTGGCTCCCAGCGTGGCATGGATGGCAATGCTCCCCATGCCGTTTATCGTTTGGGGTTCAGTCATTTTTCAACGCCGACTCGCGCCCCGCTATGCCGACATGCGCGAGAAAGTGGGCTTGCTAAACGGTCGGCTGTCGAACAATCTGAGCGGCATCACAACCATCAAAAGCTTTGCCACTGAAGCGTACGAAACAGAACGCATTGCCCGTGACAGTGAAGCCTATCGCCAGAGCAACCGACGCGCGATCACTCTCAGTGCAGCTTTTATTCCACTCATCCGCATGTTGGTGCTGGTGGGCTTTTTAGCAACGCTACTTTACGGCGGCAAGTTGGCGATCGCGGGTTCACTTTCTGTGGGCAGCTATAGCGTGTTGATCTTCCTGACCCAATCGCTATTGTGGCCCTTGACGCGGCTGGGCGAAACCTTTGACCTCTATCAACGGGCAATGGCCTCGACGAAGCGGGTGATGGATTTACTAGATACACCGATCGCGATTCACTCTGGGCATTTGGCGTTGGGGGAGAGCGGTCAGCGGTCAGCGATCAGCGGTCAGCGGTCAGCGGTCAGCGATCAGGCATCAGTAACTGGTCCTTTACGGACAACTAACAACCAAACAACGTCTTCAAATCAAAACTCATCACTCATCACTCAAAACTCCTCTATTCAGGGCGATATCCATCTTCACGACGTCACCTTTGCCTATGCCGATCGTGAGCCAGTGATCGAACGGCTTTCGTTACATATTCCAGCTGGCGAAACCACTGCGATCGTGGGTGCAACGGGATCGGGCAAAAGTACCCTTGTGAAACTGCTGCTGCGACTTTATGAAGTGCAATCAGGCACCATCACGTTGGATGGGGTTGATCTGCGGGATTTAGCTTTACCCGCTTTGCGACGAGCGATCGGCTGGGTCAATCAGGATGTCTTCTTGTTTCATGGCACGGTGGCAGAAAACATTGCCTATGGGAGCTTTGAGGCTACGTCAGACGAGATCATTGCGGCAGCGGAAATTGCCGAGGCGCATGAGTTCATCCAACAGCTACCCCAGGGTTACGACACGATCGTGGGTGAACGGGGGCAAAAGCTATCGGGTGGACAACGGCAGCGCCTGGCGATCGCCCGTGCCATTCTCAAAGATCCACCGATCTTGATTTTGGACGAAGCAACCTCTGCGGTTGATAACGAGACGGAAGCTGCTATTCAGCGATCGCTGGAACGCATTACGGTCGGGCGCACGACGATCGCGATCGCCCACCGCTTATCTACCGTTCGCAATGCCAACTGTATCTATGTGATGGCACAGGGCAAGATTGCCGAGCGCGGACAGCACGACAGGCTCTTGCAGCAGCAGGGTATCTACGCCAGCCTGTGGCAAATCCAAACGGGATCAAAATGAGGTTTTCTTGCACCGACGATCATGAGCAAACCCCGTTCGACAAGCTTGAACATCACAAAGTTGAACCCAACAGCAGTCAGAAAACCGGGTAGCTACAGCGGACCAAGCGCCAGCGTTTTCACCTTCTTAGTGCCCTTTGGAGGTGTAAAGGTAAACGTCTTGATATTGACTGGCGCGATCGCGGTGCGGCTCAAAAGGCGCTCGACCATTGTAATATCCGAGTCTTCGTACTTTCCAGTAATCTGCAACCGCTTGAGTATGGCGGACTCCGGCTCGACAAACGCACTTAAAAGGAAGCCTTGTTGCGTATCTTTGTACTCGTAGGCATAGAAATTCTCGCTCTCAACGGTGCGAGGGCCTCCCTTCAAAGCGTTCAATTCCAAACCCATGGTTTGCAATAGGTCAGGATCAGATAGGGTACTTTTTGCCACAGCCGCTTTCGCCTCTGGCGGCGTTTGCGCAAACATTGTAGTGGCAAAACCAATCCAGTAGCTATCTTCTAGTTGGTCAAATTTTTCGTAAGTGAAAACGGCGTACTGTTTTAAATCGACGCGATACACCCACACACGTGTTCCGTCCGAAACAATCAGTGTTTTAACTTGAGTTGGTTCTCCTGGTTTGGCAAACGAGATCTCCGTCCGAAACTTGTTAGGGAATTGAGACGTTGTCTGAATTTGAGCATCTGCCGTCACTGTCGAAGTGCCAATGACAGCATTCACATGCATTTTAGATTGGGTTTGGTAGTCATCACCCTTGAGAAACCCCACAATGACTTTGGCCAGAAGCGAAAGGTTAGGGCTATTGCCAACTTGACTGAGCCGTTGAGTTGGTAGGGAGAACGGTGGCTCTCCCCTCTGCTGCTGAGGGAGCGATCGATCAGGGTGCTGCTGTACTAGGTCGGAAGGCGTTGGTAACCGAAACGTCCCCGATCGCGCCGAAACGGTTTCACCCAGCAGCATAACGGTACCGATAGCAGCGATCGTACGAAAGATGAATGGCATGAGCTTAGCGATCAATTTCGCTAGGATTCTAACCTGCTCCGCTCAGCGATGGTATAAAAAGCATTTTTCTGTCGGGACGCTATATATAATGTCCCGACAGGAGAAGACAACCGCTTTGAACCACAGCTTATTTAAACGCCGCTTTGCCTGCAAACCGTGCTGATTTACCCAGTTGACGTTCAATACGCAGCAGTTGGTTAAACTTAGCCACGCGTTCACCCCGGCAACCGGAACCTGTTTTGATTTGTCCGGCACTGGTGGCAACCGCCAGATCAGCGATCGTTGTATCTTCTGACTCGCCGGAGCGATGAGACACAAAATACTTGTAGTTGTTCTTGCCTGCGAGTTCGATCGTGTCCAGCGTTTCTGTCAAAGTACCAATCTGGTTCACTTTGATTAACACCGAGTTCGCCACACCGGCCTCAATGCCTTCAGCAAGAATTTTGGTGTTGGTGCAGAACAGGTCATCACCAACCAGTTCAACCGTATCGCCGATCGTGTCTGTTAATAGCTTCCAGCCTTGCCAATCGTTTTCGCCCATACCGTCTTCTAGAGAGGCGATCGGGTACTGCCGTGCCCAGGATGCCCACAGATCAACCATTTCTTCCGATGTTTTGGTGGATTGGTCAGACTTGAAGAAAACGTACTTACCGTCTTTCCACATTTCGCTCGTAGCAGGATCAAGACAGATGGAAATATCATCACCAGGTTTATAGCCGGCTTTCTCAATAGCTTCTAAAATCACTTCGACCGCTTCGACGTTTGACTTCAGGTTGGGGGCAAACCCACCTTCATCACCTACACCTGTACTCAAGCCCTTCTTGTTAAGGATTGACTTGAGGGCGTGAAACGTTTCCATCCCCATCCGAATCGCCTCTGTAAACGACGGCGCATTATGGGGCGCAATCATAAACTCCTGAAAGTCCACCGTATTATCAGCATGGCTACCGCCGTTGATGACGTTCATACAGGGCACGGGCAGCAGCGACGCATTGATACCACCCAGGTAACGGTAGAGCGGCAGTTGCTGATAGTTTGCGGCCGCTCTAGCTACCGCCAGCGAGATGGCGAGAATGGCATTTGCGCCCATTGCGGCTTTGTTGGGTGTGCCGTCTAGTTCAATCATGGCAAGGTCGATCGCGCGCTGCTCGGTGACATTCATGCCCACGAGTTCAGGCGCTAGTTTGTGATTGGCATTTTCAACTGCCTGAAGGACGCCTTTACCGCCATAACGCTTCGGGTCGCCATCACGTAGTTCTACCGCTTCTTTCTCACCCGTCGAGGCGCCTGAGGGTACGATCGCCGATCCCTCGGTGCCATCCTCCAGCACAACGCGTGCTTCAACGGTAGGATTACCGCGTGAGTCCAGCACTTCGCTCGCGATGATTTCCTCGATGTACATGCTAACTACTCCTTTCGGGTTGAGTGGGAACGTTGTCTAGAACAGCATCGATTGACGTGATCAGGTCTTATTTAGACCCCGGTTTTGTCTAGACATCGTACAGCACGATGCCTACTTACAGGAGTACTACAGGCAACAGATAAGCTTGAGAAGCCAGCGGCAGCAGCGGCAAGTATCGATCGGGCAGTGGTGGATTAGCCGTTTTGGCTCCTTTGTCCTTGAAGCTTACGTTCAAGCACTCGTCTGATAGCCCATGTTAATGATGGGAATCCTACTTTGTGTCCCGTGCTGCTAAACCTTAAGCTTACCTAAAGTTAAAATTAAGGATTAAACTGTGACGAATAAAGCATACGGCGGTTTCGACCATTGAATGTTCTGGTGAGCGTGTAGCGATGCTTACAGCCATCAGATTAGGGTGTATTATTTCTCGTCAAATCAATCTAGCCAAGCAAGTGGTTCGGCCAGTTGTTTCTACCCACACGTCTCGACGCAGCCATTGCTGAATCTATGCTTTTAAACTACTGATGCCCACGTTTTCATCAAATTTTGAACCAACGGTTAACGCTGCTGCCGGTCAGAGTGTGGCTGGCGCTGAGCAGCAGGCAGAAGCGGATCTCTTACAGGGGATTATGCTGGCGATCGCGGGCACGCAGGAGATTGATCGGGTGCTAAGCGTGGCGCTGCAGCACATTTGCCAGAGCCTGGGCTGGATCTTCGCCGAAGCCTGGGTGCCCAACACGTCGCAAACTCAGCTGGAATGCAGTGCTGCCTGGTATAGCAGTGCAGCCAACCTGCAAACCTTTAGGGCGGCTAGCGAACAGGCTGTCTTTGCGCCTGGAGAGGGGCTCCCAGGTCGTGTGTGGCTGTACAAGCAGCCGGAGTGGATTCCCGATGTGACGCGATCGCCTGACCATGAGTTTTTGCGGGCTCAGCTTGCCCAGGCGGCCCAACTACAGGCAGCGCTGGCGGTACCTGTGTTCGCTGATGAAACATTCATCGCTACCATCGTCTTTTTTCTACCGGCATCGCGTCCGGAAGACGAAGAGGCTGTGCGGGTTGTGTCTCGTACAGCGGCACAGCTCGGTCGTATGCTGCAGTACCAGCAAGCCGAAGCCGCGTGTGAACAGAGCCAGCGACGGTTATCCACGTTAATTAACTCGCTGCCAGGAATTGTCTTTACAGGCGGCAATGATCCTGCCTGGACGATGCTTTATCTCAGTGATGGTTGCCTGTCCATCACTGGCTATAGCAGTGAAGAACTGGCTGGAAGGAAACGGCAGATCACGTATAACGACATCTGTCACCCCTGTGATTTGCCGTTACTGTTGCGTACGATCGATCGCGCGATCGCCGGTCACGAACCGTATGAGGTTGAATACCGGATTTACACGAAAGCGGGTCAGGAAAAATGGCTGTGGGAGAAAGGGCACGGACTTTATGGCGCAAGGGGCGAAGTGCTCGGCATTGAAGGCTTTATTACCGACATTACCGAGCTAAAGCAAGCTGAAAAAGCCTTACGTGAAAATGAAGCTTTCCTGAGACTGTTGCTCGATAATTTGCCCCTCGCGATCTTTTGGAAGGATACCCACTCGGTTTATTTGGGATGCAACAGACACTTTGCCGACAGCGTGGCGATTGGCTCGGTTGACAACATTCTTGGCAAAACTGATGATGAATTGCCCTACGATCGCACGCTAGTCAATCATTTTCAGCAGCAAGACTGTCAAGTGGTCGCCTCTGGCACCCCGCTTTTGGGCCTTGTTGAAGCAATCACGTTCGCTAATCAACAGCAGCATTGGTCACAGATCAATAAAATTCCAATTCATGATGCTGATGGTATGGTCATTGGTGTGCTGGGCACGATCGAAGACATTACTGAGCAGCGTCAAAGAGAAAGCCTGATCCAGACTCAACTGGCAGCGATCGAAGCCTCCACTGAAGGGATTGCTTTGCTGGATGTGAGCGGAGCCTTTGTGTACCTCAACCAGGCTCATGCACAACTCTTTGGCTACGACCACACAGCTGCCTTGATTGGCAAAAACTGGCGGCTTTTGCATGGCTCTACTGCGGTGCAGCGCTACGAGTCTGAAATCGTCCCAGCCTTGCAGCAGTATGGGCGCTGGCAAGGCGATGCGATTGCCCAACGGCGAGACGGTAGCACCTTTGCTGAAGAACTGTCTGTGACGCTCTTGAAGGATGGCTTGCTGTGTGTTTGTCGGGATGTCAGCGAACGTAAACAGGCGGAAGCAGCCCTTAAGCAAGCTGAGGAAAAGTATCGCAGCATTTTTGAAAATGCGGTTGAGGGGATCTTTCAAACCACCCCTGAAGGGCATTACCTGACTGCTAACTCAATGCTGGCGAAGCTTTATGGCTACGACTCGCCGCACGCTCTCATCACTGGCCTCACCGATATCCGCCAGCAGCTCTACGTCGATGCACAGCGACGGGATGAATTTAGCCAGTTGCTACAAGCACAAGATGCCGTTTTAGATTTTGAGTCACAAGTGTACCGCCGTGATGGCAGCATTATTTGGATTTCAGAAAATGCCCGCGCGATCCGCGACCAGACAGGTCAACTGGTTGGTTATGAGGGCACCGTCGAAGACATCACCCAACGCAAACAGGCGGAAGCTGAACTGCACCAGCGAGACAGCTTGCTGCAAGGCGTTGCCACTGCCATGACCTATTTGTTGACTGACACCAACTATGAGGTGGCGATCGCCAACGTGCTGCAAACCTTGGGAGAGGCTGCTGGGGTCGATCGCGTCTACATCCTCGAAAATCATCCCCATCCCGAAACGGGTGAGTTGGCGATGAGCGTTCGCTACGAATGGGTGCGAGACTCCATTCTGCCAACCCTTCAGCAACCGCACTGGCAGAACCAATCCTATCGTGCGGCTGGCCTGCTTGATTGGTATGAGGCGCTCTCAAGGGGGCAGTCGATCAGTGGCAGCGTTGATGAGTTCTCGGCGATACAGCAAGACCTGCTGCAGTTGGATGAGATTCTGTCCGTTTTGCTGGTACCCATTCTCATTGATGGTCAGTTCTGGGGCTTCATTGGCTTTGACGACTGCCGCACCCAACGCAGTTGGTCCAGCAATGAAGAATCGATTCTAGTAGCGATGGCTGCCAGCATTGGCGGTGCGCTGAAACGACAGCAAGCAGAGACCACCATTCGCTATCAAGCGTTTCATGACCTCTTAACTGGCTTGCCCAACCGGATGCTGTTCAACGATCGACTCCCCCTGGCACTGGCCAATGCGTCTCGTACAGATACCGCTCTGGCGGTGATGTTCCTTGACCTGGATCGGTTTAAAACAATTAACGATACGTTGGGACACGCGATCGGCGACCAGCTTTTGCAAGGAGTTGCTCTACGGCTCGCGCATTGTCTTCGAGAAGGTGACACGATCGCCCGCTGGGGAGGCGATGAATTTACGCTCCTGCTGCCACAAATCGGCAGTGCTGAAGATGCGGCAAAAGCCGCTCAACGACTGGGCGAGGCGCTCAAACCAGGCTTCGATCTGGAAACACACGAACTCCATATCAGCTGCAGCATTGGCATTGCTCTGTATCCGCACGATGGCGAAGACGCTCAGACCTTACTAAAACATGCCGATGCTGCCCTATACCGTGTGAAAGAACAAGGTCGGAACGGTTACCAGATGTATACGCCTGCTATTAACTCTCAGGCATCGGCGTTACTAGCGCTTGAAAGTAGCCTGCACCACGCCTTAGAGCGCGATGAGTTTGTACTGTACTACCAGCCCCAGATCAACGTTAACACCGGAGCCGTGACGGCGATGGAAGCGTTGATTCGCTGGCAGCATCCAGAATTAGGGTCGATCGCACCGTCTACGTTCATTCCCTTAGCCGAAGAAAACGGTTTGATTGTACCAATTGGCGAATGGGTGTTACGTACAGCTTGCGCACAAAACAAAGCTTGGCAAGGGGCTGGGCTCCCACCACTGCGGATGGGGGTGAATCTTTCGGCGCGACAATTTCAGCAACCTCACCTGGTGGAAACGGTGGCTCAACTGCTAGCGCAGACTCAACTCGACCCTTGCTACCTGGAATTGGAAATTACCGAAACCATCGCGATGCAAAACGTAGCAGCCACCACGTCAATGCTTAAAGAGTTGCAAGCATTGGGTGTCCATATTTCTCTGGATGACTTTGGCACTGGCTATTCGTCGCTCGGCTACCTGAAGCGCTTTCCGCTGAACACCATCAAAATCGATCAGTCTTTTGTACATGAAGTGACGAGCGACCCACATGATGCCGCGATCGTCAATGCAGTGCTTGCCTTGGGACGTGGGCTGAACCTGCACGTCATTGCTGAAGGGGTTGAAACGGCCGCGCAATTGGATTACCTGCGATCGTGCCAATGCGAAGAAATGCAGGGCTATCTGTTTAGCCACCCCATGCCAGCGGCAACAGCCACCCAATGGTTGCACACGCATCACTCCAGAGCGTTGTTCCGGGTGTTGTAGGATGCCAGCAACCGCTTAATCCAAGGGCACATCCCGCTTGAGCAGGGGCGATCGACGTTAGAATAGATAGGTCCTACAGGTTGAATCCTCCCGCCGCTAGACCGTTTGCAGCATCCGGTCGCACGGATCGATCGCCTACCGTTGACAGGAGTCAAACTGCTGTGGTCGCACAAGTGTCTGCCAATCTCTACGAAACCCAAACCCAAGCGATCGCCCGCCAACTTCTCAGCGCGACCCGCGAAAACCGCTCCTTTTTCGCCCAAATGCGCGACCAGATGCGCTGGGATGACAAATTACTGGCCTGGACGATGGGCAATCCTGGCTTGCGGGTACAGCTGTTTCGGTTCATCGACTGCCTGCCCTCATTGCGCAGTAAAGCCGAAATTGCCCGCCACATGCAGGAATATCTGGGCGACGCAACGGTGGAGCTACCCTCCGCGCTGAAAGGAATGCTCAACTTCGCCAACCCAGATTCTGTGCCTGGGCAGTTGGCTGCAACCACCATTTCTACAGCGGTTGAAACGCTGGCACACAAGTACATCGCCGGTGAAACCATACAGCAGGTACTGAAGACGATCGAGCGTCTGCGCAAGGACAAAATGACCTTCACCGTCGATCTTCTGGGCGAAGCGGTCATTACCGAAGCTGAGGCACAGTCCTATTTCGATCGCTACCTGGAACTGATGGCGCAGCTTACCAATGCTGCCAAAAGCTGGTCGAACGTGCCGCTGATTGATCAGGCAGACGGTGAAGCCTTGCCCAAAGCGCAAGTTTCCGTTAAGCTCACAGCGTTCTATTCCCAGTTTGACCCATTAGATGTTGATGGCAGTCGAGAACGGGTGAGCCACTCCATTCGCCTGCTGCTGCGTCGCGCCAAGGAACTCGGTGCCGCCGTTCACTTTGACATGGAGCAGTACGCCTACAAAGACTCGACGCTGGCAATCCTGAAAGATCTGCTGCTGGAAGATGAGTTTCGCACCCGTACCGACGTCGGTATCACGCTGCAAGCTTACCTGCGCGACAGTGGGCGCGATTTGACCGAGTTAATCGCCTGGGCAAAACAGCGAGGAACACCGCTGACGGTTCGACTGGTGAAAGGTGCTTACTGGGATCAAGAAACCATCAAAGCCGCTCAAAAAGACTGGCAGCAGCCTGTTTTCAACGACAAAGCCTCTACGGACGCTAATTTTGAAACCATGACGCGCCTGCTGCTAGAGAATCACGAGCATCTCTACGGCGCGATCGGCAGTCACAATGTGCGCTCTCAGGCATATGCAATCGCGATCGCCGAAACCCTCCAAATTCCGCCCCGTCGCTTCGAGCTTCAGGTGCTCTACGGCATGGCAGACAAGCTGGCAAAAGCGATCGTCGATAAAGGCTACCGCGTACGAGTCTACTGCCCCTATGGTGAACTCATTCCCGGTATGTCTTACCTCATTCGCCGTCTGCTGGAGAACACCGCCAACAGTTCCTTCCTGCGCCAAAACCTGGAAGAACGCCCGATCGAAGAACTCCTTGCGCCGCCAGTCATTGCAAACTCTGATTTGGCGGTCAGCGGTCAGCGGTCAGCGGTCAGCGGTGCAACCTTTATTAACGCTCCGGATGCGGACTATGCCGATGCCGAGCAGCGCGATCGTGCCCTCCAGTCGATCCAATGGGTCCGTCAACGACTGGGTAAACGCTATCAACCGCTGATTGATGGCGTTTACGTAGCGACTGATGCGCACATCGATTCCTTGAATCCATCAAACTTCAGTGAAATCGTAGGACAGGTTGGACTGATTAATGTTGAGCAAGCCGATCGCGCGATTCAGGCTGCCAAAGCAGCCTCGCTGGGTTGGCAGAAAACACCCGCAACCGAACGGGCAAGCATTCTGCACACTGCTGCTAATCTAATGACCCAGCGACGGGATGAACTCGCTGCCTGGATGGTCTTTGAGACGGGCAAGCCACTGAATGAGGCGAATGGTGAGGTGTCAGAAGCGATCGACTTCTGCCGCTACTACGCTGACGAAATGGAACGTTTAGATGCGGGTGTGGCCTACGATTTCCCTGGTGAGACTAACCATTATCACTATCAGGCGCTGGGCATTGTAGTGGTTATTTCCCCCTGGAACTTCCCATTGGCGATTCCAACTGGGATGGCAGTGGCGGCACTGGTGGCTGGCAACTGTGTGTTGCTGAAACCTGCCGAAACGTCGAGCGTGATCATCGCTAAGTTAACTGAGATTCTGGTCGAAGCTGGTATTCCACAAGGCGTGTTCCAATACGTTCCCGGTAAAGGTGCCACCGTAGGAGCACATCTGGTCAAGCACCCACAGACCAACATGATTACCTTCACGGGTTCTCAAGAAGTAGGCTGTCGCATCTATGCGGATGCAGCCATCCTGCAACCGGGGCAGAAGCACCTGAAGCGCGTTGTGGCAGAGATGGGCGGCAAGAACGCCATCATCGTGGATGAAAGTGCAGATCTCGATCAGGCCGTGCAGGGCGTAGTGCAGTCTGCCTTTGGCTATAGCGGTCAGAAATGCTCTGCCTGTTCACGAGTCATCGTGCTGGAGCCAATCTACGATCTGTTCTTACAGCGCTTGGTAGAGGCAACCCGATCGCTCAATCTGGGACGCGCCGATCACCCCAGTACTCGCGTCGGTCCGGTCATTGATGCTGCTGCTCGCGATCGCATCCTGGAGTACATCGAAAAAGGACGACAGGAATGTGAACTCGCGTTAGAAATGCCTTCACTTGAAGGCGGCTACTTCGTGGGCCCCGTCATTTTCCACGACGTGCCACCGACCGCAACGATCGCCCGCGAAGAAATCTTTGGCCCTGTCCTGGCAGTCATGCGAGCACAGAGTTTTGTGGAAGCCTTGGAGCTGGCAAACGGCACTCAATTTGCCCTCACGGGTGGGCTCTATTCCCGCACTCCATCACACATTGAGCAAGCACGCGCCGACTTTGAAGTGGGCAATCTGTACATTAACCGAGGTATTACAGGCGCGATCGTCGCTCGTCAACCCTTTGGTGGCTTCAAGCTCTCCGGCGTTGGCTCCAAGGCAGGCGGGCCTGATTACCTGCTCCAATTCCTGGAACCCCGTGTGGTCACCGAAAATATTCAGCGTCAGGGCTTTGCTCCGATCGAGGGTGCTGATTAAACGGTGCTCATCCACTTCAAACAAAAGGCTAATGCAGATTTATATCAAATCTGCAGCTAGTTTTACTGATTGGGACGCAGGCTAACGGGGCACTCTTAGCGAAGACAACGTCCCCGCACCTTATATCCGCATGCTTGACCTCAACTGCAGTGATCCTTTAAAGATTGACAGCAGAGATTAACAACAGGTTAATGCTGGGTTAACATAAACATTCGCAGTTCGCGTTAGCGCCATTGCCGCTAACGCAGGTTTGAAATAAGGAGCATTGTGATGGATAAAACTGATTTTTTGTATCCCCGATCGCGCTATCGCGGTGCAGTCAAACCAGAAAACTTGGTGTTCAACGCCAACCTACAAGAATTTTCACAACGAGTGAGCTATATTTGCTGCCTCGAAACCGGCGGGAAGATGTCTCCAGCAGAGTCTTATCAGGCAATTAAGTCGCTTTGGAAAGAACTCAAGCAAAGCAAGCGTCAGCTTGGAATTGGTGAGACCGACACTTAAACAATAGAGATTGGTTGTTCTAACCTCCATTGCTGCTGTTCTCCTCACCTCTAAAGGCCAAGAGCAGCAAGAAAGTACCATTAGGTCACGAATTTTGGTAGGGTACTGCAGTGCCATTCCCCCATGCTGGGAGCTTTATCCGCAAGTCCCTAAGCCATCATCACAGACTGATAGTAGCTACGCAGTTGGCGAGTTGCCGCTTCCCAGCTCCAGCGTTCGGCTTCGCGGCGAGCATGGCGACGAAGCATTTCACGCTCTTCGGAGTTTGCCAGCAGGCGTTGGGTAGCTGCGATCGCGCCCCTCTCATCAAGCGGATCAAATAAGTAGCCATTCACGCCATCTTGCACAATATCGGGGATACCACCAGAGCGTGCTGCGACAACCGGGCAACCCGCTGCCATCGCTTCCAATAGCACTAAGCCCAACGTTTCGGTACGAGACGGAAACACAAACGCGTCGGACGAGGCGAACGCAGCCGCTAGTTCTCGTCCCTGTAAGTAACCGACAAAATGAGTGTTCGTACCTGTAAAATACTCCTCCAATGTCTGCCGATGGGGACCATCGCCCACTAATGCCAGACGTGCGCCGGGGATCGATTCCAGTACCGGCTTAATGCGATCGATTTCTTTCTCGGGCGACAGGCGACCGACATAAAGTAATAGAGGGCTTTCAGGATGCCCCTGGCTGAGATGCGATCGCATCTCAGCATTCGCCAGATATGGCTGAAAGGTCTCGGTATCCACGCCACGTTGCCAGACATTCACGCGCTCGATGCCATGCTCTGTCAACGCCTGTTTCATAGCGGTTGAGGTGCACAGATTCAATCGCGCCTGGTTATGCCCAGCCTTCAGTAGCTCCCACAGCAGCCCTTCTAACATGCCTAAGCCATAGTGCTGTAGATACTCTGGCAGATGGGTGTGATAAGAGGCTAACAAGGGAAGATTGAAGGTCTTGCTGTAAAACAGACCTGCCAATCCTAAAACCGCTGGGTTAACCACATGGATTAAGTCGGGTTTGAAGCGCTCGACCGCATAGCCGATCGACGGACGCGGTAAGGCTAACTTCAACTCTGGATAGAGCGGCAGCGGGAAGCCAGAGACGCCGTGAATTTGCGCCCCTTTGTACTCTGTTAACCCACCATCTGGCGAGATGACCAGCACCTGATCGCCCTGTCGCTGTAGTTGTTCGACCGTGTAGCGCAGCCGTGTGACAATGCCGTCTACTTTAGGCAGAAAGGTTTCGGTAAAGAGGGCAATTCGCATAAGGATGCCAAACCAAAAGGGTGAGTGTGAAGGTTGATGAAGACACGATCGCTCTCTGACAAGACGCTATCCGACAAGACGTTATCTGACACAAGGCCACTTGATTACAGCCGCCACCTGACTAACGCTGCTGTGGCAGTGTGCAGATGCCATGAATGCCGATCGCCACGATGACTCCACCCAATAAAACACCGACACCTTCGGCGAAGCAGTTCAGCCGATGCCGATTTTCGGCAGCTTGCGCCACATTGAGGTCACGCACAGATGACGTGGGCACTTGAGCCAACTTCTGGTAGTTTTGGTAACTCTTGTCCAAAACAACCCATTCAGGAAACAGGTAATAGGTACTGATCGCTGTCAAAACTGCACCCGGCAGGACGACTAAAACCAAGAGCGTGAGAATGCGACGGCTCATAACCTATTCCCACTGCTTAGCGACGCCATTTCACCTTTGGTAGAATCTGAGACTCATCCACGCGGTCTTTATACTTAGTGGCGAAATTCAGGAGCGAATCAAGCAAGGAACTGGAAAGATAATGCGGTTGTAGCCCTAGATCCAGCAGATTCGTATTTTTAGCGTTGAAATAGTGCTCCTCGCGCTCAATCCGTGGATTCTCTGTGTGCTGGACTTCGACCTTGAGACCGATCGCGCTACCAGCTTTGGCCACCATGTCTGCCAAATCACCCACGCTGAACAGCTCTGTGAACTGGTTGAAGACGCGGAATTCACCAGGATTTGCCGGTGTAGCGATCGCCAACTCGACGCAACGCACGGTGTCTCGAATATCCAAAAAGCCTCGCGTTTGACCACCTTTGCCATACACCGTCAGTGGATGTCCCACCGCCGCCTGGATGCAAAAACGGTTCAGCGCTGTACCAAACACCCCGTCGTAATCGAGACGGTTGATGAGCAATTCGTCCATGCCCGTCTCGTCAGTCAGCACCCCGTAGACGACACCCTGATTCAAATCCGTTGCCCGAAGACCCCAGATTTTGCAAGCAAAGTGGATGTTGTGAGAGTCATGCACCTTGCTCAAGTGATACATGCTGCCCGGTTGTTTGGGATACGGCAGGGTATCTTTACGACCGTTGTGCTCGATCGTGATGTAGCCTTCTTCGATGTCAATATTCGGCGTGCCGTATTCGCCCATCGTCCCCAGCTTCACCAAATGGCAGTCGGGGAAGCTCTCTTTCATGGCGTAGAGCAGGTTCAGCGTACCAACAACGTTGTTTACCTGCGTGAGCACCGCATGTTCGCGATCGATCATCGAGAACGGAGCCGATCGCTGTTCGCCAAAGTGGACGATCGCCCCTGGCTCAAACTGGTGAAGCACTTTGTCCAAAAAGGCATAATTGGTGATGTCACCCACGAAGAGGTCAATGGTTTTACCTGTGAGGTCGTGCCAGCGCTGCAACCGCTGCTGAATGGGCGCGATCGGAGTGAGTGTTTCGACACACAGCTCCAGATCCCAATGCCGCCGCACAAAGCTGTCTAAAATCCCAACCTCATAGCCACGCTTGGAAAGGTACAACGCCGTTGCCCAACCACAATAGCCGTCACCACCAATAACAAGGACTTTCATCTTGCTAAATCTTGCTTGCAGATACTCCGCTAAATCTACCATCCATAGGTGCCTTTGGAGCATCAATTTGGAGAGGACGGGATCAACGTTAGTTCTCAGCTAACACGGCACAAAAAAAGCATCTACCCTTAGAGGCAGAAGTTTAATAGCAGTTTAAGGTTACTCAAATAGCGATCGGCTGCCAGCCATGCATAAGTTTCTGCCTCCTGCTTAGCGACGCCTGAACACGGACTGCTAGAGATTGGCTGCTAACCCTAATCTAAAAACGATGAGTTAATTTTTAACCAACCCTTAAAATCTAAAAGAACCCCACCTCGATTGATTGCATGACGTACTGCCTCGGCATCCTTTCCAACTCTGGCTTAGTCATGGCTGCGGACTCTCGCACAAATGCTGGCGTCGATTACATCTCCACGCATCAAAAACTGTTTGATTTCTCCAACCCAGGAGAGCGGGTCATTCTCATCTGTACCGCTGGCAATCTATCGATCACGCAAGGCGCGTTGACTCTGTTGCGGCGAGACTTAGTTGCTAAGGAAGAAAACAACCTGCATACCTTGCCCACCATGTATGAGGTTGCTCGTTACGTTGGCACTAAAGCGCGCGTGATTCAAGAGCAAGACCGTCCCTGGCTGGAAAAAGACGGCATCGATTTCAAGTGTACGTTTCTGGTCGGTGGGCAGATTTGCGGCGAAGAGCCTGCCCTCTTTCTGGTCTATAGCCAGGGCAATTGTATTCAAGCCTCTAAGGAAACACCGTTTCTGCAAATCGGTGAGGCAAAGTATGGCAAGCCTATTCTCGATCGCATTCTTGATTTCAACACGCCCCTAGAAGCGGCTGCGAAGTGTGCGCTGCTGTCGATCGATTCCACCATGAAATCCAATATTTCGGTTGGCCCTCCGATCAATGTGGTGATGTACGAAACCGATACCTTTAAAGTGCGCTACGAACTGAAGCTAAGTCTGGGCGCACCCTACTTAGCCCAAATTCGCAAAAAGTGGGAAATTTCTTTAAATGAAGCGTTCGATCGCATGCCCAATATTGATTGGGAGCATTACCAGGATCTGCCAGATGACTCGGTGTCGCTGCATGGATGAAGCAGTCAGCAGTCAGCGGTCAGTTGCTAGACCCTAACGCTTCCAACAGTTGATAGCTGATGGCTGATCGCTGACCGCTAATAAATCACCACTTTTTATACGACAAGAACTTGCCATCTAACGTTACTTTGACACGATCGCCCTTCGGGTCTTCTACTTTTTCGATGTCGAGGGTGAAGTCGATCGCGCTCATAATGCCATCGCCAAATTTTTCGTGAATGATCTCTTTCATCGGAAAGCCGTAGACCTGAATAATTTCGTAGAAGCGATAAATCAGCGGGTCGGTGGGCACAATGGGACCAAGCCCCTTCAACGGATAGCCCGTTAGTTCGGGCACCAGGTCGGTACTGAGACCCAACGCGTTGAGCAATTTGGTAGCTTCGTCTTCCGAAGCGCTCGCTTGACGGTAGAATAGCGCTGCAAGCCAAACTTCATCGCGTCCGACGACGGTTTCCAGATCGGCAAAACTGAGACTTTTCGCTTTTTTAGCTGCCAGCAGCTTTTCGGTCAAAGCAGGAATTTCTGAAAGCGACATGACACATCCTTGTGAAGTGAAAAAACTTGTGAAGTTGAGTTAGATCGGTAGGGACGTTACATGCAACACCCTTACAGATCATCAACCACACGTCTGGAAGTTACCTATACATGTTTGTCGACTGCATTGTTAGTGAAGCTCACAGCGGTTTTTGTAGCAATAACTACGATCTCTACTTTTAAGACGCTGGCTTGACAGTGCACGATTACGGTTCAACCAAGCTCTAATACAGTGGCAGCATTGGATTCAGGTCAAGATATCGTTAGTCAATTCCCCGATTGTGCTATCCGATCACTCGTGTTGGGTTTGAGCCTTCTAACGCTACTCTTGGGCAGCAGCCAGCCAGCAACGGGGCAAGAAGCTGCCTCAGAGTCGCAATCGTCGCCATTCATGCTCACGATACTGCCACCGCTGCCTACATTTGAACACGCGATAACTCCAGAAAACGCTGCGATCGCCGTTCGTCTAGTTGTTAAGCTCAGTCAGCGGCGTGTTTATCTGTATCAGGGCGATCGGCTGTTAGCCAAGTACACGCTGGCGATCGGCAAACAGGGATGGGAAACGCCAACGGGCATTTTTCAAGTCTTGTCAAAGGAGAAAAACCCTGTTTTCAAGAGCTTTAGAACGGGTCAACTGATTGAACCGGGGCCAGACAACCCACTGGGTGTCCGATGGATTGGCATCTGGACGGATGGCAAAACGCAGATTGGCTTTCACGGCACCAACCAGGAAGAACTGTTGGGTCAAGCCGTTTCTCACGGCTGTCTGCGCATGCGAAACCGAGATGTGACGGCAATGTTTGATCAGGTCAGCTTGGGTACAATTGTTTCTGTGGAACCCTGAACGCTGAGTTTTTAGAGGGCGTTCGTAGAGCTGCCGAGAATGACAGAAGCTTATGACAGGCTGTCAACTATCAGCATGTCTAGTTTGATGGACGTTTGCTTACTTAAGTCTTTTGGAAGAGTGAAGGCGTGAGTTAAATCTGATACCGTTTCCGCACAGGTATGTATCTACGTACTTCTACTTAAAAGCAACGCTGGCATTTAAATCATTCAAATAAATCCAATTTAAATCCAGCGCTTCCCCTGAGTCGTATTTAGGGGGGAGAGCGTCAGCCAAGTTGTCAAAACCTGAGCATTAGCAAAAACGGCATCGTGAATTTTCGGAGTGCAAACTCCGGTTCATGCTGCGCCATTTTGTGATGCCAAGTTTTGACAGTATCGATCGTTTATTTCCAAGATCTCACCGCACTCAGCCTAAGGGAAAGCATTTTATGAACAAGTTGGCGCAGGCAGTCGCCGTATCCGTCTTTGCGGTAGGGCTGTCTTCTGGTTATGCACAGGCAGTGACGTTTAGCCAGGTTGGTGATACTGGTCAAACATTAGACACCGCTCAAGTCATTCCAGGTGGCTCACAACCCCTGGAGGCAATCACCGGAACCCTTTCAGCACCGAACGTGATCAACCTGTTTCGCATCGTGCTGGCGGGTGGCCAGACATTTTCTGCCACCACTATTAACGCGAATACGTTGATTGAGCTGCCGATCGACCAGCAGCTAGGATCACCGACTACTTTGCTGCCTGACCCGCAGCTCTTTTTGTTTGACTTGGCTGGTCGGGGTGTGTACGGCAATGATGACAGCTTTGGTACGGCTCAAGCATCGCTAACATCGGGTGGCTTTGCGCCCACGGCATCCGGCACCTATTTCCTCGCGATCGCCAGCTCTGGCTACAGCCCCGTCAGCGTGGGTGGCAGCATTTTTGGTGATGCGGATGTCAGCGGTATTTTTGCGCCGACAGGTTCGGGGGCAGCGTCGCCTCTCACTGGGTTCGTGGGTGACGGTACATCAGGTGGCGACTACCAGATTAGCTTTACTGGTGTGACTGCTACCAACGCGGCAGGTGTTCCAGAGCCAAGCGAAACGGCGGGTCTGATTGCCGCTGGTCTTTTGGGCATTGGCTACCAGGTCAGAAAGTCGCTTAAGCAGAAACGACGATCGATCGTTTGATTTCTCTGCACGGGTGTGAAGGCATGAGGCAGTAGCGTTATGCGATCGCTCACTGGCTGCATCTTAAGCCCTTTTACACCAGACATTCCCCTAGATGACTCAGCACACAAACTATCTTCAGGAAACTACCACCATGATGCTCAAGCCCCGTCCTCCCCACGACAAAACTGAGAACGCCCCCAAAGCTGACCGCACTCTCTGGAAACGCTTTTTAACCGCAGCACCTCTACGACTGAGTTTAATTGCGCTAGGCGTGATTATCACGGCAGGCGTCGCAACGCAGTATGTGCGATCGTCTGACCATGATGATGGTGAAGTGGATACGAAAGGGCGCAACTTGAACCTGACGGATTTGTACGTGTTTCGTGAGCAAGACCAGAATCCGGGTGCCTCAGATAGTGATCTGGTCTTTGTGATGAACACAAACCCACGGTCGGTCGCCCGCCAACAGTATTACTTCAGCACACGCGCTCGCTATGAGTTTAAGGTGACTCGTGCTACCGACAAAGATGCTACACCGACAGGTCAGACCGATGTGCTGCTGCGCTTTGAATTTGGCGCTCCCGATGCCAAAAACCAGCAAGAAATTAAGCTCACTACTATTCGTGATGGTAGTAAGCAGACTGCGGTTGTTGGCAAAACAACGCCGCTTGCCCCTGATCCCAGCACCGCGCCGATCGTCAATCAGGTTGCGCTGGGCGATGCCAATCTCTCTGTGTTTGCGGGTCTGCGGGAAGATCCCTTCTTCTTTGACGTTGAGCAGTATTTCCGGGTGCGGGCTGGTGCAGCGGGAACAGGTCCTGCCGTTGGCTTTCGTCCAATCAATACCGCGATCGATTTTGCGAAGGGCTATAACGTGAATGCGATCGCAGTGCGCGTACCGATCAAGTTCTTGCAAGGTGGCAGCCAAGCGAAGGTGTTTGACGTTTGGGAAACGATCTCGGTTCCGGGTGCCAACGGTAAATACATTCAGGTCGAACAACTCGCGCGTCCCGCGATTAACGAAGGGTTGATACGAACCAATGCGTTGCTTAATGCGTATAACAGCGTTGGACCTGACTTCGTTGCCGCTGCACTGGCAGGTCAACAACCAGCCGCCAGCATTGCGGCACCCATTGTCACAGAGGCTAAACAAACTCTACTGGCAGTAGGGAACACGGATGCTCGTGCGAATGCGTTGTTGGGTGCCTTCTTGCCCGATGTCATGCGCATCGATACAACAGGAGCAAGTGGTTACGCCAACGCTCTCAATGCCAAAGGCAGCCCCATTCGCGGTCGTCTATTTAAGGATGATGTCATCGACATTACGTTAAGTGTGCTGACAAACGGCGCGATCGCGAGTGATAACGTTTCCTACGATGGCACTCCTGGCAATCCGTCTCAGGGACACAACCCACTGGTGCCTTCCTTCCCTTACCTGGCATTGCCGAACTAACAACTCAGTTCTAGGCGGTGGGGGCGCAAAACCTTGCGCCCCTACTCACTACAAGTTATCGACCAAAAACTGGGGAGGAACAGCATGGAGTACAGTCCAAACAGAGTGGGGCAGGCAACGCTCAAACGCCTGCGTAAGCTGCCGCTAGTAATATTGCCGATCGCAGGTTTGCTATTAACCATCCCGATCGGGTTAAAAGTATGGACAGAGCTTGATCGCGCCAAGCTTGACGCACCCTATCGCTACAATTTTGAACGACCATCACCTGGAAGCGTCACCCAAACGCTAGAGCAAGAAATTGCCTTCTATCAGGATCGTATCCGTCAAGATCCATCGGGTGGGATGAACCGTGCCCTGCTTGCCAAAGCCTATATCAAAATGGCACGGGCAACGGGGGAAACCAGTTGGTACTTACTCGGAGAACAAACCGCTCAAGAATCATTGGTGAAGCTGCCCTTTTCTAACGATGGTGCACTGATGGCACTTGCCAGAGTTGCCACCGCCAAACATGATTTTCGGGAAGCCCTTCGTCTGTCGCAAAAAGCCACTCCCAATGAAGATACACTAGCCGTGCAGGTGACAACAAACCTGGCTATAGGCAAGGTGAAGGATGCCAGTCAAGCGGCCGATCGCCTGGTAGCACGAAACCCCGATCTGGCAGCACTAACGCTACGAGCGTTAGTCGATGTTTCGCAAGGCAAGGATCAGGCGGCCATGCAAGCGTTTCAACAAGGACTGGTGGCAGAAGAACCCGAAGAAACAGGCAGTTCTGTCTGGGCACGCACGGTGTTGGGTCGGCTCTACTTCAAGCGCGGGCAGCTCGATATGGCAGAAAAGCTTTACCGTGAAGCGCTACGCGTGTTGCCTCAATATCCCCCAGCAGTCCTGAATCTGGCCGAACTGGAAGTCCGACGTGGGGACTATCGTGCTGCAGAAAAGCTCTATTCGAAGATCTTTCTCACCTCGCAACGATCGCCCACAGTCTACGATCACATCGTTTTCAGAGGCATGGCGCGGGTCAAAGAGCTACAGGGCGATCCGCAGAGTGCAACCGAGTGGCGCGATCGGGCAGAAGCGCGCTTGAGACAGGATCTCACAGCCTTCGGGCATCGACGCGAACTGGCACGGCTCTTACTGGAACGTGGGCGTCCCCCAGATCTGACTGAAGCCCTCAGCCTGATGCAGCAAGAAGTCCAGGTGCGGCGCGATGCCGAGACGATGGATACGCTTGCCTGGGTACTGTCTCGCATGGGGCGCGGGCAAGACGCACAGCAGGCGACGCAAGAAGCGCTTCGCTGGGGCATTCGAGATGCAGCGCTATTTAAGCGGGCAGGCACGATCGCGCAGACACTCGGCAACACGACTCAAGCAAACGCATTGTTCAAAGCGGCACAAGAAACCGATCCCACCTTTGATGAACAGGCACAGAAGGCGCTTGGATTGGGTGTTGGGTTGCTTGGGTTGAATTAGCGGTCAGCCGTCAGCGGTCAGCCTGGAATTTAACGCTGATAGCTGATAGCTGATAGCTGATAGCCAAAACCACTTGTAGGAAGCAGTCATGAAGCGACGATGGGGTTTGATTAGGGTAGGCATTTTTTCGTTTTTGGGTGCGTTGCTGCTGTCGATCGGGCTGGCAACGCCGAGTCAAGCACATTGGGCAGATTTGGCAGTGGCAAATGTGGAGGTTGGCGACATCACCACCCACATCACGCTGACGTTTCCAACGGGATTGATCGCATCGGCTGATGACAATCGAGATGGAACGCTGTCTCCTGCTGAAGTGCGTACTCATCAGACAGAGTTGACCACTTTCCTGAGCGATCGCATTCGCCTCACGGATAGCAAGGGCGATCGTGGCACGCTTACGGTTGCATCATCGGACACTACTGTTCTGCCGCCGGATCAGCAAGTAACGGCTGGCACGCACAGTACGCTCAACCTGACGTACACCTGGTTGCGGCCTGTAAAAGGCTTAAGGCTGCACTATGATTTATTCTTGCCAGGAGTAGCAACTGCCCGCTGTTTGACTACTATTCATGCTCCTGGACAGACGCAGAGCGTGATCTTTAGCCCAGACAGCAAAGAGGCTGCTTTGATGCAACATGCACTCTGGTATTTCGCAGGGGGTATTCCCCTGGCGATCGCAGGTTGCTTTGTATGGGGAGCGATGCACGCCATGTCACCAGGACACGGGAAGACGATCGTTGGCGCTTACTTGGTAGGCGCTCATGCAACGCCACAACATGCCGTGTTCTTAGGCTTGACGACAACCATCACCCATACGGCTGGCGTGTTTGCGCTAGGGTTAGGGACGCTGTTTTTCTCCCAGTACGTTCTGCCAGAGCGTCTGTATCCCTGGCTCAGCTTTATTTCAGGCTTGATTGTGGTCGATATTGGGTTGCGTCAACTCATCAGCCGTTTGCGCCAGAATCGCGTAGCCGCAAAGGCAGCGCGATCGCACCAGCATGACGACCACTCGCATAGCCATACACATGAGCCTTCAGAGCATACACATGCCGTGGCTCATGTCCATGCACAGGCAGCGCCACACACTCATACTCATGCCGAGCAGAGGCACAATCATCATGACCATTCACACGATCGAACTGACCACTCGCAGCCGCATGAGCATCACCAGTTGCATCCACATGATCATGGCGACGGACATGTTCACTCTCATGTGACACCAGGCAGCGATGGTGCGCCTGTGACCTGGCGAAGCCTTTTGGCGTTGGGGGTATCAGGTGGGATGGTGCCCTGTCCATCGGCACTGGTGATGTTGCTAAGCGCGATCGCCTTGGGTCGTGTTGGGTTTGGCTTGTTGATGGTGTTGGTCTTTAGCCTGGGACTAGCAGGAACTCTGACAGCACTTGGCTTAATGCTGGTGAGCGCCCGTCATTTGTTTGAGCGCATGCCGACTCAAGTGCGCCTGGTTAGACTGTTGCCAGCAGTGAGTGCGTTAGTCATGACGCTGCTCGGCGTAGGCATTTCAACGCAGGCAATCATGCAAATTGGGTTGCTCAAGCTGTCCTTCTAACCATTTGGTGCTTGCTATGTCGAAGCCTTGTTTCTGCATGGGTGCCGCGATCGCCTGCACATCCATTCTGGCAAACGCCGCGATCGCACTTCCATTGCCATCCCTTCCATCTGGATCAACGTTGCGGTTGGATGCCAATGCGCCTGTTTGCTACATTCAATTTCAGGGCAGTAGCACGATCGACGTGAGTCAAGTCTGTGGCAAAACGTCTGGAGAAATGCCTGCAAATGGGACTGCTGTAACTGTCTCCAGTGCGTCGGCTCCACCTGTGTTCGATCCGAGAGTGACGAATGCTTTTACCACAGGACAGTGTAATTTCGTCGATGCGAACGGCAACCCCTGTCCACAAAAACAGCCCCAATAGCGGTTATGCGGGGTTGCTTTCGCCATTTGACAGGGCTTTGTGCCGAGTAGCGGTGCTTGCTTCAGGGCGATCGCACTTCACAAACGCTTTACCGTTAGTAACGACAGCTTCACCGTTACTAACAACTACTTCAACCGAAGTAACAAACGCTCGAATGAAAGTAACAACGGCTTGAACAGAAGCAGCAAACACTCAAGCAAAAGTAACAAACGCTCGAATGAAACTGGACTTTGAACTAACCAGGTAAAGAAGGCAGCTAGCGCAAGGCACCAACTGCCGTAGAGTCAATGAAAAAGCAAAGCATCATTGACCCTATGATCTTCGAGCCACTGAGCCAATTTCGCCAGAGCCTGTATCAGTCTTTAGGCAAAGCCAAAGACGCCATGTTTGATTTGATGGATGCCGTGTTGGTCAGTGCCAGCATTAGCTCGTTTGTCAGTTTGTCCCAAAGTCCAGTCTTTCGGCGGCGTTGGTCAAGCATCGATGCCGCCTTACAAGACAGTCGGCAAAGTGCATCGGGGGCTAGCCGAGCGAGTAGACACCGAGCAACAACCGCTGCTGGCTGGAGACCAGACTTTAGGAGATTTCTAGGAATGAATTTACCCGCTAGCAGGTTGAATAAGGATATCCCATTTTGGTAATTCTGGATTGCG
>NZ_PVWK01000004.1 GCF_003003795.1 Stenomitos frigidus ULC18 | reverse complement strand
TGGCGGTTTACGACAGCCGATGCACGCATCAAACTACAGCGACTTTACCCATCAACTGAAAATTGACAGACCACTAGCGGCACCAGCACAAAGGCCGTCAGTAGGGAGACGATCGCCGTGACGGCCTTAACCGCACCCGATACCCAGTAGGTGGGATACCAGAGTGTCCAAATGTCCAAAATGTGGGTTGTACCACAAGACACGATGAAGGTAGCAAAGAGCAAAAAGATCCAGGAAAAAGGCAGATCGCGCCGTTGGCGAACAAAGTAGAACAGCGTCAAGGGAATGGAATAGTATGCAAAGGCAATCAGAGCATCTGAAAGCAGATGTAACCACACCAGGCTTGGCTGCCAAAGATAACAGTGACCATGCGGAATAAACGGTCCTGTGACAAAAAAGTTGCTCAGAAGGTCGTTCATGCGAGTGAAGAGTTGAACCAGAGACGAAAGCGGGTGTGAGATGAACTGTAACAGAGCAGAAGGGGGGATGGTGGCTTCCTGGTCATGGGGCGTTTTAGTTCTGGAGTGGCAGCGATCGACATGGCTGCTAAAGCTTTTCGGGTATGGCTGAGTATGTTGTACTTACAGCGCAACCGTCTATGCTGTATCTTATGCGGTTTCTCGTTGAAAAAGGCTTGGCAAACGTCAGACGAAAGCCGCATGACAACGCTTGCACGTCGCAAACATCCTCTAAACCGTCTATCTTAGTAGGGGAGTTGGGCAAGCTGTAGGTGATACGTCCCGCTATCATTCCAATCGCCATCGACTCTAAGTGCTCACAGGGTTTGCGACACTACTAAGCACTATATCGGTCTGACGAGCGTCATTTCAACGAAACAAATTCTGTAGAATTCCTGCTGTAAGACCAACAGCCATAGCCTTTCCCAGGTCAAGATGACTGCCAAACAGATTGCTACATCGGTCATAACACCTGCGCAAATTTTAGAGAGCGTTTCGGCGATCGCGCTCCAAATCCAGCAATCTGTGGCGTTGGAAACCATTTTACAGACGGCACTAGACGCAACGAAAGCCCTACTGCACAGCGATCGCGTCCTACTTTATCGCTTCCTCCCCAATGGGGCTGGCATCGTTGCTGTGGAAGCCGTCAGCATTGAATGGATGCCACTACTGGGACAGGTGATTGATGACCCCTGCTTTGATGTTACGCGGGTAGAGCGGTATCGCAAAGGGTACTATAGCGCGATCGAAGACGTGGCATCCAGGGAGATGAACGGCTACACAGCCTTGTTGAACCGGTTACAGGTACAGGCAAATCTAGTCGTGCCGCTTGTAGCGCAGGGCGATGTGTGGGGGTTTCTGATTGCCCATCACTGCCAGAGTGCTCGATCGTGGCACGCGCTAGAAGTGCAATGCCTGCAACTGACCGCGATGCAGCTAGGCATGGCAATTCAACTCGAAGAGAAGTTTCACGAACAGCTTGTCGGTGCGATCGCAACTAACCTTCCTGGTGCGATCTATCGAGCAGTCTATAGCCAAGAGGGTAGCCTTTCTAGCCTCTTTCTCAGTGAGCAGTATCAGACACTGGTGGGGCACGAGCCACAGACCTTAATGGCTCATCCAGAAAGCCTACTTGAACTCATTCATCCAGACGATCGGGCACGCTTTCTTGAGGCTTTGAACGCTGCGGCTGCCACCCTGGAAGCGAATGCTTTAGAGTATCGCCTTGTGACCGCCTCTGGCGACGCCGTGTGGGTCAAAGATTATGCTCGGTTTTGCCGGGGCAAACGCGGAGAGCTCATCGTCGATGGAATGCATCTCGATATTAGCGATCGCGTGCGATCGGAAGCGGTGCTCCGTGAGAGCGAAGCCCATAAGACGGCGCTGATCAGCGCACTACCCGATTTGGTCATGCGGGCAGATAAGCATGGCGTCTATCTGGAATTCCTTGCTACAAAAACCTTCAGAGTGATTGGCGATACAGGTGATTTTGTTGGCACACATGTGTCTGACAGTTTGCCGCAGGAGTTGGCGCAGCGACGCATGGATGCTATCAGCACAGCGCTTGAAACGAACGCGATCCAATTTTACGAGCAAACGATTTTAGTGGCTGACGTACCTCAGACTGAGGAAGTCAGAGTAGTGCCGTATCGAGCGGATGAAGTGCTGCTCCTAGTGCGCGATATTACCGATCGTAAACAAGCAGAAGCGGCTCTGCGTGAAAGTGAAGAGCGTTCCCGTCTTGCCTTTAAAGCGGCTCGTATGGGCAGTTGGGACTGGAACATTACGACTAACGAAATTATTTGGTCTGAAAGTCTGGAACGGCTGATGGGCATGCAGCCAGGCAGCTTCAACGGACGGTTTGAGACCGTGATAGCGATGATCTACCCCAACGATCGCGAACGCGTTGCCACCAGCATCACCCGTAGCGTCGAGCAGGGTGATGCCTATGATCTTGAGTTCCGCTTTGTGAAGCCCGATGGTAGCCTTCGTTGGGCGGTGAGCAAAGGTAATGTGCTGCGGGATGCCTCTGGCGCACCCATACGGATGCTGGGAGTGGATGTGGATGTCACCGATCGCAAACAGGCAGAGATTGCACTCTGGCAGCGTGCCGAACGAGAGCAGGCGATCAGCCGAGTCGTGCGAACCATTCGTCAGTCTCTGGATTTACACACGATTCTGACCACCGCAGCCACTGAAATTGCTCAACTCTTGAATATTGATCAAGCTGCCGTTGTGCAGTATTTGCCAGAGCAAGGGTGCTGGCGACATGTTGCCATTTATAAGCAGAAAGCCGACCTACCCAATGATCTTGGGCTAGAAATTCCTGATGTAGGGAATCCGTTTGCAGCCCAACTGAAGCGCCGGGAGATCGTCCAGATCGTGGATGTTGCGGATATCGACGATGACATCAACCAAAGTCTAGCGCAACGGCTACCGGGAGCATGGCTATTGGTACCCGTGATTGTCGGCGACACACTTTGGGGTAGCTTTAGCTTACTTTCGAGCCAAAAGATCACACATTGGCAAAACGAACAAGTAGAACTTGTCCAAGCTCTAGCCGATCAACTGGCGATCGCCATCCAGCAAGCAGCGCTCTATCAGAAGGTGCAAACCCTCAACGCTGATTTGGAATTGCAGGTGCAGGAACGCACGGCTCAACTGCAACAATCATTGAAGTTTGAGGCACTGCTCAAGCGCATTACCGATCACGTCCGCGATAGTCTGGATGAAACTCAAATTCTACAGACAGCCGTACAGGCGCTAGCGATCGAGTTGGGGATTGATTGCTGTGATGCTGCTCTCTACGACATGGAGCGAGGCACTTCCACCATCTGCTACGAATATATTGACCAACGGGTATCAGTTGCTACGGGTGTCGTGATTCCGTTTGAGCAGAATCCTGACCTTTATCGCCAAGCCATACGCGGTCAAACCGTTCATTGCTGTGTAACGCCTCTGGTGACACTACGCAATATTGAGCAGAGCGCGAGCATTTTGGTGTGCCCCTTGATGGATGAACGCGGTATTTTGGGGGATATGTGGTTATTCAAGCCACCCCACAGTCACTTTGAAGAGCTAGAAATCCGGTTGGTACAGCAGGTTGCCAATCAATGCGCGATCGCACTGCGTCAGTCGCGACTCTATCAAGCAGCGCAGGCGCAGGTCGAAGAGCTAGAGCGGTTGAACCAGCTCAAAGATGATTTTCTCAGCACGGTTTCGCACGAATTGCGGACACCCATGTCCAATATTAAAATGGCCACCCAAATGCTGGAGCTTAGCCTACGGCCGCTGGGTGTCTTGGACAATGAGGCAAACCCCATCTACCGCTATTTCAACATTCTGCGTGAAGAAGGGCAACGAGAAATTAGGCTCATCAATGACCTTCTTGACCTGGCTCGTATCGATGCAGGCGTCGAACCACTCCTGTTGAGCACGATCGCGTTGCCACCTTTTCTCGCTCACATTACCGAACCCTTTCTTGAGCGTACGCAGAAGCAACAGCAGCAGCTGATCATCAAGCTACCAGAAAAATTACCACCGCTCACCACCGATCGTGCTTACCTGGAGCGCATTCTGACCGAGCTGCTGCAAAATGCCTGCAAATATACCCCGGCTGGCGAAACCATTACACTATCGGCACACGCCACGGCGACCGCCTTAGAAATTTGCGTCACTAACTCTGGTGTGACGATTCCCGCGATCGAGTGCGATCGTATTTTCGATAAGTTCTACCGCATTCCCAACAACGACCCCTGGAAGCATGGAGGGACAGGACTTGGCTTAACGCTAGTGCAAAAGCTTGCAGAACGCTTAGAAGCAACCATCCGCGTTGCCAGCAGCAACAACCAAACGACCTTCATTCTTAAATTCTTAGGCGTGGTCTGAAGGGTCTCTGGCAAAAGGCTGACTCCTGTAGCTGCGCAAGACTTGTGCCCCTAAGGATCGTGAATTAAATGAAATCGACACATTGGTTGTAGGCAAAGGCGACCATGCGCCCCCATAGCAAATGTCGGAGTGATTAAATTCTTGTTCCTAAGCAAAAGAGATTGCTTAAGACGCAGCTTCATAAATGTGAGTTTGTGTGTAAAGCTATTGTAAAGCTTTGCAATAGGGGGCACTCCCTCCAATGTTTTTCGCTCTACTGGGGAATAAGTGAAGACAACGCTGAAGCTCCAAATCTCTCAGCGCCACTTCACTCGTTCACAGGGCGAAAACACGTCTACCAATGGTGCACTGCCAGGCTACCGCATCAATTGTCTAGTCAGTCTGGGCAGAACAATGGGTCAATGATGACAGTTATTAAATCGGCAGCAGAAGCACTACATCTAACTTTAGGGAGATGTTAACGCCAGCGTAACGTGCAAAACGCGGATCGATGGTGTTTGACGGTCTACCTAACACAATGGATACAATCAGGGCGCGATTCCGAAGGATGTGTGAACAACCCTGTCGGGTTAATCGTCTTTTCTCAGTCATTCATTCACCTGACCCGCCAAATTCTACAGTCATATTCTGTAGTCTCCGGTAGCCTGCCAAGTTTAGTTGAAACGATCTGACATCGGACACAACACTCAGGTAGGTATAATCTATGACGCTTAAAGCTGGATTTTTGGCAGCGACCACTATCGCTGCAACCTTAACGGCTGCAACTTTAGCCGTATCCCCCGCTCACGCAGCCAGTATCTCACTTGGCAGTGCGCTCAATCTTGATTCTGTCGGTCTTACAGGTGGTGGGGTTAAAAAGGCTGGGAATACCCTCGACTTTTTTAGCTTCACACTCCCTGTCATTGGTACAGGTGGGCAAGGCACCAGTGTGACTGCTAGCACTGGGAGTTTTGCTGGTGCCAACCTCGCCAGTTTGGTTCCTCCGCTTCCACGCATTCAGGATCTCAACCTGTCTGCCAGCGCTACTCCTGGGGTCTTGACTAGCGCTCCTGTGAATAGCTTTATCACAGGTGTAGACATTTTCACTGGGTTTCTTACAACGACTCCTGTGACCTTTGATCTTGCAAGCTTTATCTACAACAGTGCGACTGGCGATGCCGACATCACTGGCTTTTTTAACGTTGATGGTACTTCGACCGCAGCGTTTGGTCGATTCACCTCTCAGCTGGATCTAACAAGTCCCAGCAGCTATTCGATCTCGCTAATTGCGGGAAGTCGATCGATTCCTACGCCTGCTCTGTTGCCTGGGCTAATTGGCTTGGGTATTGCAGCGCTACGGAAGCGGAAGGCGATCGCGGTTGCAGAGGGCAACAGCTAAGGAGGCTCACGTAGGGATGCATGGCCATTCCTACCAGGAGTAAAACCGTTTTCAGAAAGCGCCTGAGCTTCTAAGACGGTGTTGATACTTACAAAGACTATAACGGGTGGTGTTAGACCAGGAAACTGGAGGCTGGCATCACCCATTTTTTGTAGATCAGCTGAATTGATACAGGCTGATGTGCAGGATTACGGAAAGAACTTTAAAGACAAGGCCCAAACGACAAAAATTCTGTAAAGAAAGCATAAACTGCTTGCTGGATCAAACATCGCTCTGCATACTGACGAGAGGTTAGTGAGAGCAGGACGAGAGTCTAGGGTTGATGCAGAAGGGCTCTGCACGAGTCGATGCTATTGAGCATCCAGAGAACCTTCAGGAACCCAGTTTTCTTAAGTGCGCCTCAATCCTGAGCGTTGATTAATCCTGCTCTGCTTTCAGTTCAAAGTGCTGCTTCTACCAACGGTGCATTGCCAGCGCTACCGCGTTGATATCCCGCTCCAAAAACCGTACTAGTTGCAGAATCGAGTTTGCTAGACAGCACACTCAAAAGTGGTTCTTGATGTCTCCACGCAGCAAGCGATCGGTACTTTTGATCATCGGTAGCCTAAGGGTGCAGTGCCATAACCATCTCACCAGACATACTTTAGGTAGCTAAACGCATGAACTTACTCTCCCAAAAGGCATTGTCTGCGACAGCAGCCGTTGCGACTCTTTCGATCGCTGCGCTGACAGTTGCCAATCCTGCTAATGCACTTACTTTTTCCAAAACAAATGCTGCCCCATCGGGTTCCATCAATGGTTCTCCAGTCCTGCCAATTATTCCAGGTTCTTTACCATCAGGTGGTGTTAGCCTTTCTGGTGGGGTTCCTCTTTTGGGAAGTCTCACAGTTGGCAGAAACAGTACAGCTACATTTACCTTCTCCAATCCCATTTCATCCTTTGGTGCCAATTTACTCTTCCTTGGTTCTGCAGCAACGCAAGGTAATATCTTTTTTGACATCTCCGGCATTACTAACGGTGCCTTGACGACGCAAAGTGTTGCTCTATCGGCTTTTACAGGAGCAGGCAATTACTTTAACATTGGTGCAGGATCACCACTTGAGCGCTTCACGACAGTTGCCATCAGGAATGCCAATACGGGTGGTGGCGCCTTGGGTGGTCTCACTAGATTGGTTACTTTCAATGAGTTTACGTATCAAGTTCCCACGCCTGCACTGTTGCCTGGTTTGATTGGATTAGGGGCAGCAGCATGGCGCAAACGCAAAGGGCAGGAGGCTGAAAAGGCTGGTGTAGACGCGTAAGTGGAAATGTCTTTAGGGGCTAAAGACCGTTATACCTGTTTCGCAATGGGGCATCTCTTTGGAGATGCCTCTTTTTTTAGTGGCTGCAGATGGTGGCAAACCACAACGACGACTATGGCTTTGCTGAAGACAGGAGGTAGTAGGATTTGGTTCCCGTTGATCGAATACACGACCCAATTTAGTGTTGGAGTTTGAGGTTTTTGTATAGTTCCCTGATCAAACCGTACAAACGCGGAAAGAATAAGCGTCTGCCAAGTTCTCGTTGTCTTGATTAATTACTATGGCTACTACCTCTCTCTCCAATAGTCCAGCATCTTCTTACTCTGGCAAAGCGCTCTGTCGCATCGTTGGCATTGCCTGTGTGGCAGGTTTCATCGTTGATATGCTCATTCTGGCACTGCCGCCAGCATTGGGTAGTGCAGAGTGGCGCGTTGGTTTTTTGCAACAGGTTGGCGATCGCAGTATTGTGCTGCTGTTTGGGTCAGCTTTATTGCTCTACGGCAGCTTAGAAACACGGCAGTTACGCAAACAGTTGGCGATGGTGAGCCTCGTTCTGGGCGTTGTCTTTCTGCTGTCTTGTGTGGTTGTGGTGCGCGATAGCTTCACGCTACACGGTATTGCAGTGAAAAACATCAATACTCAGGCATCGCAACTGCAATCTCAAATTGATAAGGCAAAGGTTGACCCTACAGCAGCCGGTAAAATCACGCCAGAGCAGCTACAGCAGGCCTCGAAGTCGGTTGACGATAAGGTTGTTTCGCTCAAGCAAGGGGCTCAAACAGGCGTTTTCAAGACTGGCAGTTCTGTGGTGGGCAATTTAGTGGTAGTGGGGCTGGCTCTGATTAGCCTGGGTCGATATGGTATGCGATCGCGTAAAAGTTAGATCTTATGAAATGGCAAACAATAAGACCTGTTGCTGGGCGCTTACTGCAAACAGGGCTGAAAACAACCCCTAACCGGATTGTGCTGCTTGGGCTGTCGGTTGTGCTGGCTTATCTAGTGTTTTGGTTTGGCGTACTGCTGCTGCGATCGCTACATGGATCAGCATCGGGGATGTTGCAACTAGTGGCGATCGGGTTAGGCAGCTATCAACTTTGGAAGCAGCGCCACGTGTTGGAAACACAACCTACGCCTGAAGAAGACCAGTTGCTAGGGCAGATTCTGACAGTCAGCGGGGCACTCTTTTTCCCGGTTTGTTTGATCATGACCTGGTCTGATGCTATGGTTTCAGCCATGATTATGGCGTTGGTGTGCGTCATTATTCTGGCGGGCGTTGCCTGTAGCCTTTGGGGCGTTGGTTTCTTCAGCACCTATCCTGTGTCTATTTTCCTCATCTGTCTGGGCTTATTGCCCAAGCCTGCTGAGATTACCAGAGCCCTTTGGCAAAGTTTTACAGCCCCAGAAATCTTAGAGCGATCGATGGCTTGGGCTGGTACTGCTGCCTTACAAGCGATCGGGCAACCTGCGGTACTGAACGGCATTTATATTTCGTTGCCGAATGGCACCGTGCAGATTGGGTGGGGCTGCAATGGCTTTGATATGGCAATAACGATGATGGTTGCCAGTTTTGTTCTAGGATTGTTTCTCAAACAAAGCCGATTGAAGATCATTGGTTTGATGCTCGTTGGTGCTGTGCTGGCGTTAGTCTTCAATATTCCGCGCATTATGTTGGTGACTGTTGCCGCAGTGTATTGGGGAAAATATTGGTTTGATTTTTGGCACGATTCCTGGGGCAGCCAGATTTTTGTTAGCGTGCTTTTTACCATCTATTACTACGTGGTGATGGCGATCGTGAAGCAGCGAAAACGCGACCCCCATCCCATTAGCGTTGATCAATAGCAAGTAGAGAGACAGATAGAAACGTGACTGGTCGTTATATACCAGACTAAAAACAGGCCTATCCAGCCTGCCTCTTAGCGGCGGGCGATTGTAGGTTGAGGGAAGCCCGGTTTTTGGTGTACCGCAAATTCTCTGAGCAGTATAAAGAGCCTAAGAAGGATGCAGGTTTTCCGGTATTCTTCCTGATTCTGTAACAAAATCTTTGTACAGCCTGACAGGATACAGGTTATCTTACCCCCATCTGAGCTTGATCAGGTTTTCCGTCTGAGTGACACCGATCATTCGCGTCGAAAATGCGAGCAGAGAGTAGTGTCTTGAAACACCAGCAGAAAGGGCGTCAATGGAAGGCACTGCTTAGACCTCCTAGTAAACTGAGCCAGATAATCTGATGAAACTTCAGCTCCCTCTTCTCTTACGGCAAATTATCAGAACCACCGGGTTCTGGCGCAACAATCAGCTGATTTTGAGAGAAATTCGACGGTTTCCCCACATCATAGGGGCAGTGCTTGTCTTCTCTCTGTTAGCGGCTCTTTTTGAAGGCTTTGGCATTAGCTTCTTATTGGCCTTTCTACAAAAGCTAGTTGATCCCAATGCGGAACCCTTTCGGACAGGAATTAATTGGTTCGATACTGCAATTCTAGGCGTCAATGCGTCTAAATTAAATCAGCTATATCGGGTCTCGGCACTGATTCTTTTATCAACATTGTTGCGGGTTGTGTTTAGCTATTTGAGCATCACGGCTGCTGAAATTGGCGGCATCAGGCTGATTAATAACCTTTATAAACGAATTTTTGAACAATTACAGTCATTGAGTTTGCGCTTCTATGGGCAGGTGAAAGCGGGTGAAATTTTAAATACCCTGACCTCGGAAACGGCTGGTATGCGGATGTTTGTTGCCTCAACGAGTAATATTTTCATCCGTTTGGCGATCATCCTCACGTATGCTGCCATGTCTTTGAGGATTTCCTGGCAGCTAACCCTGATCTCAACGCTGCTTTTCAGTTTGGCGGCGGCCGGCATTTCGACACTGAACACGCGTATTCGTGGAGCCAGCTTTCCAGAATCGGCAGCAAGAGGGAACCTAACGGCGATCGCGGCTGAATTTATCAATGGCATTCGTACGGTGCAAGCCTTCTCAACTCAAGATTTTGAGCGTCGGCGCTTTTATCGTGCGGCTGATGAAGTTTCAGCATCAACGAAGAAGGCAGTCAGGCAATTTGCCGCTGTGCGACCCATCGCAGAATCGATCGCCATTGTCATCTTAATTAGCATCATTGTGATTGGCATGACGATTTATGTGCCGAATGGTGATTTGCAGGTGGCGACGCTACTGACCTTTGTGTTTGTGCTCATGCGGACAGCTCCGGCTGTGCAGGAAGTGAGTGGACGTTTTGCAGAGCTGAGTGCGCTGCAGGGAGCGGTGCAAAATGTGGAACGCTTTTTGCGGACGGATGATAAGCATTACCTCCAGAACGGCCACCGACCCTTTTATGGGTTGAAGCAAGCCATTGAGATTGTTGCAGTTGATTTTGAACATACTCTCAATGAACCTGTTCTGAGCGACATTACGCTGACGATCCCCAAAGGAAAGACGATCGCGCTGGTAGGTGCGTCAGGTGCAGGAAAGTCAACGTTGGCGGATTTAGTTGCTCGTTTTTATGACCCTACTCGTGGCAAGATTTTGTTCGACGCTACTGACTTACGCGAATATGATCTGACGTCTGTTCACAACAAGATGGCGATCGTGAGTCAGGATACGTTTATTTTCAATGCCAGTGTGCGCGACAACATTGCCTACGGGATGGAAAGCATTGATGAGAAAGCGGTTATAGAAGCAGCTCAGTTAGCCAATGCCTTGGAGTTTATTCAAGAACTACCAGAGGGGCTAGACACGCGATTGGGCGATCGCGGTGTGCGTTTGTCGGGTGGGCAACGGCAGCGGATTGCGATTGCGCGGGCACTACTGCGGAATCCAGAGATTTTGATTCTGGATGAGGCAACGAGTGCATTGGATTCGGTATCAGAACGGTTGATTCAAAAGTCGTTAGAAAATCTGTCGGTGGGACGAACCGTCATCGCCATTGCTCACCGCTTATCAACAATTATGAGAGCTGATAAGGTCGTTGTAATGGAACAAGGCCGTATTATTGAGCAAGGCACGTATCAAGAACTGCTGTCCTTGCGCGGTAAGCTGTGGAACTATCACCAGATGCAGCATGAAGCGGGTTGATGCGACTGTATATCTGATCTTGATTGAACTGACGCCGAAGAGAACCGCTAAAGCCCTTTTTCAAAGGAGATTTTAGCGGTTCTCTTTTTTGAAGGGGAGCCAGGAGAGTGGTACTGGATGCACGCTTTGCGAAAGAGCATTCAAATAATTGATGCATGAGTCTTGTGAAGACCGCACGACAAAAGCCTTGAACAACCAATGATTTTGGTGCTGAGAGAACGCGGATTTCTGGCCGCTATAGGCATGTTCAACCAGAGTTTCGTGAAGAAATCGGGCTTCTGATGAACTGCAAAATCCTCTCTGAGCAATCTAGAGCACCGAAAAAGGCTGCAGATTTTCCGGCATTCTTCCTGATCCTGTAACGAACTGTTTGTACAAGCTAGAGGAAGCAGGACATCGTATCCAATACTTTGGTTTGATGAGGCTTTCTACATGAATAGCACAGTGATTCGAGTTGAGAATCTGAGCAAAAAATAGATAAAGAAAGCAGCCAATACAACTTCTCTGGTAATTGCCTGAATACTGGCAAAGACTCAGTGCACTTTGGAGCAGAGATACTGTTTTAGCGCTTCACCATTGAGGATACAGAGGAGCATAAATCATTGAATAAGAAGTGGTCGAGAGCAATAAGACCGAAGCTAAATTGAAATGTCAAACAATTAGTTATGAGGTAACAATGCAAGATTTTTATTCTGTTGAAAACGCTAAAAAATTCAACTGGTCATCTATCAGTGGCAACTTAAACCCTGAGCGAGTATCGCATTTGAATCGATACTTGCTTGGCAAAAAGATTTTAGATGCTGGTTGCGGCGGCGGCGCATATGTTGAGTTTTTGTCTCAAAAGAATTTCGAGATCACTGGAATAGATAAATATAACCAGTTTTTAGATGTTGCTAGAGAAAGAGGACAATCGGGAACATATGTGCAAGGAGATGTTACTGATTTACCGTTCGCAGATAAAACATTTGACTGCACTTACTGCTTTGATGTTTTAGAGCATGTAGACGATCATCTAGCTATTCAGGAATTGATTAGGGTAACAGAAAAAAGACTAATTATTGCTGTACCTAAAGAAGATGAAACAATGCATAGATTTGGCCTTACTTTTGCGCATTATCAAGATAAAACTCACTTAAGAAATTATACTAGCAAATCTCTTGAAGAGCTTTTTTTAAGTACTAACCATTCCAGCTTTCACGTTTTTACAGAATTAGATATTCCTACCAAATATTTAGTTAGAGAAATGATCGAATTTAGTTCTAGTGAGCTTATATCTAACGGGATCTCACAAAAGATTCTTAAAAAACTTAGTAGGTTAATTCTTAATCTACTGTCATACAGGAAAGTGGCTACGGGTCTGATAGCTGTTATTAATCTGTAGTCTCTAGCATGATTTGTGAGCAGTATATTATGAAAATTGTTTATGACATCTCTGTTCTTGGCACAGGGTACTATGGAAATTCTCGTGCAGGCATATTTAGAGTTGCTGAACAGATCGCCTATGGATTGCATAGCTCTCAAGAGTGCAACCCATTTTTCTGTACAGCCTTTTCGCCAGAATCATTAATCCACTCAATTGAATATTTAATTCACGAAGATAACCTAGTTGGGATTCCATACCTTTCCGGTTATTTTGAAAAATTGATTTATAAAAATCTCAAGAATCTTGTTAAAAAAGATGACGCTTCTGCTGCACACAAGTTTTTGACAAAAGTATGGAGAAAGGCGTTGTCTCATTTTATTAGCCTTCAAGATTCTAATTATACTCCTCTGTATGAAAGAGACTTATACGGAAAAGATATTTTTCATTCTCCATTCTACGCCTTACCTAAAGAGACTAAAGCAATAAAGGGATTACAAAGATTTATAACAGTATATGATCTAATACCAGTCCTCTATCCAGACTTCTTCAAGGATCTTGAAGCTCAACTTGAAATATTTAATAGCATCATCGGGAGTTTAACTCCTGATGATTGGGTTCTTTGTATTTCCCGCGCAACTCGAAATGATTTGCTCAATCATGTAAAGCATCTTAATCCTGATAGAGTCATTGTTACTCATCTGGCTGCATCTAATCTCTTTTATTTTTGCAAAGATTTGGAGAAAATTAGGCTAACGAAGAAAAAATATTTAATTCCTAATGAACGATATATTTTGAGTCTAAGCACATTAGAACCAAGAAAAAATATTTCTCATGTAATCCGCTCCTTTTGTCAACTAGTAAAGGAGCAAAAGATTAGTGACTTAAATCTTGTTCTAGCTGGCAGCAAAGGTTGGCAGTATGACAGTATTTTTGATGACATAGACTCTGCAGGTTTACTCAGAGATCGCATTATAGTAACTGGATATGTGGATGATGAGGACTTAGCTGCTCTGTACAGCGGAGCCTTAGCTTTTGTCTATCCTTCATTTTATGAAGGCTTTGGACTTCCACCTTTAGAGGCAATGCAATGTGGCACCCCAGTGATTACATCCAATACCTCATCTTTACCTGAAGTTGTGGGTGCTGCAGGAATTCAGCTTGACCCTTTTGACAGAGAAGGGCTTTGTCAAAGTATTTTTGAACTTTACAGAAGACCTGAACTTCGAGAAGAAATGTCTCTAAAATCCATTAATCAAGCTAAGAATTTTAGTTGGGAGACATTTACGCAGGGAACTATTAATGCCTATAAGAAATCATTGTAAAGCTGGTTTTTAATTTACGTCCTTTTTCTGCTCAACTCTCGCAACGCCTTATGAAAATTGCAGTTTGGCATAACTTACCGAGTGGTGGTGGTAAACGGGCACTTTACTGCTATGTGCGTGGCCTGCTTGAGCGAGGCCATGTCGTTGAATCTTGGTGCCCTCCCACTGCCGATCAAACCTACTTGCCTTTGGGTGAATTAGTCAAAGAGCACATCGTACCTTTTGAATGGGAAAAGCAAGAATCACGCCTTCCTCTTTATTCCCTCAACGCCTATCTTGATTCTTTCAAGAAGCTGGAGGCAATGAAGCAACATTCTCAGCAATGTGCAGAAGCCATCAATCAAGGTGGGTTTGATTTACTGTTTGCTCATTCCTGTCGGTTTTACGGTGCTCCTTTTATTGGTCGTTACACAAAAACTGCTAGTTACCTTTATTTACAAGAACCCTACCGTCGCTTATATGAAGCAATGCCAAAACTGCCCTGGGTTGCTTTAGAAGCCACACAGAGCACTTGGTGGTCGCCCAAATACATCCGGCGATTTCTATCCGATCTTGTCAAAGTACAGGAACTAAGAATCCAGGCTCGTGAAGAGTTGCTCAACGCTCAAGCATTCGATCATATACTCGTTAATTCATATTTCAGCCGCGAAAGCATCTTACGTGCCTATGGTTTAGACGCCCAGGTTTGCTACTTAGGCATCGATACTGCTCTTTTTCAGCACCTTCATCAACCAAGAGAAAATTTTGTTGTTGGAGTAGGATCGTTTACCGTCGCTAAAAATATAGGCTTTGTGATAAAAGCACTAGCTAAAGTTAAAGAATCCAGACCAGCTTTAGTCTGGATAGGAAACTTTGCAGATCCATCTTATCTGAAAGAAATTCAACAGCTCGCAGCGAATCTGAACGTAGACTTTCAACCTAAAGTAAGAGTGGATGATCAAGAGCTAGTTAAGCTTCTCAATCAAGCACTAGCAACGGTCTATACCCCACGCTTAGAACCCTTTGGCTATGGTCCCTTAGAAGCGAACGCCTGTGGACTGCCAGTGATTGCGATCGCAGAGGGTGGCATCAGAGAAACAGTCATTCATGGTTTTAACGGCTTGATCGCGGAAAACGATACAGTCTCTATCGCTGATGCAATACAACAACTTGCAGATAATCCAGAGTATGCCAAGAAGTTAGGTCAAAACGGTCATCATTTTGTCACTGAAAAATGGTCTATAGAATCTGCGTTGGATCGGCTTGAGAAAAGACTGGCTAACCTGCTTTATCAAAAAAAATAACTATCACTTGGGATGACCCATGAAAAAAGCAATTATTTGCGGAATTTCCGGTCAAGATGGAGCGTACTTGGCACAATTGTTGGTTAGAAAAGGCTATACCGTATGCGGGACATCTCGTGATGCTCAGATATCAACCTTCAGTAATTTGCTTCGACTAAGCATTCACGATCAAATCAAACTAGAATCCGTTGCTTTAAATGATTTCCGTAGTGTACTTCAAGCGATCAAGAAGATTCGACCGGATGAAATTTACAATCTAGCAGGGCAGACCTCAGTAGGGCTATCCTTTGAGCAGCCTATCGAAACCTTTGAGAGCATTACTCTAGGTACGCTAAATCTACTAGAGGCAATTCGCTTTCTGGGAGAACCTATCAAGTTCTATAACGCCAGTTCGAGTGAATGCTTTGGCAATACGGGTGATACCGCTGCTGATGAGACCACGCCCTTTCGACCCAGAAGCCCCTATGGTGCTGCGAAATCTGCAGCTTTTTGGCAGGTTGCCAATTACCGGGAAGCTTATGGTTTATTTACTTGCTCTGGCATCCTGTCAAACCATGAATCGCCCTTAAGACCGCAGCGGTTTGTTACCCAAAAAATCATTGCTACTGCCTGTCGAATTGCTGCGGGAAGCGAGGAAAAACTATGCCTGGGTAACACTTCTATTCAGCGAGACTGGGGTTGGGCACCAGAGTATGTGGAAGCCATGTATTTGATGCTGCAACAAGATCAGCCTGATGATTACGTGATTGCTACTGGGTGTTCTTACACGTTGGAAGATTTTGTTGCAACTGCCTTTGCAACAGTCGGACTGGACTGGGAGGAGCACGTAGTCATCGATAAAAGTTTATTCCGTCTGACCGATATTGCAGTAAGCCGTAGTTGTCCTAAAAAAGCCAGGCAAAAAATGGGATGGCAAGCAGAATCTCAAATGAAAGATGTTGTGAAAAAGATGATTGAGTCGAAGCTTAATTTGTAAATTGTTACTTTGCTTGCTGCGTTAAGCGTCTTTAAGCAGCAAGCAATCATTCCCATAACCCACCATGGAAGCAGTAAATCATCCGTCGGAAGCTATCAACTCTGAATCTATTAATTATCCATCTATTACTTCTCTCTCTGATAGTATTCATAGACCACTTTGGTCTGTAATGATTCCAACTTACAACGGAACAAAATACCTCAAGCAGACACTTTGCAGTATTCTTGAGCAAGATCCTGGAGTTGACCGAATGCAAATTGAGGTCATTGATGATTGTTCAACAGATGATGACCCAGAAGCACTTGTAAAAGAAATCGGCCAGGGCAGGGTCGCCTTCTTCCGTCAGCCTCACAACATGGGTCAAATTAAAAACTGGAACACCTGCATTCAGCGTGCTCAAGGCCATTGGATTCAGATTTTACATCAAGATGATGTTGTTTTGCCTGGATTTTATCGTCAACTCCAAGCAGCTACAACAACAGATGCTTCTATTGGAGCCGCCTTTTGCCGCCATATCTACATGGATGAAGAAGGTCATTGGCAGGGGCTATCATCGATTGAGCAGAAGACCGCTGGCGTTTTAGAAAATTGGTTAGAAACTATTGCGGTAATCCAACGTATTCAATTTCCTTCAATCGTGGTCAAGCGTAGTACCTATGAACAGTTAGGTGGATTTTGTCCTCAAGCTTATTCTGCATCCGATTGGGAAATGTGGAAACGCATTGCTGCACATTATGCAATTTGGTATGAACCAAAACCTTTAGCCTGTTTCCGCTTACATTCGGCATCGGAATCTTCTCGTCTAATTAAATCTGGTGATAATATTGCTCACACATATTTAGCAATAGAGATTTCTAAAACCTATTTGCCTGAATCAACGGTCGAAAAGTTATCCAATAATGCAAAAGAACATTATGCGCTTTATGCACTGAATACCGCACGCCAAATGGTTGCAATTAGTGATTGGGAAACAGCATTCTCGCAAATTCAAGCAGCTATGAAATGTAGTTCATCCTTCAAGGTCAAAATAAAAACACTCCAACTTCTGCAATGGGCTACTTCAAGATGGTTTCTAAGACAGTTGAAAGCAAGTAATTAACCTTAGTCTCAAGATAAAAGCATGACTGCAATTTTACGTAGTTCTAAATTTAAAACTGATCCAAACGGAAATGGTGGGCAGCGTCGGAGTGCTCAAATTCAGGAACTAGTCATTCAAGCGGGGCTAGAGGCGTGTGATATCAATCTCTACTCAACTAATCGAATTGATCGGTATGTTGGTGGCCTAATTTTTTTAGCAAAACACAAATTCAATGCTTATCCATCTCACCGTGTTATTAGTTTGTGCGGTAAGCAATCTAAGATCTATTACGATAATTTAAACCAACACAAGGGTTCAAAACTGCTGCTCTGGGAAGATACCGAAAACTATATTGCTCCTTATGTAGCGAAAGACTTTGACTTCAATATTCTTGCCCTACCTCATAACCTCGAATCGCTCGTCCCTGACCAGCGTGATCCATTTACCTACCAACCGTTACCAGACAGCTTTGCCAATGAAGCCAAGCAGTTAGCTAAAGCAAATGCCGTATTCTGCATTGCGCGTGAAGAGCAATGGTTGTTAAAGCTATACGGTATTGACGCTGATTATCTACCGTATTATCCGCCGCAGCCAATTCTATCGAATTTGCTGGAACTGAGACAACTGAGACAAGATACAGCGCCCCATCGCTTTTTAATCTTAGGCACAGCGATTAACCCCCCAACAAGAATCGGCATGATCGAGCAGATTCAGTGGCTCAGCGAAATTAGTCAGGGTGTAAATTTTACTATTGATATTATTGGCTATGGGACAGAAACACTTAAAGATTACTGTTGTGATCCACGCTTCACATTGCATGGAACAGTTGATTCTGGCAAGTTAAATCATCTACTGCTTAATGCTAAAGCTGTCCTGGCTCATCAAAAAGCAGGTGTGGGAGCGTTAACCCGGATACCTGAAATGCTCATTGCTGGCGTGCCTGTAATTGCTAATGCCAACGCCTGTAGAAGTGCTTTTAGCTACCCAGGTGTCTATTGCTATGACAGTAGGGATGAGTTAGTCGCTCAAATGAGCAGAACTTTGGATACGCCATCGATTTTAGAACGTCCGGCAGACGCTGAAACCCGGTTTATCAATTGCCTTAAAAAACTCACTCTCACCTCTAACGTCACTCATTCATTGGTTTAACAATTGCTAAAACAATCAACGATTGGATGATCAAGCGGAGGTTGAGCAGATGCTTCCAAACGCTTTGCTGTTTCAGCAGAGATGTTGAGTGCACTTGTGATGAAGAGTGGACAGGAATCGTTAATGGGTGCTTAAAGGCCTCATCGCTTCGTACCTCTGGCAATAGCGCCTCAAACAGTTGGCAGTAACATCGACAACTCAAATGCTGGGTCGATCGCCTCTACTCTACAAACTGGCATAGGCGATTGAGCCCCGAAAAACGTCCCGCTATTCTAAATACTCCCTATTCAGAAGGACTAAAGAAGGTTATGGAGTAGAGCGCGTCAACCATAACCGCTAAAATGGAGCGAGAGTCCCAAGCCGTAAAGTCCGCCATGACCGTGCGATCGTCTGTTGAATTTTTGGATGCCTTTGATGTCATTGTCGTCGGAGCCGGACACGCTGGCTGTGAAGCGGCATTGGCAACCGCACGCTTAGGTTGTCGCACGCTCTTGCTGACCCTTACATTAGACAAAATTGCGTGGCAGCCGTGTAATCCTGCTGTCGGCGGCCCTGCCAAGTCGCAGCTGGTGCATGAAGTGGATGCCTTAGGCGGTGAGATTGGCAAAATGGCCGATCGCACTTACCTGCAAAAGCGTGTACTCAATGCGTCGAGAGGCCCTGCTGTGTGGGCATTACGGGCACAAACAGACAAGCGCGAATATGCGACTGTCATGAAAACGATCGTGGAGAACCAGGCAAACCTGACGATCCGCGAAGGCATGGCAACGGATCTGGTCTTGGGTGATCACGATGAAATCATTGGGGTAGAGACCTACTTCGGCGTTGCGTTTCAGTGCAAAGCGGTGGTGCTGACCACAGGAACATTTCTGGGCGGCAAAATTTGGGTCGGTAACAAGTCAATGGCAGCCGGACGTGCAGGAGAATTTGCTGCGGTTGGGATGACCGAAACGCTCAATCGACTGGGCTTTGAAACGGGACGCCTGAAAACGGGTACACCTGCCAGAGTCGATCGGCGTTCTGTAGCTTTCACCCATCTGGAACCCCAACCCGGTGATGCGGATGTTCGCTGGTTCAGCTTCGATCCAGAGGCATGGGTCGAGCACGAACAAATGCCCTGCCATCTGACGCGCACCACGGCTGAAACCCATCGCATTATTCGTGAGAATCTGCATCTGTCACCCGTTTACGGTGGTTGGGTCGATGCGAAAGGGCCCCGTTACTGCCCCAGCATTGAAGACAAAATTGTGCGCTTTGCCGATAAAGAAAGCCATCAGATCTTCATTGAGCCAGAAGGCCGCGATACCCCAGAGCTCTACATCCAGGGCTTTTCGACAGGCTTGCCAGAGGCGATTCAACTCCAAATGCTGCGATCGCTCCCGGGTTTAGAACAATGCGCGATGCTGCGTCCTGCCTATGCGGTGGAATATGACTACCTTCCTGCCACCCAGTGTTATCCCACGCTGATGACGAAAAAGGTGCAGGGGCTTTTCTGCGCGGGGCAAATTAACGGCACGACAGGCTACGAAGAAGCCGCAGCACAGGGCATCGTGGCAGGCATCAACGCTGCTCGGTTGGTGCAGCACCAAGAAATGGTGATTTTTCCGCGTGAGCAAAGCTACATTGGTACGCTGATTGATGACCTTTGCACGAAAGATTTGCGCGAACCGTATCGCGTGCTCACCTCTCGTTCTGAATATCGCCTGCTGCTGCGATCGGACAACGCCGATCAGCGCCTCACGCCATTGGGAAGAGACATTGGGCTGATTGACGATCGTCGCTGGCAGTTGTTTACGCACAAACAGGAACGCATTGTTGCTGAGAAAGAACGCCTGCACGAAACCCGCGTGAAAGAGCATGATGATTTAGGAAAGCAAATTGCTGCCCATACCCAACAAGCCATCAAAGGTTCGGTGACACTAGCCGATTTGCTGCGGAAGCCAGGGTTCCACTACGCCAATTTAGAACAGTTTGGTTTGGGTAATGTGGAGTGCGATCGCGCTGAAAAAGAAGGTGCCGAAATTGATATTAAATACGCCGGTTATATTCAACGGCAACAGCATCAAATTGACGCGATCGTCCGTCAAGAACATCGCCCCTTACCCCCCGATTTAGATTACAGCGCGATCGCTACACTCTCTAAAGAATCCCGCGAGAAACTGGCAAAAGTTCAACCATTGACGATCGGGCAAGCCGCGCGGATTGGGGGTGTCAACCCAGCCGATGTGAATGCCCTATTGGTTTACCTGGAAATTCAAGCCCGTCAGCAGACAGAAGTAGGGGTTGTATGACTGCCTTCACCATCAACTTTGACGCGATCGTTCAAATCACCGACGAGCATTTTGCACAGCTTTGTCGAGCCAATCCCGATGTCAAATTTGAACGCACCACAAAAGGAGAATTGGTCATCGTGGCACCAACGGGAGGCGAAACAGGCAGCTACAATTCCGAATTGAATGCAGACTTTGTAATTTGGAATCGCCAAACGAAACTGGGGATCGTTTTTGATTCATCAACCTGTTTCAAACTTCCTAATGAAGCACTCCGCTCTCCTGATGTTGCCTGGATTAAAAACGAGCGCTGGAATGAACTAGCACTAGAGCAAAAACAAAAGTTTCCACCGATCGCGCCTGATTTTGTGCTGGAACTCATGTCTCCCAGTGATTACCTTAGCGATGCACAGGCAAAGATGCAAGAATACATCGCAAATGATGTAAAGCTTGGCTGGCTGCTTAACCGTAAAGATCACAGTGCTGAAATTTATCGTCCCAATCAACCAGTAGAAGTCCTGAAATCTCCAGCAACACTTTCCGATGAAGATGTCTTACCAGGATTTGTTCTAAATGTCCAATCGATCTGGTAATTAATAGTTAACTGTATGCAGTGAAATCGCAATCTTACGCATTGAAACAGGATTTTTTGCTACTAACCAAAGCTCTCAACAACGTAGTAAGAATTGCCATAGCCACTATCAACAAAAATCAGACTGCTGTCATCGCTGCCTGGTTCTCGGCTGCCCGCAATACCCCGATTAAGAATTTGGATCAGTTGCTGAGGCGTGAATGATTCTAACTCAACCACATTGCCTGCTTCCAACCACTCAATCTCTTCTTTTGAGAGGCTCGATCGCACCTCAATGGGCATCTGTTTTGCTACTTGAACAGCATCGGCTGCATGTTGAATAAAGATTGATTTACTTGGAAACACTTGTCGTGGCAACAAGCCAACATCAAAGATTTCGACGTTGCTGTTTTGGAACCATTGAGGGCTAGTTTTAATTTGATGAATCAAGCTAATGCCTTTTGGGCTGCAATCATGAAACGCATAAACTTTCAACTCAGGATTACGGCGTAGCATTGCCATTGTGGTATCAAAAATACTCTGCGGATAGCCTGTAATGCTCAGAATGGCGCAGTTATTTTCGAAGTGAAAGTTGTTGGTAATCAAAAGTTGCGCGATCGTAGAACTGCTACAAACCACCAGACGATCGAAGCTATAGGCCGCCACATCCGGATTCACTGTAGTCGGTGTTCGGTCTTCACGTGCAGGCGGCAGCAGATTAGTGGCAGAACCATTCACTTGCTGCCAGCGATCGAGCCACCCTTGAAACTGGGCCAGGTCAATCGTAAATTCCTGATGCTTGAGTATTTGTCGGCGCTGTCGAGCGCCCAAGTAGATTGCTCCAACGCCTAAAAACACACTAATGACAAAGAGCACAAACGAGTTCCCTGCAAGACTGGCGATGATCCCTACGATCAGAATGATGCCACCAATGAGCTGTAACGTTTTGGCACTATTCTGACGAACTCTAGGGTTGGACTTAGTAGAACCACTCATTTGAAAGAGGATGATTCCGACCAGGAGACTAATCGCGATCGCGGGTAAAAATAGAGCTAAAACACTCTTTGTTCCCTCCAACAGAATGCCACCAATCGTAATCGTTGCTATCGCTGTCACGACCAGGTAGAGAGCCAGACAACCAACTGGTGATAGCATCCCCTTCTTTTTAAAGCGTCTGTCAAGGAAGTAGAGGAACTGTCGGGACGTGAAAAAGAGCGTGTTGTTGGCTGAAAGATCAGCGATCGCCTTCGCAAACATCGGATCGGTCACCTTAACTTTACCCATTGCTGTGGGCTCGAAAGCAAAGGGATGCTGGCAATTTTTACAGCGACCTTGATTGTCCGTTCGGTCTTTAAGCGTGTTGTCAGTACTACAGCGAAAACATTTCATAAAACCTCCGGTGAATGCCTTTCAAAGAGCTGATTTTCCATCAGTATGCTGTAGGTTTCTCGCTTCCGAATCAGGCGATGAGTGCCTTTTTCGAGTAGAACTTCAGCAGGTCGAAGACGATGCAAGAAGTGAGACGACATCGCATAACCATACGCACCGACATCCAAAATGGCGAGCATGTCACCCATTTTCAGGGCTGGAAGTTGACAGTTTTTACCCAGGTAATCACGAGAATAGGTCGTGTTACCACAAACGTCTGTAGGAAAGTTTTGAGTTTTGAGTTCTGAGCTTTGAGTTTGGTTATCTTCCCCACACCCTATACCCCACGACACCCCACACCCTTCTGCCCCCTGCCTTCTGCCCTCTGCCTCCTTCTCCCCTTCCCAAGTCACAATTTCTCGATAGCCACCGTGGACAGATGGTACAGAAAGATTGGCAACCGTCGTATCAACGCCAACAATTTGCTTGTCGTCTTGCCATTTGACAGAGACAACCTGGGTGAGCAAGGTCGCACAGCCCGCGATCGCCGCACGTCCCGGTTCAATGACGAGATCGATGGGACGATCGAGCTGCGCGAGGCGATCGCTCAAGGCAGCACCAAATTGGTTCCAGTTAAACGCCGCGCCATCGTGATGATAGGGATAGCCAAAACCGCCACCAAAATCGAGGTAAGTCCAATCAGGTAATTGTTTGGCAGTGGTGAGCACGGTGTCGATCGCCTCAGTGAAAGCAGTCGTGGCGTTCGTACCCGTTCCACGATAGAAATGGAGTCCGTTGATTTGGAGTCCAGCTTGTTGCGCCATGCTAACCGCAGCGGGAAATTCCTCTAGGCGAATACCAATACGGCTGTCTCCAGTGAGTGCAGGGAGGTTGAGGCGGAGTCCGAGATGGGGTGTGGGGTATGGGGTGTGGGGTGTGAGGGTAGAGGCGGAGAGGCTTGTTTCAGTCTCCGTATCCTGTAGGAAGCGCCAGGTTTCACAGGAAAGCTCTAGCTGCGCGAGACTGTCTAGGTTCAATGTAGTCACGTCCCAACGGAAAAGCTGCTCCATTTCAGCGCGGTTCAGGTTGCTACCGCTATAGATGATCTGGCTGGGATGAAAGCCTGCCTGTAGTCCGAGGTAAATGTCACCGGGAGTGTTGGCGTGGAGTCCCCAACTTGCCTTACGGAAAATTTGCAGGAGGGCAAGGTTGCCGTTGGTCACACTGGCGAAGTGGAAGCGAGTGCGAGGATACGGGATGGATTGCGTGATGTGTTGAATGGTTTGACGCAGGCGATCGCCATCATAGACATATAGTGGTGAGCCGTAGGTGTCGAGCAGTGATTCTGCCTGGTGAAGGGAGAAGGGGTGTGTGGCGTGGGGGGTGGGGGGTGAGGTTGCTACCATGATCGAGTCTCTCGTTGCAGTCGAAGATAATGTTGGCCTAGCACAGCCGGTAACCAGAAGGGATGATCTAACGAGGCAGATGAGCGCGTCGTGCCGAGAACGGCGTGTTGCCACACTTGCCACATCATAAGCAACCAAAGGCTCTCACCGATACGACGACCTTGAATTGTGCCAAGCTTGCCAGCCGCAATCTGAGTCGCCACATGAGCCTGCCAGATACCTTCGTGGCGCAAACAACCAGGATTTAGCCAGAGCCCCAGTTCATGCCATAGACCATTCAAGCACCAGGCGGTTAAGGGAACACCCATGCCACGCTTTTGCCGCCAGACAATTTCCGGTGGTAGCCAGGGTTCGACGGCTCGCTTCAGAATATACTTTTCGCAGGCAGCCTGTAGATGGAGTGCGCCTGAAAGCTGAAAAGACCATTGCGCCAGGGCCAAATCGCAGAAGGGCGATCGCACCTGCAACCCATGAGCCAAGCCCAGATTGGTTGCACGGGGATGAATATTCTGCGCGCCTTTTAGCATCAAGGTAGCGCGACGGAGACGATGCAGTAACGTGCGCGAAAAGCTTGGGTTCAACGCCTCGTGCAGCCACGCTTGCGGTGTTAGCGATGAGAGTTGAGCCAGAACCGCTGGCTGAAAAATTTGCGCTTCGTAGCCCCATAAGCGATGAAACGTGCGGAGGTATTGCTGCTCAAACTGCTCGTCGGCAGTCTGCACCGATTGATAAAGTCCGGCTGCAATCAAGGGTTTATTTGTCCAACCCGCAAATAGTTGGTCGCCCCCTTCACCGTTGAAGATGATCCGCACATCCTGGCTGGCAGCCTGCATCAAGAGAAAGAGCGGCACCGTCACGCCATCACCAAAGGGTACATCCAGCGCTTGCACAGTTGGTATGAGGGCATCTCGCACACGTCTAGGACTGGCATCCACTTTGATCAGTGGGATATTTAAAAATGCGGCTACCTGCTCAGCATAGGGAGATTCTGAAAGGCTGTCTGCACCAAAATCGAGAGTATACGCACGAACTTTGATACCGGCTTCGACCAACAGTGCCGCCACGATCGACGAATCCAGCCCACCCGATAGCAAAACACCCACTGGTTCATCGTGCAGGTCAGCAACTTGACGCGCCACTGCCTCCTTGAGCAACGATCGCAGCGCTTCAACCGCGATCGCTTCATCCTCAATTGGGTCTGATGCTTCCTGCCATTCGAACGATCGAGTCTCCTTTAATCGTGACAACGAACCCTGATCCGCAACCCAGGTTTGCTCTGTTCCAGCTGACACAGATTGAATCTGTGCCACCGGCGTCAGCGGCGTTGGCACGTAGGAGAAGTAGCTGTAGCCATAGAGCGCCGGAATGCTGATATCTGGTGTTTCGATCACAGGCAGCAATAGACTCAGGCGTGAGGCGAACCAGAGCACTTGTCCCACTTGAGTCCAGTACAATGGCATCCGACCAAAAGGTTCCCGTCCTAAGGTGAAGCGATCGCCCTCCACGGTTGCCCACGCGTCAGGCGAAGCAGTCCCATCAATGATCTGACATTGACCAGAGGCCGTTAAAGCTGCGATCGTCCCCGCAGGCAACTGTAAACAGTCAGATGGGTGTAAACCCAGGTAAGCAACGCCCCAAACACATGCCTGCATAGCCTTACAGGACGATTGACCCAACTGACGCGTGAATTGATCGTTATGAATGGTGCCAACCACCCGCGTTAGCCTTTGTTCCAGGTCGGCTTGACTGCCATAACCCCAATAGCCAACCGCATGATGAGGCTTGATTGCAGTCAGAATTGCCTTACCCATAGCCGGCGACGTTCGTCCAAACTACTTCACATCAAATTTGGTCTCGCTGAGTGGACGATCGTCCAACTTCATGCGCACTTGCCAGGTGCCCATTGCTGCAGCGGCGTCAAGTTTATAACGGCAGTGCGTTGCCCAAACGGCTGTCTCGATCGGACGCGTCTCATAGCGGTTTTGCTTGACAACCTGTCCACCAGGAGCAACCCAGTCGCAGGTGAGGGAGAGCTTTTTACGGACAGGCGCATCCCTCAACGTCACGTTGTAGAATACGTCTGGGCTAGTTTGACGAGACAATGAGGCGCGTTCATCGCAACCATCCTGCGCTAAAGCCACACAACTTTGCTGTGTTGAAACGCGAGCAAGGCTCTGATTTTGCTGCTGCATGAAAACAGTGATCCCCGCGATCACTACCACCACGCTGGCGATCGCGCCACCAAGAATCCAACGTTGACGTCGTTGCTGCACCACCAGCGCCTCTTTGCGCTGAAGCTGGATCATGGCTTCATCCAGCAGATCGGGCGACAGGTTGAGTTCCCGCAGAATGTCTTGCACCTGCCCGCGATCGAGTTCGTCTTGCTGTCGTTGAGAGAGTCGTTCGACTTCGCCAACCAGCTTCGTTAACTGTGCCTGCGTTAATCGGTTTTCCATTGATCGACCTCTTTTGGGTGAATGAATTTTCGTCTCGTAGGAACGTTATAGCTGTTGTCACAAAGCTTAGGACATTGGGATCAAAGGGGGAGTGGGGGTGTGCCCCCAGCCAGGGGTTCCACCCCTGCACCCCGTCCTAACCAGCATGGCTATAGCTATACATATAACGTCCCTACGAGTCCCTGCGAAATACCGCTCACACATTTGAAACATCGATCGACTAACACGTTTGTTTCAATCATTAGCCTAACATCGAGTCCGAGGGTTACCTGTTCTGTACTGCACCGGGTCACGAACGGCTTGGGAATTTCTATGAAAGCCAATTAAGAACGCCCCAGAGCCAATGAGGTTCTGAGGCGTTCTCTTTTCTAAAGGTGGACAAAAATTGGTCAGGTCACTACAAAACTGGTGCGCTCACGGCTACTTGCTGACCAGTTACCTCAGTCACGATGCGACGAAAATCTTCGCCTTCGATCGTTTCTTCCTCCAGCAGTTGATCGACCAGGCGATCCACAAGAGTTCGATTTTCCCGAATGACCTTACGCGCTTCCTCGTAGCATTTGACGGCAATGCCGCGTACTTGCTGGTCGATCTGGGTCGACACGTCTTCTGAGTATTCAGTGCGGGGCGACAAACCACGACCCAGAAAAACCTCGCTGCCTGCACTTTCAAGCGCGACCAGCCCCAGATCAGACATGCCGTAACGCGTGACCATTTCTCGCGCCAGGTCGGCAACTGCTTTAATATCGCTGCTGGCACCTGCCGTCACTTCAGCATCACCAAACACCTCTACTTCAGCAGCCCGACCACCCAAGGCGATCGTAATGCGGTCAGTCAACCAGGCACGGGTATAAAGACCGCTGTCAATCATTTCCTCGTTGAACGCCTGCTGCGCAAAGCCCCCAATGCCGCCCGATCGCGGAATGATGGTCACTTTGTTAAGTGGATCAGAGTTTTTCAGCAAGGTCATCAGCAGCGCATGACCAATCTCGTGGTACGCAATGAGCCGCTTTTTCTTGCTGTCCAGCAGGGGTGTCAGAGTCAGACCAATGGTGACGCGATCGATCGCATCGTCAATTTCCAGCATTGTGACGGCATCTTTGCGGCGACGAGCAGTCAGGATGGCCGCTTCATTGAGCAAGTTCGCCAGTTCTGCACCCGAAAAACCAGGTGTCCGACGAGCGATCGTCTCCAAAGAAATGTCTGGAGCGAGCTTTTTGTTACGAGCATGGACTTCCAGGATGCCGAGTCGCCCCTTGTAGCTGGGCAAATCTACCATCACCTGACGATCGAAGCGACCGGGACGCAGCAGCGCCGAATCCAACACATCGGGACGGTTGGTGGCCGCGATGATGATAATACCTGTATTGCCCTCAAAGCCATCCATCTCGGTCAGCAACTGATTGAGGGTCTGCTCCCGCTCGTCGTTGCCACCACCAATGCCAGCACCCCGTTGCCGCCCAACCGCGTCAATTTCATCAATAAAGATGATGCATGGGGCGTTCTCTTTCGCCTTCTTAAAGAGGTCACGGACGCGCGAGGCACCCACGCCCACAAACATTTCCACGAATTCGGAACCGGAGATGCTGAAGAACGGTACGCCTGCCTCACCCGCGATCGCCTTTGCCAGCAGGGTTTTCCCGGTGCCAGGAGGCCCAATCAGCAACACCCCTTTGGGAATGCGTGCGCCAACGGCCGTAAAGCGTTCGGGCTTTTTCAGGAAGGTGACGACTTCTTGCAGTTCTTCTTTCGCTTCCTCAATGCCAGCGACGTCATCAAACATCACGCCCGTCTTAGCTTCCATCTGAAAGCGGGCGCGCGACTTGCCAAAGCTCATGGCCTGTCCAGGGCCGCCGGGGGCATTGCTGGAGCGACGCAAAATCATCAACAAACCGCCAATCAGCAAGAAAAATAGCAGCAGATTTGCCAGAATGCCCATGACAGCACCGTTGTCTTGGGTTGGCTGTACGGTGATATCAACTTTGTTCGCCAGAGCCTTCTTCGTGATTTCACCATAATTGTCAAACAAGGGCACTTCGCGCGGTGGATCACCCTTCTTCTGCCCTTCCAGCGTCACCCGTGCCACCCGCTGCGTCGGATCAATTTCAATTCGATTGACCTCGCCAGAGTCGATCTTGGTCAGCAACGCACTATAGCTCAGAGGGTCACGAGTACTTTGCGCTGCGGCTGGTAGGCTTAGCGTCATCCCGTGGGCAATGACCCAAAAAGCGGTGGCAACGCCCATTGCAGTAGAGCCTCGTCTTGGCAGTCGTTTTACCAGAGCATTTGTCCAGGAACCTTTCATACGTAGCGCCTTCTACCTGTTACGTTGCCGATTGACCTTGCCGATGATGTGCCCGCTTGGCGATGATGCACGATCGCCGATTTCAGCGCACGCACAAAACCAACAGCACTTCACCCAAGTTTAACTCAACCATCTTCATCCTAGCGAATGAAGTGTTTCTAGCCAGAGACGTCCTTGCCAGAGGAGAAACTGAACCATGCCAACACACCAAAAAATTGACAGCCTTAAAAATAAATCGCTATGATTTACTCATAGTCGTTATGAGTTCATTTTAATACTCAAACTGTTCCAGGCAACGGTTCGGGAAGGAACAGACGCAAGCAATAACAGCTTTGGCACACATTCGATTTACGTTATCCAACTTCATGCAAAAGGACTTCTGACCATGGTTAGATTCGTAGGGATTGCGGGCAGTCTGCGAGCTGATTCTTACAGCCAGCAGGCGTTAGTGATTGCCACGCAACGGTTGGAGGCTCTGGGTGCCGAAGTCGAAAGACTTGACCTCCGGACACTCAATCTACCGTTTTGTGATGGTGGCAAGGACTATCCAGACTATCCCGATGTCGATCGGCTGCGTCAGGCCTTTCATCAAGCCGATGGCATGATTCTGGTGACCCCGGAGTATCACGGGAGTGTCAGCGGTGTGATTAAAAACGCGCTGGATTTAATGAGCTTTGACCAGCTATCGGGTAAGGTAGGCGGGCTCATTAGCGTTTTGGGTGGACAGCCGAATAGCAACGCACTGAACGATCTGCGCGTTATTTTACGCTGGGTGCACGCCTGGGTCATTCCTGAGCAAATTGCGATCGCCCAAGCGTGGAAAGCCTTTGGTGCCGATGGTAAACTGCAGGACGCAAAATTGTCAGAACGCTTTGATGAGTTTGCTCAGAGCCTGATCGAGAATACGCAAAAACTACGAAATGTCACCTAAATAGGTCAGTAGGGACGTTACAAGTAACGTCCCTACTGACCCTAGACCGTTAGGGTGGTCTTTAATGATGGTGATGATGTCCGTTGCCATGTTGGTGCCCATGATCGTGATGCCCGTGATCAGGATAATCATGGCTATGAGCGAGGCTTGGCTTTACCGCAAGTGCTTGTTCTGCTAATAATGCCTCAATTTGGGGATCTGCCCAGTCGGCCACCATCTTGAGGAATTCGGGGTGATCGTTCACGCACTCCATCTGTACATAGGTCACTTCAGGATGCTTGCGGCGCAGTCCATGGATGATGTGGTCTACATCTAGTAGCGTTTCATGGTTCTCGGTCGCAAAGCCGATCGGCATGAAGACCAGCGCCGTAGCACCCAGATCGATCAAGTTCTTGGCGGCAAGGTCGGCATTGGGCTGCGTCCATTCGATCAATGGCGTCTGGTGGTTGAGCCAGCCCACCGATGTGAGGGGATAGCGGTAGATCAGCTTTTCGCGGACGCGATCGTACAGTGCTTGACTCTCATCAATGCCTGACGTAAAGCCTTTCGCTTTGTGAGGGCAGCCGTGGTTCATCAGCACAATCCCAATCTGAGATGGAAGGTGCGCTACTACCAGATCTGTTTTGATTTTGTCTTCAACGAGTCCGGCCATTAGATCGATGTACTCAGGCTCATTGTAAAAAGACGGGATATAGCGAGTGCCTTTCACCCAATGCTCATTGCCGTCTGCCAACAGCGTTAGCGCTTTGTTGACCTGCTCAACCGCAATACCGCTTGTAAAAATGGAGTCGACGACCAGAAGAGGATAGATTAGCAGCTTGTCAAACCCTTGTGCCTTGACGTCAGCCAGCACCTGCTCTGGAAGAAACGGAGCACAGAAGTTAAAGGCTTTGAAGACCTTGATGCGATCGCCCCAACGCTCTTGGAGATGCTGCTCAACACCCGCACGCTGGCGCTCAAAAATGGCGTTATGGGGTGAAATGAAGTGGTCGTGTTGATGACTCCACTCATGCAAGTCAAAGGCGGCTAGCAGCTTGGCTAGCGGCGGGTAAACCCACGTCGGGACGGGAGCAAACTTTGCTGTCAGTAGATTTAGCGCCTGCTCATTATAGTTGGCAAAGTCTTCATAGCTTTCGACCTCGCCATAGCCCATTAACAAAACTGCAACCCGCTCTTGGGGCGCAGAAACATCAGCTAATGGCTGGAGTTTTTCAGGAGTAGCGACCACTGATACTGCCTCAACGTTGTTGTACAAATTTGTAGTCACGATCGCTCAAACGGCAAATGCGACTGTGCTGTTTTGGCAGCAAGACATCACCGAGAAGCCTAACTGACTGGAACTAGCCTAACATCCTCTCCAGGGGGATAAGCTAAAACTGGCATTAAGTTCTTTCCTAAGGCCTAGCACAAACGAGAGACTATAAGGATTGACCAACGATCAGTACGGATTTGGGGCGAGGAGAAAGGAAACGCAAGATGACGATTGTGATCTGTCCCGGCATTCACGATCCGGCACTGACTCAGCAATTTGTACAGGGGCTGCTGGAAGCTGCCGATCAAACAGATTTGCGTCCAGAAGCGCTGCTGGTCTTTCCTGCCGAACAGTATCCAGCCTATTCAGGGCTGCACATTCTGCGCTTTCTCCATCAGCAGTGCTGCCGCTCTAATCCGGATTTGGCGCGCAGCACACCGATAGTATTCATTGGGTTCAGTGCCGGAGTCGTTGGTGCCGTAAGTGCAGCCTCCGCGTGGCAGACACTGGGTGGAACCGTCAAAGCACTGTTGGCGATCGATGGTTGGGGAGTGCCGCTAGTGGGCAACTTCCCCATGCATCGCCTCAGTCACGACCCATTCACACACTGGAGTGCGGCGTTGTTGGGTGCAGGAAAGGACAGTTTCTACGCTGACCCTGGAGTCGAACACCTTGAATTTTGGCGATCGCCGCAAGCTGCCGATGGTTGGTGGCTTGCACCCGATCGGTCACAGCCGCCTGTAGCGATATCAGCAGCCAGTTTTGTAACTGCTCTGTTGCGCCGCTACGGGGAACTGCGATGAGCGAATTTAGACTAAGAAAAAACTTTCTTTGTTCCCAACTGGGAACACTAGAATGGCTCAGCTTACAGCGTTGAGATTTATGCCACGCTAACTTGAAGCGGCAAGTGGTTGATCACACATCACCACACCTGCGCAAACTAGCGGAGGATATCTAACTGGTTCCCAAACGCTTTTCCAGACAAAACGCTATGCTTCCAACCAGCTCTTCTGATGGTGGGTTCGGTACACTGCTCAAAAATCGACCCTTTCTAGCGCTGTGGACGGCGCAGGTTTTGTCGCAGGTAGCCGATAAAATCTTTTTTGTGTTTCTCATTGCGCTACTGGTCAACTATCAGCCCCCGCCAGGTCTGGAAAATTCGGCTCGTTCAGCGCTGATGTTTGCGATCACGCTGCCTGCTATTCTTTTTGGTTCGGCAGCCGGAATTTTTGTCGATCGCTTCGACAAACGGCAAATTCTGGTGGGCTGTAATCTCTTGCGCGGGCTGCTCATTCTCGCTATGCCGCTGCTGCCCAGAGAATTTGCGATACTGCTCATCGTTGGCTTCTCGGAGTCTGTTTTAACCCAGTTTTTTGCGCCAGCAGAACAGGCTGCGATTCCGCTGTTGGTGCCGCCGCAGGGCTTGATGAGCGCCAATGCGTTGTTTACGACGACGCTGATGGGGTCGTTGATCGTCGGTTTTGCGATCGGCGAACCGCTGCTGACTCTGGCAAAAACGATCACCACGGCGTTAATCGGGTCGCTCACGGTGGGTTTTGCGATCGGTGAACCGTTGCTAAACCTGGTCAAAACGGGAGAACTGTTTGGGCAGGCGCTTTTAGTGGGTGGGCTCTACCTTGTCGGCGCTGCCATTTTATACTGCTTGCCGCTTCGCAAAAGTGGCGCTGACCCTCAAATTGTGCAGGCTCACCCCTGGCATGATTTTAAGGCTGGGCTGACTTACCTGAAAAAAGATCGTCTGGTGAGTAGCGCGATGGTGCAGTTGATGATTCTGTATTCGGTCTTTGCTGCCCTGACGGTGCTGGCGATCGATCTGGTGGAAGAGATTGGTCTGAAATCGACCCAGTTTGGTTTCTTGCTAGCAGCAGCAGGGATTGGCATGGTCTTTGGTGGGGCGGCACTGGGGCACTGGGGCGATCGCTTTCATCACAAGCCGCTCCCGCTGATCGGGTTCCTCATCATGGCAGGCGGCTTAACGGTGTTTACCTTCACCAACAATCTGTGGCTGGGCTTGAGCCTGAGTGCGCTGTTGGGGGTCGGGGCATCGATGGTGGGCATTCCCATGCAAACGTTAATTCAACGCCAAACGCCAGAGTCGATGCGCGGTAAGGTATTTGGCTTTCAAAACAATGTGGTGAATATTGCCCTGAGCGTCCCGCTGGCGATCGCAGGCCCCCTTACCGATGCAGTAGGGCTGAGAGTGGTGATGTTGAGTATGGGCACGATCGTCAGTCTGGTTGGGCTCTGGGCATGGCGCAGCACTCGCCGCGTACTGCAAGACGTGATTTGAATGCTTATTTTGCGTCCAGGAACCCTTTAAGCAGTGCTTTAAGCTCTTGGTCAGCTTAAACCCGATTTTGGCTGCTGTCTTAGATAACTACAGGATTGCTAGGCGATATATCGCTCGTTGTAGACGCCCCATCCTCGTGATGAATGGTGACGGAATATCCTTGACGCATTGCCTCGGTGTGTTTACCATGAGTACCGCGAAATTTAATCAGGTCATACTCTGGTAGCATCTCGTCCTTAAATTCAAGGGAGTGATTGTCAGGCTGATGAGTCATAGGGTCTTGCCTTTTAGAGCGTTTACCAGTAACGATCGTGGTTTGTTTTCCTAAGTCATTGCAGCCTTGATTGTCTGACAAATGCTGACTAAGACTCGATCTTGCTCTGCCGAGGTGAGACTGTTTAATGGCTGTGAGGGTTCATGAGCAGCTTGATACTTACTGATGTCAGTATCTCTGTATGCACTATGACTTAAGTGAATCCAAATAACGGTGAGTCCATCGGTTGCGGCGGCATCCAGTAACGAAGGCAGTTCTTCGTCATGGATAAAATCTGAGGCAAGAAAGTTTGGGCTGACCAGTAAAACAGCGACTTTGGCTGTGGCCAGAGCAGTTTCAATTTCTTTGTACCATTCTGCGCCTGCAGCAATTTTAGTATCATCCCAGACTGCAAGCTGATGCTTGCGGATCAGCGGTTTGAGATGGATCTGAAGTTTGCCGAGCCATTCTTTGTCTTGATGGCTGTAACTGACGAAGATTTGGTCGCGTGGTTCTGAGATGGATGGGCGCGGTCGCACATTAACCGTTCCATCAGGGCGATCGCGTTTACCTCTCCGTTCTTGTACAGACTCAATCCCATCAAGCAATGATTGGACGCTCACCCGTTCTTTGAGTCCAGTGGGAATGAAGCTGGTTTCGCCCAGTTCTTCCAGAGTGAGCAAATGCAGATAATCGATCGGTTCAATCTCTGAATGATTGGGGAGAGGAATTTTTTCGTCAACGTCCAGACCGGGGATGGTTTGATGGATGGCGGCGAACTGGGCGCGAATGACAGTGAGAAAGCGACGACGACCGTGTTCAGTGCCTGTGACGCGGATGAAGATTTTCTTGTCTTCGCGATCGGCTTTAATCAACGCGATGTTGCCTTCGTATGCCAGCACGACGCCGTTGCGCCAGTAGGTGTGCTGATGGATCTTGTCGTTCATGCGGACGATGAAACGAGACAGGATGCTGGTGGGCAATACCTTGTAGTGATACTGAAAGGGCAATGCGTCGTGCCAGTCTCCGGTAAACGGTTCTTCTTTGGTCAACAGGTCGGGCAGCAAAAACTTCTGGTCGTGGAAGCCTTCGAGGTCGAAGCAGAGTTCAAACTTCCGCATCATGTCGATGATGAACAGATGCTTGCTGCGAGGATAGCGGCTGGCATCGAGGATGCGAGTGAGGTGGCTGCGTTCCAGAATGCCCCGGTATTCGGTAATTAATTGATTGTCGTTGAGGATGCGATACACGCCGTTGGTGACCCACTGCGGATTGAGGACGTTAGTATCTTCTAAACGATCGTCACCGTAAAAGTTGAGCACGATGCCAAGGTCGTGGAGGAAGCCGACGAGGGTGGTCTGGCTCAGGTCGTCTGTGATGCCCTGCGTGTTGCAGAGCTGCTGGTACTCGGTGTAGGGGATGTAATCGTGCTCGATCGCTTCGAGCTGTTGCTTGAGCATAAACCAGGAGAGGGGCAGCGGGTCGTAGATGTGTTCCAGGGCATCCACTTTTTGCGTAATGAGCGATCGCAGCTTGTCGATGCCCTGACCCGTCTCGCAGGAGGTTTCGACAATTGCCTGTATCTGCGGGTACTTGGTCTGCAAGCCACGTCTGTCAATATCCAGCGGCTGTTGATCGACCTGATTGCCCACAATGATGATGGGCGACGTGCCACCAAAGCTTTGAATGATCTTGAGCCAGTATTCCAGTCGGTTCTCGTCTTCATCCTGACGAGCATTGAGCACCAGCAGGTAGAGACTGCGCTTGGTGAGAAAAAACTGATGGGTGGCGTGCATGATCTCCTGCCCACCGAAATCCCACACGTTGAGGCGAATAGTCTGCTCTTTGACCGGAAGCTGCCACCGCTGAATCTGGATGCCCTCAGTTTTACATTCGTGTTGGTTAAAGACTCCCTCGATTAAACGCTTTACTAAAGACGTTTTGCCGACGTTGCTTTGCCCAACCACTAACAATTTTGCCTCGTTGAGCGATCGCTTTTGCTCCTGCTGAAGCTGAAAGTAATAGTGGAGGATAGTAGCAGGAGCACCCAACGAACCCCATTCGACACCTAACACCTCTGGTGGAATGGGCAGTGCATTCCCCCGCAAATCTATCGTTTGTAGTTGCTTAAGCTGTAACAGTTGTTGCGGCAGCATAGTCAACTGGTTGTAACTGAGGTCAAGCGTACTGAGCTGTGTGAGTTGCCCAACTTCTAGTGGCAGCGTCGTCAATTGATTGCCGCCGAGGTCAAGTGTTTGGAGATTGGTGAGTTGACCGATCTCTGATGGCAGTGTCGTCAGTCGATTAATGTAGAGATAAAGCCCACTAAGGTTGGCGAGTTGAGCAATCTCTGGTAGTAATGTCGTTAGCTGATTTTTGCTGAGTTCAAGCTCAGTTAGTTTTGTGAGTCGTCCAATCTCTGGTGGCAAGGTCGTAAATTTATTGATGCTCAGGTCAAGTGTGCGGAGATTGGTGAGTTGACCGATCTCGAGCGGCAACGTTGTTAGCTGATTACCGCCGAGAAAAAGCTGACTGATAGTAGTAAGTTGCCCAATTTCAGGTGGTAACGTTGTTAGTTGATTACCGATGAGAAAAAGCTGACTGATACTGGTGAGTTGCCCAATTTCAGGTGGCAGCGTTTCCAGTCGATTGTGTTGAAGTTCAAGTGTGCTGAGACTAGTGAGTTGACCGATCTCAGGCGGCAGCAATGTTAGTAGATTATCGCCGAGAAGAAGCGTGTTGATATTGGTAAGCTGACCGATCTCTGGTGGTAGCGCTTTCAGGTTCTTGTCAGAAAGATCAAGTCTCGTCCTTCCTTCTCTAGCCGCTTGTTTGATGATTTGCAGCAGTTCTTCGTCTGTCATGGGCAAACCTCACGGGTTGAGTGATCGCGCACTGGCGTGAGGGGCGATCGCAATGCAGCCATCCACGTCAATCAACACTTTAACCGTTGCACCCTGAGAGAAACCAGGTTTCTTGAAGAAACCCGGTTTCTGGGGAGACTTACGTGATCGCGTGCGTGCGTGCGGACTCAAACTGAAAAATCAGTTGGATAAGAAGCCATGATCCAACCAGACTTATTTAGAAGCGCTAAATAAACTGTTTGAATCGCTACAGCAAGAAGTGAAAGTTGCCTGGATGGTTGCCAAATGTTTCGTCGCTGTCTGCAACTCAAACGCGGGTTGTCCACCAACCACATGTCGCCACAGCAACACCGAAAAACCATCGATACGCGCAGGCAACGCCCGATCGCCCACCATACCTTCTAACCGATGGGGTGGTTTGGGGATGGCAACATTGGATAGATGCATCAGGCCAACAGATTCCGGTAGCGCGATCGCTTCCATCCACTCACACTGCTTTACCCAAACGCGCAGCCCGAATTGAAGCGACTGAAGCGTTGCTGCAAACGCCTCCTCCTCTCCCCAGACGCGCACACGAAAGTTGCCTTCACAGAGACGCAGCAGCGAGCAAGGCTGACCGTCGATCGTGGTTTCCAGCGATTGAAACGGCGCGAGGCGATCGGCACGAGCACCAACCAATGCCTTTGCCAGTGGCAAGCCATCAACGCCAGCAAAATCCCATAGTTGAGAGTCGGCGAGGCTGATGAACGCTGTTGCGCTGATGGGTGCGGGCAGTTGCATCATACTTTCACTCGGCTCTTGGTAGGGTCATAAGCGGCTAGTGTACCGACGATCGCCCTGACACGGCGCTTCATGCCATCCATCAAGCCAACCTCTAGCTCCGTGCCCGGAGTCGCGTATTCCGGTACCACCTGCGCCATTGCAATGCTTTGATTCAACAAGGGCGAAAACGTCGCGCTGGTAATCATCCCAACCCGTCCCCGATCGCCAGGAGGATGAAGACACTGTCCATAGGCCGCGACCTCATTCCCCTCCAGAATCAGCCCAACGGCAAGGCGTGGCGGATGGGGTTTGATCTGCTCCAACGCGGCTTTGCCAATGAAGTTAGGCTTCTTCAACGCCACCGCCCAGCCGATACCTGCCTGATAGGGCGAGATGAGGTCATCAAATTCGCGTCCGGCTGCGAGCAATCCCGCTTCAATGCGGGCGCGATCGAGCGCCAGCATACCCATTGGCGTTAATCCCATCGGCGCACCTGCCTGCATGAGCGCATCCCACAGTGCTGCACCGCGATCGGGTTGGACAAACAGTTCATAACCCAGTTCACCGGTGTAGCCCGTGCGCGAAACGAGAGCAGGGATGCCAGCCACAGTGCCTGTGGCAAAACGGAAGTAGGCAAGCTCATCCAGCGTTTCCACATGATAAAAGGGATCAAACGTGACCAAAGGACGCAGAAGCTCACGAGCAAGGGGGCCTTGAAGGGCAAGGTTATGGCACTGATGACTGGAGGGCTGAATGGTCACTTGAAAGCCAGCCTGTTGCGCCACACGTTGCAACCACTGCTCGTCACTATCGCAGTTGCCAACGTAACGATACGCAGTGTCCGTCAGCCGAAACACAATGCCATCATCCACAATGCCGCCATGCTGGTTCAGCAAGCAGCCATACGCCGACTGCCCGATCGCCAGCTTGCTGACATCCCGCGAAAACGCCTGTTGCAAAAGTGAAAAGGCATCAGTCCCCGTAATTTCAAATTTTCGTAGCGCCGATAAATCCATCACAACGGCGCTCTCTCGGAGTGCCCAATATTCCGCCTGAATACCGTAATTGGCAAAACGATTGGGCACCCAAAAGCCGTTATATTCGGTAAGGTCATCCGTTAGCGCTTGAATGCGACTGGTAAAGCCACTCGGCTGCGTCAAACGGATAGGTGCAGTCGCGATCGCCCGTCGCCCGATCGCCTTCGCAAAGGTTTCACTGGCATCATAAATGCGTAGATGGATCGAAGTGGGCTGCCACCCATTTGCCGGATCAATATCATCTGGACACGCAGAGCTGGCGCAGAGCAAATCCCGCTTTGCCTGCAAAAGCACATAGTCACCCGGACGCGACCAGGATTCACCCGCTGCGATCGTCCCGGTATGATCCACCTCAGTATTGAAAAAGAAATTGATCGCTGCCCAGCCCGATCGCCGTGCCATGCCATGTGGCTCCAACACCTGATTGAAATTCTCGCTACAGCTTGGATGCCCTGGATAGCCTGCATCTTCGTAATAGCGATCGGTACAGGCAAGGAGAAAACTATCGTGTCGTCCGCAGGTGTCTTGAATGACTTCAAATAGCGGCTGCATCATTTGTGAGAAGTATTTGCCCAATAGCCCTGCTTGCGGCACTGCTAACCCATTGAGCGTCCGCGTGACCGTACCATCCAATTCCTCACGATACCCAGCCCCAGCAAACGACAGAAAGTCCGAACATTGCGAACCCTCCACATCGATAATTTGAATATATTGACCTGCCCGCACGGAATAGGCGATCGCGGTTGATGGTTCAATGCGATACTCTGCCACGATCGTTCCTAACGGTTGTGGCAGACCTAAGTATATTTCAGGTGGTTTAGTATCAAGACGCATAGTGCAGCCTGTTTACTTGATGGAACTGATTGGAGTCAGCGATCAGCGGTCAGCAGCAACTCAAAACGCAAACAATCCACGCAAAGCTAAACGCTGACTACTCTAAACGAACCACATCACCTCGTCTCACAGTGCCACTGTGAAGCACGCTGGCATATACTCCAATATTGCCCTCATTGTGTTTCACAGCCGTTCGTAAAATTTCCAAATCGTTGGGCAGTTCCCCTTGCGGCATGGTGGTCATCACACAACGGGGACAGGGCATATCGATAGTGAGCTTGACTTCATCACCGATCGCCAGAGTCCTGCCGACCCATTCATTCTCCACAAAACCTGTTGCACCATTGGCAGGCTGAATCACCAAATTGGGACGAAAACGACGGGTTTCAAAGCGTGATGTGGGCGCGATCGACTGCAATTGATTCATCGTCGCGGTCGTCAGCAAATGGATCGTGGCTGCATCGAAAAAAGTGCCGGGGCGAATGTCAGCATCCGACATCTGGTCGTGATCCGGGAGTTCATCGATGTCGGGGGTATACATCTCAATGCTGGGAGCGGTTGGTGCGGTTGTTTCCAGCTTCACCGCACGCCCAAAGGCATTCGACAGCGTTTGCTCTACAGTTGCCGCATCGCTAAACACGATTGTCCCATCCGGCAGCGTCATTTTTACCTGCGATAGCGTCTGCATTGCTGCCCGACAGTCAAACAGTTTGCCCCATCGACGGGGTGATTTGGCGCTGATGGTTTTCCCTGTGGCGACATCAATGAGGGCATAGGCGCGATCGCCCAGCAAGCCTCGCTCCAATATCTGCGTGGCATTCAACTCCTCACCCATCATGGATTTCACTGGATAGCGCCATAGAGTGGCGATCGTCCCAACGGTAGCAGATGCACTTGGCATAAAAACTCCTTTTCAATAGAAGCCGGGTTTCTGATGGTCAGGTTGGTTACAAGCTTTGCGTTAAGAAACCGGGTTTCTTAGCTTGCGTTTCTTGGTTTTAGAAAAACTTCAGATAGCGTTGGATTTCCCAGTCCGAAACATGCGTGTGATACTCCTGCCATTCTTGCGACTTGAAATCAATATACGTCTGATACATCAATGAACCCATCACCTGCTCGCCCAATGGATCGGCAGCAAAAGACTCGATCGCGTCTCCCAACGTGCGGGGCAAGGTTTGAATGCCCATTGTTTTCAGCTCTGCTTTCGAGTACTTGTACATGTTCTCAGCGTGAGGTTCACCTGGATCAAGTCCCTCTCGGATACCTTCTAGTCCAGCGGTGAGAATCATCGCCGCACCCAGATAGAGATTGCTAGAAATGTCTGCAGCACGGCATTCCACACGTCCACCTGCCAGGGGAATCCGTAGCATGTTGGTGCGATTATTGTTGCCGTAACAGATGTAAACGGGTGCCCACGTAAAGCCCGACATACTGCCCTGCGCGACCAGCCGCTTGTAGCTGTTGACTGTGGGTGCAATCACCGCACAAATGGCTGGCGCATGTTTGAGAATGCCTGCAATGAACTGATAACCCAGTGTGGACAGCTTGCAGCCACGCGGATCAGACTCATTGACAAAGACATTCTGACCCGTCTTGAGGTCTGCCAGCGACATATTGTAATGAGCGCCACTGCCTGTGCGATCAGCAAAGGGCTTGGGCATAAAGCTGGCAAAGTAGCCATGTTTACGGGCGATTTCTTTGACCATCAACCGAAAGAAGGTGAGACGATCGGCCATCGTCAGCGCATCGCAGTAGGTGAAATCGGTTTCAAACTGACCGTTCCCATCTTCATGATCAAAGGAATAAACATCCCAACCTAGATGGTTCATCGCCTGCACAATTTCATCCACCCAGGCGTAGTTGTCGAGTAGCCCTTGCAGGTCGTAGCAGGGTTTAGCCAGGATATCGCGATCGCTCACTGGGGCAGCTTTGCCGTCCTCACCTTCTTTAAGGATGAAAAACTCTGTTTCAATCCCCAGGTTGAACTGAAAGCCCATATCTGCTGCCTGCTTGAGGGCATTTTTCAAAATGCTGCGACAGCATGCTTCAAAGGGCTTACCACCTACATACAGATCGCTGGCAAACCAAGCCATTTCTGAGTTCCAGGGCAGAACAGTGGCACTAGCAGGATCGGGCATCGTGGCCACTTCTTCATCGTTGATTTCCTGCGGTACGCCATCCAACGCCGCTCCAGTGAACAGTTCTGACCCTTGCATCATCTGCTCAAAGTGCGTCAGCGGCACCATTTTGGCTTTGCACATGCCATGAATGTCTACAAAGCTGGCGATCGCGTATTTCACCCCTTTCTCTTTGAGCGCTAGCTTCAGTTCTTGTAAATCAGACGAGAACAGTCCACCCATAGAGTCTCCCAATGGCTAAAGATACGGCTAGAAGCAAGCATAGAGGATGAGCAGCCTTGAAGTTTGAATCTTTAAAAGAATTTCAGGTAGCGCTGCCGTTCCCAATCGGAAATATGGTTATGATACTCCAGCCATTCCTGAGTTTTGAAGTCGATATAGGTCTGATACATGAGTGCCCCCATCACCGTTTCACCCAATGGATCGGCAGCAAAGGACTCGATCGCCTCACCCAAGGTACGCGGCAAGCTTTGAATACCTTTTGCCATGCGTTCTTGAGCTGTGTATTTGTACATATTCTCGGTATGCGGCTCACCGGGATCGAGTCCCTCGCGGATACCCTCCAACCCAGCCGTGAGAATCATGGCAGCACCGAGGTAAAGATTGGTCGAAATATCCGCAGCACGGCATTCCACACGTCCACCCGCTAGCGGAATCCGCAGCATGTTGGTACGATTATTGTTGCCGTAGCAAATGTAAACGGGTGCCCACGTAAAGCCCGACATACTGCCCTGCGCCACGAGCCGTTTGTAGCTGTTGACCGTCGGCGCAATCACCGCACAGATCGCAGGCGCATGTTTGAGAATACCGGCAATAAATTGATAGCCCAGTGTGGATAGCTTACAGCCGCGCGGATCGTCGTTGCTCAGAAAGAGATTTTCACCCGTCTTGATGTCTGACAGCGACATGTTGTAGTGTGCGCCGCTGCCCGTTTGATTGGAGTAGGGTTTGGGCATGAAGCTGGCAAAATAACCGTGCTGTCGGGCAAGCTCTTTCACCATCAAGCGGAAAAAAGTGAGCCGATCGCTCATCGTCAGCGCATCACAATACCCAAAATCCGTTTCAAATTGCCCTTGTGCATCTTCGTGGTCGAAGGAGTATACGCCCCAACCCAACTGGTTCATCGCACTGACGATCGTATCCAGAATGTTGTAATTGTCCAGCAGCGTTGGCACCGCGTATGCCGCTTTGGCGATCGTGTCGCGATCGCTCACAGGTCTAAACCCACCATCCGCGGTGTCTTTAAAGATAAAAAACTCGGTTTCAATGCCCAGATTGAACTGAAACCCCATATCTGCTGCTTGCTTCAGAGCGTTTTTCAAGATACTACGACAGCACGCTTCAAACGGTTTGCCACCCACATACAGATCGCTTGCAAACCAGGCAATTTCTGAGTTCCAGGGTAAAACAGTCGCACTCGCAGGATCGGGCATCGTTGCCACTTCTTCGTCATTGATTTCCTGCGGTACGCCATTCAACGCCGCTCCAGTGAACAGTTCTGACCCTTGCATCATCTGCTCAAAGTGCGTCAGCGGCACCATCTTGGCTTTGCACATCCCATGCAAATCCACAAAGCTGGCGATCGCGTATTTCACCCCTTTCTCTTTGAGCGTTGTCTTCAATGCCTGAAAGTCAGTTAATACTTCATCCATATCACTCGTATCCCATCATTTATTTAAACAGCGGTCAGCTATCAGCGTTCAGCGTTCAGCACAGGATTGGCTACTAATTTCTAACGCTTGGTTTTGAATCAGAACTGTAGGTTAGGTTGAGTCTAACGAAACCCAACAGTACTAATACTGGCGTAAAGCCTTTGGTATGGCTGCGCTAGGGGTTTCATGCTGTTCAACCCAACCTAGAATTCGTTATTCTATGCATCTTCAAAAAGAATTGGTATTAGTTCCTGCTGTTGGTCATTGACATCGATTTTAGCTGTTGACCGCTGACCGCTGACCGCTGACCGCTGCCCGCTGATAGCTGACCGCTTAACCCTTACGGCAACAACGGCGGCAGTGTCTCCAGCGGTGTTTTTTCCACCATTGCCTGCTGCAACTGGGCACTTAATTCGGTGATACAGGCGTCGAGAATGGTTTGCCCAAAACCCTCATCGGCTTTACTGGGCGTACCCACTCCACCGTGAACACTTTCCTGATCCACCGTGTAGGCAAAAAAGCAATGGGCAGACCGATCGGGTTCATCCATTGCCTTCTCAATCTGCACCAGATCGGGACGTAGTGCCAGCATCACTGATGTTTCGGCACAGTTAGCATGAAAGTTTGCTGCATCATGGTGATAAAACTCATGAATTGTAGACGAAATTTCCCACAGAGATCGCAGCGCAATGCGGAGATCGGGATATTGATGTCTCACATTCTCCAACCCACACCGCAACGGTGCCCAATTCGTCACATGACCGTTGAGCAATACCAGCCGCGTGAAGCCTGCACTCACCACCCATTCCGCAATTTCGAGAATCAGCGCTGACAGTGTCTCTGGTCGTAATGAAATCGTGCCTGCCCATTTCTTAGAGTGACCGAGCGAACACCCGTAGGGCAACGCAGGCAAAACTGGAATTCCCGTTGCGGCTGAAACTCCGTAAGCAACCGCTGTCGCTGAGAGAGTATCCACACCAACAGGCAAATGTAAGGCGTGTTGCTCCGTTGCGCCAATCGGCAAAATCACTGTGTTCATGCCGCGATCGCGCAACTCAGTAATTTGCTCCCAGGTCAACTCTTCCCACAAGACGGGTTTAGACATTATGAACCATTGCTCAAAAACCTCACTGTAGGGACGTTACATTAACATCCCTACACATGAAAACAACATCTTTGAATCCAGCGATCGCTACTCAATGCCCAGATCCCGTCGAGCTGCTTCGGGCCAAATACCTTTATCCACCACATAGTGACGGTAGTAAAAGATGGGAAGCACGATCGCGATCGCGGCCAAACCATACCACAGCGCATTCGGTGCAAACACATTGGCACCAAAGAAGATGAATGCCAGGTTCAATAAGGAAAGTACAGGGCCACCCACAAAGATCAACCAATCCGGCGCGCGGTAGGGGCGATAGACATTAGGACGCTGGAGTCGATGCATCCAACCCGCATTCATATCCATCGCGATACAAAGCACGTAAGCAACGCTGGAGGCTGCCAGCACAAAAATCGGACTACCCAGAGTCAACAAGAAAATGTTGAATGCCAGATCTGTCCACATGGCTTTTGTCGGTACACCGTGGCTATTCACACTACTTAGATAACGTGGCAGCAATCCATCTACCGAGCCTTGATACAACGTGCGAGAGCCACCTGCCATAGCTGTACTAATCGATAAGACCAGGGCAAAAATCAGCATCAGCGTGATGAGTTTACCTGATCCGCTTCCAAAAGTAATTTCAGCTAATTTTACGATCGCCGCCTGTGGATCACCAGCCACAAACGCTGGATCGGTGAGATTCGCCATACCCAGTACGCCCAGGAAGGAAAAGGGCAAAATCGTGTAGCAAAGGAAAGCGAGAATACCAGACGACCCGATCGCCCGCACGTTGTCTTTGGATGGATCTTTGAATTCGCTGGTGTAGCAAACAGCGGTCTCAGCCGCATAGGTCGTCCAGGCAGCAATAAACATCCCACCCATGATCAGCGTAAACGACTCTTTGCTGAACCAACTCGTTGTACCCTGAAGCAAAAACGGTGAGAAGTTCGCAAAATTCACCTTGCCTAACAGCAGTGGCACAATGCCCAGCAGCGCGATGGGAATCAACGACAACAGTGCCAGCACAAATTGCGTTCTGGCAGTTCGCATCACGCCCGAATGCTGAATGTAGAAACTGGCAAGCAAAATGACAATGCCGATCAAAATGGGTGTACTGAGCGATAGTTTAATTCCCGGCAAGATCGCGGATAAATCCAACAGCGTCATGGAAAAACTGCCGAAGGCGGTATCCGCAAAAAAGGCGGTCACGATGTAGCTGCCAGCCAGCGCGGAGGAGAGCGCTAGCACAGGCGACCAGGCTAACCAGTATGCCCAGACGTTAATGGGTGCAAACAGCTTGTTGTAGCGAATCCACGCGACTGAACCATACACCGATGCGCCGCCCGACTTGTTGGGAAACAGCCCAGCGATTTCAGCATAGATAAAAAGCTGGACAAAGCCGATGATGGATGAAATTGTCCACACCAGCCAGGAGGGTGTTCCCAGTGTGGCTGCCATCGACCCGATCGACAGTAGGACGATCGTCGACGCACCACTCGAAATCCAAAAGGCATCTTTCCATCCGATCGTGCGTCGTAGCCCAGGCTGACTCACTTCGGCGATCGGAGTCACTACTTCATTGATCGTCATTGTTCTACACCAAGCCTCATAAGATACGTGTAAGGGTTACTCATGACTCTATACCGAACTACTAACTAACGTTTTGGCAGGTTTTGCCTCCTCTTCAGCCGCTTGCGCCAGCAAACTTTCTGCCAGCTTGCGCTTACCATCCGCATCCAATTTCTTCACTTCGTTATGCAGTACGCGCTCATTCACACTCTGATTCCAATAATCCAACGACTCCATGCCCAACAGCGCATATTTACCCACAAACTGCCGCAACACTTCGTTGGTCGGACCCATTACCCAACCCGCCTTGCCATCCCGCAAATAGCGTTCAATTTCCATATCCTTTTTAAAGCCAGAGCCACCGCAGGCATGGAGCATCTTGTCGCACACATGCGCCACGTTTTTTGCCGCCGCAAACTTAATCTGCCAGTACCAGGGCAAGTAAGCAGAACGGGGCAACGCTGCCAGGTCTTTGTGAATTGACCAATCGCAGTGATCGGTTAATTCATCCATCAGTTTACCCATTGAGAACGTGAACGATCGACAGGCGTTGGTATCAATAATCGCTTCACCAAAATAGTCTTGAATGGTGGGATAATCGGCCACCCGCATTCCCACATCCACATGCTTCTTGCGGGTCACATGGCGTTTGGCAATATCGATCGCGCCCATCGCAATGCCGTTCCAGCAGGCAGAGGAACAGAGCAAGAAAAACGGATCAACAATTTCGTCGTTTGAGGCAGTGCCATCACCTTTCGGTCCGACCATGCGCTCAAAGGGTACCGTGACACCATCTACATGCAGGGTGCCCGATTGATTGCCGCGCAGCCCTAACGCATCCCATTTGTGAGGTTCGGCTTTAATCTCATCGCTGTAAATGAGAAAGCAAGATAAATCAGCATAATTGCCGTCAAATTCAGGACTAGTGGTTTGCACAATATACCAATCGGCAAAGCCTGCTGAGGTCGTCCAGGAGGCTTTTTTGGAAACTTGCCAACCGCTAGCCACCCGTTCAGCTTTGGATGAAACGGGATACCAGAAATGTGATCCGGTTTCTGGATCGGAGTAGGATAGCGTACCGATCAAAACATCCTGATCGAGTCGCTTCAAGAGTTGCTGTAGTTCTGGATTGTCATGACAGCGAAACAACGCGGCTGCCACTGCACCCAAATGCATCGTGTAGCACATCGCCGTACTGGGACATCCGTAGCGCGCGATCGTCTCCACCACCATCGCGGCAAAAGTATGATTTTCGCCCAACCCACCCCATTCTTTGGGCACAAATAAGCTCAGCAACCCTAGAGAGGCCAACGCTTCAAAGTTTTTGCGCGGATAGATTAACTCGCGATCGGATTCAACCGCATTGGGACGCAGTACAGACGCACAAACATTAATTAAAGCGGCCTGTAGCTTCTGTTGTGCAGGTGTGAGCAACCATTGGGGATCAAAGTCATAGCCCAAGCCCCAGAATTCTTCTCGATTCCAAGTTTTTGTGGCAGTCATAACGTTCGTTGTACGGTGCTACTAATCAGTTTTCGTATTTTCAAGCAACAAGCCATCACGCAATGTCTCTTCCACTCAAAAAACTCACTTCAATCTCAACGTTCGGAATCAGTGTGAACGACGAAAACGGACATTAAACAACCTTATTAATTACATTGATTAATCAAAGGCACTGGCTGAACTAAACCTCTCAAGTCAACTTTAGGATTGAGATACCACAGATAAGGCATTACAGGTGAAGCGTTCTAAAGCAACCGCTTGAAAGACCACGTTAAACCGACCAACCATTCGATACGGTCAATTTGACTACATTTGTTATAACAAGTCATCCTTAAAATCTCCTTGAGACTAGTTATGAGCTTTTCATGTTCGATCGCGATCGAGCACGTTGGCGACGATCGCGGCAAGGACTTCAATCTTTGCCGATCTTGGCTTGAGTCCTAGATTCAAGCAGCCAAGGATACCGTTGCAATGTCTCTCAATTCGAGTACTCAACGATCTGGCTTGCAAGCTCTAGCTGATGTCAATGCGGCTTAACCAATGGTTGATGTCACGATTCACCCTGTGTTTGCTCGAATGTTCATTCACCTGCGATAAGCTATGTCACCTGAAGCACAACAATTCCTTGGCACGTTTGTCTCGGAGTCCTTTTACTATTGGGCGTCCGTGTTTATGTTGCTGATCCATGCGGGGTTTCTTGCCTACGAAGGCGGAGCCTCTCGCACCAAGAATGTGCTTGCCACAATGGTTAAAAACCTTTTAACCCTGGCAAGTGTCGGTCTAGCGTTCTTCTTTTTTGGCTGGTGGGTTTACAATGCGTTCCCCTTCTTTCCACTGACGGGTGGCATTCTGGGGCCATGGACGAATCCAGCTGAAAGCGAGATGATTAAAACCGCGATGGTCTATGTCGATGCGTCTTATCCCTGGTCACCTGCACTGGGGCCGAATACGAGCGACCACATCACCGGGGTCTTTTTCTTTGCCTTTGCGCTTTTTGCCATGACGACTGCATCGATTCTTTCAGGAGCGTTGATTGAGCGCGTGAAGATTGGTGCGTATCTGGTGATGTCGATCGTCCTCGGCTCTTTTACCTGGGTGGTTGCGGCTGCTTGGGGGTGGAATGCGTTTGGCTGGATGTTCACCAAACTGGGCTACCATGATTTTGGCTGTGCAGGGGTGGTGCACGGTGTTTCTGGCTTTTTCACTCTGGGCGTGTTGCTCAATCTGGGACCTCGGATTGGCAAATATGATCAGAATGGCAAACCCAGACCCATTCTGCCTCACAACCTACCGTTAACTATGGTGGGGCTCATGCTCATTTTTGTGGGTTTCTATGCCTTTCTGGCAGCCTGCCTGATCTTCTTGCCCGGTGCCGCCAAAGAAACCACCATTTATGCCACACCAATGACTCTAGCGTCGGTCGGGGTCAGCACCACGCTGGCGCTTGCAGCTGGCTTGGTGGGGGCTTACCTGTCTTCCAAGGGTGACCCGTTCTTTACGATTTCCGGTGGCTTGGCGGGTATTATTACTGTTGGTGGTGGCATGGATCTGTATCATCCGGCATTGGTGATCATCCTGGCGTTTATTGGTGCCTTCTTAATGCCCAAAGTCATTATGGCGGTTGAAAAAGCTGGCATTGATGATGCGGTTGGTGCCGTTGGTGTACATGGGTTTTGTGGCTTCCTGGGTTCAGCGATCGTTGGCTTTGCAGCGATGGGATATCCCCAAGGTGACGGCATTCCATCGATCAACCCGATCGGGCAAATTGTGGGAACGCTGATCTGCACAGTACTCCTGGGTTTCATTCCAGGCTATGTCACAAGCTGGTTGCTGAAGAAGTTCAACCTGTTGCGTGTTTCGCGGGAAGAAGAGATTGCTGGCTTAGATCTATCCGATCTGGGCGTTGAGGGCTACCCGGAATACGCGACGCCAGCGTTTGTCACCCACGTCACAACAAACGGCGGTACAGCACCAACGGCAGTCGGCGCATCAAAATTAGCAGCGGAATAGGAGAAAATAACCATGACTAGCCCCTTTGCTACTTTCAAGGACTTTTCAGAGGCTAAAGGTCCCATTTATACGTTTGCCAACAACCCAACGATCATCGCACTGCTGCTGCTCATCTGTTTGGGTATGACAGTCTACTTTATCTATGCGTCCTTTGACTTAAAGCAGGGGGATGAGCAGTCCAAAAGCCCGATCGCGTTGAGCCTTCTGCTGGTAGCGGGTGCGGCATCGCTATTAGGGTCGGTGTTTCACGCCCAACCAACTCGACAGCCCGAAGCTAGCCAACGTTCCCAATCCACCCAGCAGCAGGAGCTAAAGCACTGGCAGCCACTGGCAATGCTGGGTTTAACAGGCTTTGGCAGTTCTCTGTTGGGTTTGAAGGGTAAGCGGCGATCGTCGCGCAGAAAACGGGCTCGTCGGGTGATCGATCGTTAGATCTGCTTTTTGTGTAGGGACGTTACAGATAACGTCCCTACAGGCTTTAAAGGCTAAACAGTGGAATAAGTAGCCTTGCGAGACAGCAACGCATCCTCGCAGAAGGTGGCTAGATGCGGTGAGCGATAGCCATCCTTTGTCCAAAGAATCGGAAAGAAACTTTCATCCATTGTGGTATCACCCACACGCTTGTAGCGTCCATAAATATAGCCTTGTGGGTTGGTCGGATGGAACTGAGCCTTTGATGGAATGGTATGCAATCCCATACTGTTAAACACTCCTTCAGTGCGAGTCGTTTTGCACAAGCCATGCCAGGTGCGCCCATGATGGAATGCACAGCCACCCGCAGGCACTTCCACCACCACCAATTCTGGTTCGGTTACGCCTGCTTGCTCAGCCGCTTGTAGCATAGCCCAACGGTAATCTTTTGACGGTGCGTGAAACTCCCCTTCAACGTCAATTAAATCCCACTTGTGAGAGCCTTTCGCGTAGACCAAGGTGCCATCGGCAGCGCTGGCATCATTCAGCGCAATCCAGCAAGTCATCATTGCTGCCGGTTCGAGGTAGTCGATGTAGGCACCATCTTGATGCAGCGCGATCGCGCTGGCATGGGGCGGCTTCACCCAAAGGCTATCTTGTCCAATCCGCGCACCATCCCATCCTGCCAAGGTGGCAGACAGGCGGCCAATTTCAGCCGACAGCACCACACTGGCGATCGTCAAATCACTTTTCCAGCCGTTACACATTTCGCGCGTGACATCAGGCAAGCTCAATCCCGGTCGCCAATGCCATTCATCGGGATAAATGCCCGTCTCAAACTTCCCGTGAAACAGCGGTTCCATCCGTTCCACCAGGCGTTGCGTTAAGTCGATCGGCAAAAAGTTTTCCAGAATTAAAAACCCATCATCCTGAAACCGTTGTCTTTGTACATCGGTGAGTTGAATTGGTTGGTATCCCATCGTCCACCCTTGCTAAGTCGCGAAATGTATAGTAACTATTAACTTGTCATAATAAGTTCATCGCACCGAAAAAGTGTAGTTTCAGCTACGCTCCACAAGGTTTTTCAGCAGTTCTTGCTTGAAATGTTGAAATTGGCGTGAGTGGTTAGCAGTCAGCGGTCAGCAGTTACCAGTCAGCGGTCAGCAAAACGTGATCACAGGTCGATTGATCGAATTGCCTCTAAGTGGGCGATCGAACATCAATACAGAGTTGATAGCTGACCGCTGACCGCTGACCGCTAATAGCTAATAGCTAATAGCTAAAAGAATTTTTCTCATTTTTTATGGAGTCCAACGTGTTATCCACCATTCAACCCGGCTATTTACACATTATTGCCAGCGATTTTGATGCGCGTCCGATGAGCGTGGTCAAAGACGTGCGCACTGGCTACGAACCAGAGCTGGCGAGAGCCGTTTGTCAGCGCTTGAACTTAGAACCGATTTGGCATAATGTGCCGATGGCTGACTTCTACACGAGCCTACAAACGGGACAATACGATGTCATCTGGTTCAATCAAGCCATTACGCCAGAACGGCAGCAATGGGTGGACTTTACCCAACCCTATGGGCTCTTTGATGAAGCCGTGTTGGTGAGAGCCGATCGCCCCATCCATTCCCCCGAAGACCTGGCTGGCTTGCGCGTCGGTGGTCTCGCCGACAGCACGAATATTGTGCTGGCTGCGACCTTTCCAGGTGTTGAAACAGTGCCGTATCCCGGTAGCGACAAAGTACTGCCAGAGATGCTAGAAGCGTTGCGATCGGGCCAAATCGACGCCCTGATTGATGACGAATTCGTCTTGGTGGTTGCCGCTGAAGACGATCCTGACCTTCGCCTCGCGTTTAGCGTACTAACACAGGTGCCCTTTAGCATTGGTGTCCCGAAAGCACACCCAGACTGCTTGAACGCCTTAAACCAAACGCTGGATGACTTGATTGCGGATGGCACGGTGGCAAAACTGTGGTCAGAATGGATTCCCTGGAAACCATTTCCATTGAAAGTGTCTTGAAAGTGCCCTGAAAAAGCCCGATTCGTAGTCAATGATACAAAGCTGTTATAACAAGTTGGATTTACTTAACGAAACGAGTTTTTAGCAACGCCATCTAGAATCGCCATCAAACTGGAGGACTAACAGTGACTGGAGTTCTCGTCAAAGCCGGAGCCATGACCGATGTGGAAGCCTACGTAGCAGCAGACGGTCGGGCTGAATTAGTCAAGCAGGTACGCGCTAAAATTAACGAGCTGGGCATTCAATACATCTATTACCAGTTCATCTCAATTACGGGGCGGATTGTGGGTAAAGGGGTACCCGCTGACCATTGGGAAACGATCGCCGATCGCGGCATTCAACTGGTGTATGGTGCAACGGCAAATTTGTTTCTCGATCGCTACCGCAATTACATCGGCTACGGGCCTGAAGCGGCAGAACTGGTTGCCATTCCTGATCCAGAGACCTTCTGTCAGTTGCCATGGGATAAGCGTGTGGCGCGCGTCTATTGCACCTGCTTCCGCAACCGCGAAGAAGAAGAAAACCCGGGCGCGTTTCTCACGTCTGACTGCCGGGGTAATTTGAAACGGATTCACGCTCAGTTTCGGGAAGAGCACGGCTTGCAACTACGTCACGGTTGCGAACCCGAAATGATGTGGCTGAAGAAAGGGGCGGATGGGCAGCCCAATGGCGGTGTCACCAAACCCAACTGCTACCAGATTGATCAATTTGAAGAATTGCGTCCCGTTTTCTTGCGCGTGATTGAATACAGCAAAGCGATGGGATTGGACATGATCCAGGGTGATCATGAAGATGCTCCCGGACAGCTAGAGCTGAATTTTATGTATGACGATGCGCTGCGGACGTGCGATCGCCTCACCACCTACCGCCAGATTTGTGCCCAGGTTGCCCGCGAATTTAACCTGATTGCCTGCTTCATGACCAAGCCGTTTATGGGCGTTTCAGCGTCGGGCTGTCACCATAACCTTTCGCTGTGGCGTGGCGGTGAAGAAACGATGAGCACGTTTGGGCTCGAACAGTTGCCGGGACTGAACGAAAACTTTGCCTACACCAAAGGGGGTGAAAACACCTTCATGCCTGTACCCGAAGCCTCCCGCCGGAAGCCTGGACCCATTGGTCTTAACTGTATTGGTGGTGTGATTGAACATCTGGGTGCCTTGACCGCGATCGGCTGTTCGACCGTCAATTCCTACCGTCGCCTGTGGGATACGGGACTGTGGGCACCCGTCTACTCCGACTGGGGCTATCAGAATCGTACCTGTGGTTTGCGCGTGTCGGCACCCGGTCGCTTTGAATACCGCGCCGTGGATTCGATGGTGAACCCCTATCTCATGGCAGGTGCCTTGCTCAAAGCCTTTGATGATGGCTTAAAGCGTAACCTTGATCCGGGTGAGCCAGAGCAGCGCAACCTGTATGAGGCAATGGAAGCAGGCAAGCAGGTGAAGAAGCTGCCAATGTCACTAGGGGAAGCCCTCGATCGCCTCGCCGATGATGAGGTCATCAAATCAGCGATGCCAGGAGAGATGTATCCGCTCTATCACTGGTATAAGCGCGACGAATGGGAACGCTTCCTCGCCACCACCAGCAGTTGGGATATGGAAACCTATATGGATTGTTTACCGTAACGTTCAATCGACCTTCGACCCGCTGCGATCGCCACCTAGAACCTGCCTCTGTAGGGGGCGTAAGGCTTTGCGCCCTTACACAACACCCAATTAAATGGGCAGGCGATCGATATTCTTGTTGCAGCCAATGACAACCATTGCTGCTCCTTTGCGTAGCGTTGTATTGGGGTTGGGATTAATCTCAAATTTGCCGCCCTCGCTCACTGCCAGCAAATTCAAGCCATAGTGAGAACGGAGCTTGAGTTCTGCGATCGTCTTACCATCAAACTCTTCGGGCACCAAAATCTCGACGATACTATTATCTGGGTCAAGTTCAAAGCGTTCTAAAATGCTGGGTCGAGTGAGCGCACGTGCTAAAGCACAGCCCATCTCATGTTCTGGAAAAACCACATGGTCTGCCCCGACTTTTTTGAGTAGCTTTTCGTGGATTTGAGAGGAGGCTTTCGCAACCACATGAGCCACTCCGGCTTCTTTGAGATTCAGCGTAGTGATCACGCTTTCTTCGACATAGTTGCCGATCGCCACAATCACTGTATCAATTTCACAGATGCCAGCCTCCTGAAGGGCCGCCGGATCGGTAGAATCGATCTGCACGGCTCGCACCGCAATGCGATCAGCGAGTGCCTGGGCCACTCGCTTTTCATCAAAATCGACGCCCATCACCTCGTAGCCTAACTGATGCAGGGTATTGCAGACGGCCCGTCCAAAGCGTCCCAGGCCGATGACGGCATAATGCTTGTTGTGATCAGGCTGTAAGCCACGAAAAAAATTCAAGAAGGTCAGATTCACCGGTTAACTCCACAAAAGGCGATGCAAAAAAGCGATGACCAGAGAGACTCGTAAAGCAACGACTCTGTCCTAACAACAACTTAGCCTACTAGCAAATTTTCTTCTGGGTAACGCACTGCACTGGGGCTTGGATCGCCGAGCAGCGCACCCATCAGCAGTAAAACTCCGACTCGCCCAATGTACATCGTGGCGATCAACACCAGCTTGGCAAAGGTCGAAAGTCCGGCTGTAATGCCGGTCGAAAGCCCCACTGTAGCAAAGGCAGAGACGACCTCAAATAAGATGCGAATAAAGTCGAGCTCTGGATCGGAAAGGGAAACCAGCGTGGTCATGACCAGCACGGTTGCAAGTGACCCGACTGCCACGCCAACCGCTTTGAGAATCAGTGACAGCGGAATCTGACGTTCATACAGGGCAACCTCTTCTTTCCCCTGTAAGATGGCTTTTGTACAGCTTGTGAGCACCCGTAGCGTTGTGGTTTTAATCCCACCCGCTGTACCGCCGGGACTGCCGCCAATCAACATTAAGGCGATCGTCATAAACAGACCAGCGGTGGTCATTTGGCTGATATCGATCGTGTTAAAGCCAGCAGTTCTGGGCGTTACCGATTGAAACCAGGCGGTAATGATCTGAGTACTCAAGGGCATAGAGCCCAGTGTCTTGGGGTTTCGCACCTCAACAAAGAAAAAGGCGATCGCACCAGCCACCAGTAAAATTACGGTGGTACTGACGGCAACCTTGAAGTTGAGAGAAAGCACAAGCCGCCCCGATCGCTTCAGGAGACGATCGCGCAACCACAAATACATTTCAAAAATAGCCTCGTACCCAATGCCGCCAAAAATAATCAACCCGGAGATGACCAGGTTCAACAAGGGCGACGCTTGATAGCCCACCAGGTTATCTGGAAACAAGCTGAAGCCAGCATTGTTCCAGGCGCTCACACTATGAAACGTTGCCAGCCACAGCGCACGCCCCGGCCCATGAGCGGGTGTAAAGACCACTAGCAGCAAAAAAATACCCGTGATCTCAAAGATCAGGGTTGTGGCAATGATGGAGCGGATCACCTGTGCTGTCCCTTGCATCTCGCTGCGATCGAGGGCTTGCTGTACGGCAATTTTGTCTCGCAGCCCAAATCTGCGCCCGATAAGCAGTAGCAGAAACGTTGTGGCTGTCATGTATCCCAGCCCCCCAATCTGGATCAGCGCCACAATAAAAAATTGCCCGATGGGGGAGAAATAGGCCCCCGTGTCAACGACCACGTGTCCCGTGACACAAACAGCGGATGTTGCTGTGAACAAGGCTACCAGTAGATGATCCCAACTCCAACCGCCCTCACTGATTGAAAACGGTAGCGTCAGCAGCAGGGTTCCGATCACAATCACAGTGAGAAAGCCCAGGCAAATCGTTCGAGAGACGGTCATTTAAGATAGGTGGTTAGACGATGATGAATTCACATAGAAAAGCCAAACCTGCTTGGTATGCAGCAGGCATACAGCCTTCTGAGCAAGGGATTCTGAGCAAGAGGCAGTCTCAACGTTCCTTTTGAACTGTACGCCATCTTACCGCTTCCTATCGTACTTCTTCCACAGCCGTTGTCAGCTAGTTTAAAGCGGCGGCGCTGCATCTAGGGATGATGGGTGCAAAGAGTTACCGACCACCGCTCATACCCAAGGAATGGCCTGTATAAAAAGTTTTTAAAGTAGCGATACAGGTATGCGCCTATGAGCATTCAGTATATTCCAGCAGATCTTCTTTGTCTTTTCACAAACCAGTTGGCTGGCTCACCATACCTTTACTGACATACCTACGTGAGGCGCTTAGTATAGTGAGCGTAACTTTTGTTTGCCGCAGATTCCTAAGAGGTGTTGCATGAAGGCAGTGATATTGGCTGGCGGATTAGGTACGCGACTGAGTGAGGAGACGGCAATCAAGCCCAAACCAATGGTTGAGGTGGGTGGTCAGCCGATTCTCTGGCACATTATGAAGACCTACTCAGCCCATGGAGTGAATGATTTCATTATCTGTTGTGGCTACAAAGGTTATGTCATCAAAGAGTTCTTTGCCAATTACTTCCTACGCATGTCAGATGTCACCTTTGACATGCGCTTCAATCAGATGAACATTCACGCCGGGAAGGCTGAACCCTGGCGGGTCACACTGGTTGATACTGGTGAAGAAACGATGACGGGTGGACGCCTCAAGCGTGTGCGGGAGCATATCGGCAATGAAACTTTTTGCTTCACCTACGGTGATGGTGTGAGCAATATTAACATTGCCAAACTCATCGACTTCCACAAGGCTGAAGGGGTATCCGCCACGCTGACTGCAGTACAACCGCCTGGACGTTTTGGCGCAATCTCCCTCACTAAAGAACAGACCAAAATCACGCAATTCCATGAAAAGCCAGAAGGTGATGGGGCCTGGATTAACGGTGGCTACTTTGTTCTAGAACCTGAAGTCATTGACTACATTGCTGACGACACAGTGATGTGGGAACACGAACCGTTGAAAAAGCTAGCTCACGATGAGAAACTGACTGCCTTCAAGCATGATGGTTTCTGGCAACCAATGGATACGCTCAAGGACAAAAACTATCTGGAAGATTTGTGGCAGAAAGGGAAAGCACCCTGGAAAGTTTGGTAGATCCAACCCCTTTGACCCCAGGCGATCCCATTAGATTTCAGTTCATTATCAAGGGCAAAAACTATGTACGATTTTGCGATCGTCGGTGGTGGCATCGTCGGTCTTTCTACGGGCGTTGCCCTGAGCCAGCGTTATCCTGACGCAAAGATTCTGGTACTTGAGAAAGAAAGCCGCTGGGCCTTTCACCAAACTGGCAACAACAGCGGCGTCATCCACTCTGGGCTTTATTACAAACCGGGCAGCTTCAAGGCAACCTTTTGCCGTGCGGGTGCCCAATCAATGGTTGCCTTCTGTCAGGAACATGACATCCCCCACGAAGTCTGTGGCAAAGTGATTGTTGCCACTGAGGAGAAAGAACTGCCACTCCTGGAGAATCTCTATCAGCGGGGCTTGCAGAACGATATCAAAGTCAAACGGCTCACCGCAGAAGCAGTCCGGGAGATCGAACCGCACGTCAACTGCATTGCGGGAGTGCAGGTTTTTTCCACAGGCATCGCCGACTATAAGAAGGTTTGCCAGAAGTACGCTGAACTCGTCCAGCTAAGTGGCGGCGATCTGCGCCTCAACACTAAAGTCCTCAAGATTGTTGAAACAACGACAGGACAAGTACTTGAGACGAATCAAGGCACCTTTGAAACGCGGTTTGTGATTAACTGTGCAGGCTTACACAGCGATCGTGTTGCCAAACTGGGCAACGTCGATCCTCAGGCAAAAATTGTGCCCTTTCGAGGGGAATACTACGAACTCACTCCCGAAAAGCGTTATCTGGTCAAAGGGTTAATCTATCCCGTCCCCAATCCTGACTTCCCCTTCTTGGGTGTCCACTTTACCCGCATGATTGACGGCACCGTCCATGCTGGCCCCAATGCAGTACTCAGCCTCAAGCGTGAAGGGTACAAAAAGACCGACTTTGACCTGCGGGACTTTGCTGAGGTCATGACCTATCCTGCCTTCTGGAAGTTGGCTGCCAAGCATGCCGACGAAGGGATCAAAGAGATTGTCCGTTCCTTCAGTAAAGCGGCGTTTGTCCACAGCTTGCAGCGTCTGATTCCAGAAGTACAGGCGGCGGATGTCGTGCCCACTCATGCGGGTGTGCGGGCACAGGCACTGATGAACGATGGCAAGTTAGTTGACGATTTTCTGATTATCAAGGGTCAGAATTCCGTTCACGTTTGCAATGCGCCTTCGCCTGCGGCGACCTCGTCCATTGAAATTGGTAAAGCCGTCGTCGCCCAAATCCCTGCACCACAACACTTGCGTACAGCCGTCAACGTTTAGCACGCTTATTAGGAAGAAACAATGAAAGTACTGGTTACCGGAACAGAAGGTTATCTGGGTTCCTTAGTGGCTCCCCTCTTGATGGAGCGTGGGCACGAAATCACCGCTGTTGATACGGGCTACTACAAGGTCGGCTGGCTTTACAACGGCACAGATCTGACGGCTAAGACCCTTAACAAAGATATTCGCCACATTACGGCGGAAGACTTGAAGGGCATTGAAGCGATCGTCCACATGGCCGAATTGTCCAACGACCCTACGGGGCAACTGTCACCGACCATTACCTACGACATCAACCACAAAGGTTCGGTGCGGTTGGCTGAACTGGCAAAAGCCGCTGGCGTCCGTCGCTTTGTTTATATGTCTTCGTGCAGCGTCTATGGTGTTGCCAGCGGCGACGGTTTTACCACCGAGGAAACGCCCGTCAATCCTCAGACTGCGTATGCTGAATGCAAAACGCTGGTAGAGCGGGATGTGAGCCCTCTCGCCGATGACAACTTCTCACCAACGTTCATGCGGAACGCCACGGCTTTTGGGGCATCGCCTCGCATGCGCTTTGACATTGTGCTGAACAACTTGTCAGGGCTCGCCTGGACAACGAAAGAGATCAAAATGATCAGCGACGGTACGCCCTGGCGTCCACTGGTTCACGCGCTGGACATTGCCAAGTCGATCGCTTGTGCCTTAGAAGCACCCCGCGATATCGTGCACAACCAGGTGTATAACGTTGGCGATACGGCAAATAACTACCGAGTCAAAGAGATTGCCGAAATCATTGCCAGCGTGTTTGAGGGTTGCCAACTGAGCTTTGGTGAGAGTGGCTCCGATAACCGTAGTTATCGCGTTTCGTTTGAGAAGATCAATACTCAGTTACCGGGCTTTAAGTGTGACTGGAACGCCCAGCGTGGCGCACAGCAGCTTTTTGACCTGTTCAACCGTATCGACATGACAAAAGAGGTGTTTGAGTCACGTGGGTTTACTCGCTTGAAGCAGTTGGAGTACCTGATTCGCACCCAGCAAATTGACAAAGATTTCTTTTGGAGCAAGTAATGAAATTCACCGAAACTAAGCTAAAAGGCGCGTTTATCATTGATCTGGAATTGCGCCATGACGATCGTGGTGGCTTTGCCCGCACCTTTTGTGCCAAAGAGTTTGAAGAGCATGGGTTGAAGCCAACCGTTGCACAATGCAATCTGTCCTTTAACTACAAGGCAGGTACATTAAGAGGCATGCATTATCAGGTTGCACCCGCCTGCGAAACCAAGCTGGTGCGCTGCACAAAGGGCGCTATCTATGATGTCATCATCGATATGCGACCAGACTCTCCCACCTACAAGCAGCATATTGGTGTGGAATTAACGGCAGACAATCGACGGGCGCTCTATGTGCCAGAACTGTTTGCCCACGGTTATCAAGCACTCACCGATGACGCTGAAGTGACGTATCAGGTCGGTGAATTTTATACCCCAGGCTACGAGCGTGGGTTGCGCTATGACGATCCTGCCTTTGCGATCGTCTGGCCAGTTCCCGTGACGGTTATCTCTGAAAAAGATGCAAGCTGGGCACCCTTTGAAGCGGTTCCCCTGGCGGTCGGTTAGCACAGTGACGATGAGGTCAGTGGAAGCAATTGCCATCTGCATTTAAAGTAAATGATGGGGTGTCCTACCGAAATTAGGTGTGCTTTATGAAACTAAGTGTGATTTTGCCTTGTTTCAACAGTGCTGCAACGATCGCAATCCAACTTGAGGCACTGGCAGCACAACAGTGGTCAGGCACCTGGGAAGTCATTGTTTCTAACAATGGTTCTACAGATGATTCGATGGCAATTGTGGAGCGTTATCGCGATCGTCTCCCTAACCTTCGCATTGTCAATGCGTATGAACCACCGAAACCCCGACAACCCGTTGCTCACTCTTACAACGTCGGTATGCAGGTGGCAAGCGGCGACGCCTTTGCCTTTTGTGAATCCGATGATGAGATTGCCCCTGGCTGGGTTGCAGCGATGGGTGAGGCGCTCTCGCAGTTTGATTTTGTTGCCGGTCGACTGGAGTACCGTAAGCTGAACCCCGATTGGTTGACTGTTGCTGGTGGTCACCAGCCTCAGCAGACAGGGTTAATCGAGAGTTGTGTAGACAGTCCTCCTTATCTCTCTGATGCTAGTGGTTGCAATCTCGGCATGACACGCAGGCTTTACGAAGCAGTGGGGCCATTAGATACATCCTTTCCCTACTGTTACGACAAAGATTATTGCTGGAGAGCTCAGCTTACAGGCTTTAAGCTCCATTTTGTGCCGGATGCCCTGATTCATTATCGTCTGCGTCAGACACCAGGCGATCTTTACAAGCAAGGGTTGAAGTGCGGCAAAGATTTACCCTTGCTTTGCAAGCGCTATGAAATGCCCCTAGGCAAATTTGTCATCTTGAATCGCCTGAAAGGGCTGAGCTCGAATTTAATTCATGGACCCAGACTATTCATCATGTCGGTATTCAATATTCGCCGTGGTCGTGGCGGTTTTGCCTGGTGGTCGTGGGGCCTGGGGTATTGCATTGGGGAAATTCAAGGTTTGAGCAAGTACGCGCTTCAGGGCTATCCAGATCAGGAACCAGATCCCTCATTAAGCCGGGTTAAGGCGAGGGTGAATTGATTACCAACAAAAACCATTTGGTTTGAACAAGATTTTTACTAGGAGTTCTCATGTTTATCGTTGATACCGCCTTAAAAGCTCGTGCAGAAGCGGGAAAACCCGTCAAGGTTGGCATGATTGGTGCTGGCTTTATGGGTCGTGGCATTGCAAACCAAATTGCAAACTCGGTTCCAGGGATGGAGTTGGTTGCGATTTTCAATCGCAACTTGGATGGAGCAAAGCGCGCCTATACAGAAGCGGGCATCGAAACCTTTCAGGTGGTCAAAACGGTTGCTGAGCTAGAAGCGTCTGTCGCTCAAGGCAACTATGCGGTCACCGATGATGCCATGTTGCTGTGTCGGGCAGAAGGCATTGATGCGCTCATTGAGGTGACAGGCACGATCGAATTTGGTGCCGAAGTGGTTCTGGAAGCGATCGCGCACAAGAAGCATATCGTCTTGATGAACGCGGAGCTAGACGGCACCATTGGACCCATTCTTAAGGTTTATGCCGATCGGGCTGGCGTGATTCTTTCTGCCTGCGATGGTGATCAGCCGGGTGTAGAGATGAACCTCTATCGCTTCGTCAAGAGCATTGGATTGACTCCATTGCTGTGCGGCAATATCAAAGGTTTGCAAGACCCCTACCGCAATCCCACCACCCAAGAGGGCTTTGCGAAGAAGTGGGGACAGCAAGCGCACATGGTTACAAGCTTTGCCGATGGTAGCAAAATCTCCTTTGAGCAGGCGATCGTAGCCAATGCGACTGGCATGAAAGTCGCCAAACGGGGCATGTTGGGTTACGACTTCAAGGGACATGTGGATGAAATGACTGGCTTGTACGATGTGGATCAACTCAAAGAGCTGGGCGGCATTGTGGATTACGTGGTGGGTTCCAAGCCGGGTCCCGGTGTCTTCGTCTTCGCGACTCACGACGATCCGAAACAGCAGCACTACCTCAATCTCTACAAACTCGGTGAAGGGCCGCTGTATAGCTTCTACACGCCGTATCACCTGTGCCATTTTGAAGTGCCGTTATCGGTCGCGCGGGTCGTGTTGTTCCGTGATGCCGTGATGGCTCCGATCGCGGGTCCCGTTGTGGATGTCATTACGGTTGCCAAAATTGACTTGAAAGCGGGCGAAACGCTGGACGGCATTGGCTACTACATGACCTATGGACAGTGCGAAAACTCAACCGTTGTGCAGGCAGAAAATCTCTTGCCGATGGGCCTGGCAGAAGGTTGCCGTTTGAAGCGCGATCTTTCCAAAGATCAGGCGCTCACCTACGACGATGTCGAACTGCCACCCAATCGCCTCTCCGATAAGCTGCGGGCGGAACAGAACGCTTATTTCGCTCCAGCAGCCGTTCTTGCCGCTGTCTAACCATCAACCTTTAGGAGCGTTCTAGCAAACAAAAGACCCGTAGGAGCAGGTTCGATCACAAGGTGAACGGCTAGAGGGCAAAACTTGCCCGTACCCAACGGTAAATTTTTGCTTGGAAATCTTCTTAAGTTTCGCCGAGCGGGAGAGAGTTTTCAATGAGAAAATTCTCTGCCGCTTGAATGTTGAGGTGATTTAAATCAATCGGCAGCAGATCCATTAAATCTCTATAGTCTTTGCGATTGAAATGAGTATGATGTAGCGAGAGATTTTGGGGTGAGCAGAATGGGAACACTTGGGCAGCAATGAAGGGAACCAAACTAAGAACTGGCAAGCCAGTGGTCACCCTCATCAAGAAACCCCGCTCACAGAAAGATGGCAAAACTGATATGAAGCGCTGCAACGATCGCTCTGCGGAATTAGTCTCTCTGGTCATTACAGCCTACAACCGGGAGCAATTTCTGGGGGCTGCCATTGAAAGTGTCTTGGCACAAACCTACCCGCACCTTGAACTGGTGGTGTGGGACGATGGTTCGACCGATCGCACTCTCGACATTGCCCATGCTTATGCCAGCCTTGATGCGCGAGTGCGAGTGATTGCAGCACCGCATCAAGGGCGAGTGCGATCGCTACAAGGAGCCATCAAACAGGCGCAAGGAGCCTACTTAGGCTGGGTTGATAGTGACGATCGCCTGGCTGCCAATGCGTTAGAGGCAACCATCGCAGTACTGAGCGAACAGCCAACCGTCGGCATGGTCTACACCGACTATTGGGATATGGATGCCGCCGATCGCGTGTTGAGTTACGGGCAGCGGTGTCGGATTCCCTACAGCAAAGAGCGGCGGCTGCTAGATTTCATGACCTTTCACTTCCGTTTGCTGCGGCGATCGGTGTTTGATGCCGTCGGCGGGATTGATGGTTCACTCGACTATGTTGAGGACTACGATCTCTGCTTGCGCCTTTCGGAAGTGACAGCGGTGCACCATCTTCAGCAGCCGCTTTACTACTACCGTCATCATGACCGCAATGCCTCGCAGGAGTGGCGGCTAGAACAGGTTTTACGATCGCAAACTGTTATTCAACGGGCACTTCAGCGGCGAGGACTGGATCGACAGTTTGAGCTACAGGTGCAGATGCCCGCCGGACGCTTTCGGTTACGCCGTAAGTCTCGCCCCATTGATACCCTGCGGCCACTCTCAGCGTTGCTGCCGCGAGTGGCAGCAATCGGTTCGCTTGCTTGCCTGCCCTCTGTGAACGTGTTGTTTACAAAAGTGGCTCAGGCTCAGTCGATCGTGCCTGCTGCTGGGACGAATACCATCGTGACGCCCAACAGCAATCGTCTGGATATTAGTGGTGGCACGCGATCGCAAGATGGTGCCAATCTTTTTCATAGCTTTCAGCAGTTCGGCTTGACGACCAATCAAGTTGCTAACTTCCTTTCTACACCTCAAATTCGCAACATTTTGGGGCGCGTGGTTGGCGGAGATGCCTCTGTTATCAATGGGCTGATTCAAGTGACGGGTGGCACATCTAACCTGTATCTGGTCAATCCGGCTGGGATTGTGTTTGGCGCAAATGCCAGACTGAATGTGCCAGGAGCCTTTACCGCCACAACAGCCACCGGGATTGGCTTTAACAACCGCTGGTTTAGCGCGATCGGTGCTAATGACTATGCGCTGCTGAGCGGTGATCCGGATGCGTTTGCCTTCACCGTCACCCAGCCAGGGTCGATCGTGAATGCAGGATCGCTGGCGATGCTTGCAGGACAGCGACTTTCACTGGTGGGTGGCACTGTGGTCAATACAGGCACACTGACAGCACCAGGAGGACAAATCACGATCGCGGCGATTCCAGGGCAAGCACTTGTACGACTCACCGAACCGGGCAGCCTGCTGAGCTTTGAGATTGCCCCACTGAGTCCTCAGACTGCTACAACCAGCACCCCTCAGTCATCGCTGCCAAATGCTTGGGCGTTACCGATCGCCTCGCTCCCCGCATTGCTTACGGGTGGTGACTTGCAGAATGCAACGCGCATTGCGGTTAACGCTGATGGCAGCATTCGTCTATTGGCTGTGCCTCAACAAAGCATTCTGGTCTCGTCAGGCACTGCGATCGCTAGTGGCCGTGTCAATGCGTCAGGCGAGACGACAGGAGCCTCTCAAACGGGTGGCACTGTGCAGGTGTTGGGCAGTCAGGTGGCTGCTATTGGAGCAAGCATTAGCGCCTCTGGCAACACAGGTGGCGGCAAGGTCTTACTCGGTGGCGGCGATCGGGGACAAGGTACCGTACCCAATGCCTCTAGTACGCTGGTTGACTTCAGTTCTACAATTACTGCCGATGGACTTTTGAATGGCAATGGTGGACGGGTTACCGTCTGGTCAGACATTGCCACTCAATTCTTCGGCCTCATTCACGCTCGCGGGGGTACGGAAGCAGGCAATGGCGGCTTTGTAGAAATTTCTAGTAAAGGTCAGCTGGCGTATCAAGGGTTGGTTGATACTACGGCAGCAGCAGGCACTTTGGGCACCGTATTGTTCGATCCAGAAAACATCACGATCGTGGCAGGCAATGGCTACGGCTCAGGTGATGCACTGCTGCCGACCATTTTTAGCACTGATTTTGCAGCAACGACGCTGACAATTTCGCAGAATGCCCTCCAAAATACGGTGGGTGCCATTCTGTTAGAGGCGACTAACGACATTGTGATTCAATCGCTGGCTACCGGCACACTTACTCTTAATCCACGGTCGACATCACTGACGTTGCGGGCAGATGCCGATCGCAGCGGGGTGGGTTCCATCTCGATGAATCCAGGTGATACCATCACCACCAGCCTAACGGGCGGCAGTACCACAAATCTGTCGTTTTCTGGGGCAAACCTCAGCCTGGGAACCCTCAGAACCGCGACTCCCTCTGCTAACGCTGGGACAGTCACGCTAGCGGCATCCGCTAACCTGTCGGTAGCCACGATCGACACAACAAGTTTTGATGGCGGGATGGGATTTGGCTACGCTGGCGGCGCTGTAAACGTTGCAGCTGGTGGCAATCTAACTGTGAACAGCATTACTACAGTGGGCGCACAGAATGCTGGTAACGTAACGCTGTCGGCACAAGGCAATTTAACAGTGGGTGACATCACCGCGAATGCTGGTACGGCCCTCGGTCGGCAAGGTGGCAGTGGCGGTACGATCGCCCTCAGCAGTACTGCAGGCTCAATTACCGCAGGCAATCTGGTGACAAACGCTCTGGCCGACGGTGGTGATGTAACGCTGCAGGCGTCAAGTAATAACGCAGACATCACGTTTACGTCGATCGATAGCAGCGCCTCTCAAGCGGGCGGCGTCGGTGGGTCAGTTGATATAACAGCGGGACGCTTTGTGCGGGGTCTTGGCTTCACGCTCACCAATCCCTCCGCGACCATTACCGCCGCCGCCGGTGGCTCAGTGACTATCCGGCATGGTGGTGGAGCCTTGAATGTGCCCTTCGTCGTTGGTGATGCGAGAAGGAATGGTACGGCTGGCGCGATCGTGGCAGGCTCGGCTGCGTCACCCAACAGCCTTGCACCAACGCAATCATTCTCCCAAAGCGCCAGTCAGGGCACCATTCAAATTGTGACCACGCTACCGCCTAAAGAGCCCGATCGCCCAAAACTGCCCACGGATGATCCGACTAACATCCTGATCGACGCACCAGAAACGCCGCCACCACCCGAAGTACCCGAAGCAATAGCGGCTGGCTTTGATGATCCTGCCACCACTGAAGCGGCGTTGGAACAAGAGGCGATCGGGGCGTTTGAAGCCTATCTCGATCTGCCAGACGAAACGCCCAAGACGGCTCAAGATGCCGTGAGCGTTCTGAGCCAGATTGGGGATGTCTCTGGCGTCAAGCCAGCCTTAGTCTATGCCTTCTTTGTGCCGCCGAATGTGGCAACTGGGTTGCCTGCGAATCGGGCACGCTCTCGTGTTGCGCGCTCAAAACAGCCAGACCAGACTGTGGCAGCCGCTAAAAGCCTTACGTCAGCCTTGCCAGGGTCGATCGAGGTTGCAGAGACGGCAGCAGCACGACGTGACAGCGCTATTCTACGCAGCGCCCAACTGCAAAAAGAACCGTTGGCAAATGGCAACGACCAACTCGAACTGGTTGTAGTCACTGCGGATGGCAAGCCGATTCGTCGCCTGGTTCCCGGTGCCACGCGCGGACGAGTGCTGCAAGTCGTCCACCAATTTCTGAATGAAATCACCGATCCGCGCAAGAACCGCACTACCAGTTATTTAGCTCCGTCCCAACAGCTTTATCGCTGGCTTGTTGCCCCGATCGAACAAGAGCTACAGACAAAAGGCATTGGCAACCTGGCTTATATTGCCGACACTGGGCTGCGCTTTTTGCCAATGGGCGCACTGCACGACGGTCAGCGCTTTCTCGTCGAAAAGTACAGCACTGGGTTGATGCCTAGCTTGAGCCTGACCGATACGCGCTACGTGAGCCTCAAAAACGCGAAAGTTTTGGCGATGGGTGCCTCTACCTTTACTGACCAGCCGCCATTACCCGCCGTCCCAACAGAACTGTCGGTGATTACTAAAGAGTTGTGGTCTGGCACTGCGCTTCTTAACCAAGCATTTACTCTAGAAAATATGAAAGCGGAGCGCCAGCAGGAACCCTTTCAAATTATCCATCTGGCTACCCACAGCGAGTTTCAGCCTGGAGCCTTAAGCAACTCTTACATCCAGCTCTGGCAGACCAAGCTCCAGCTCAGTCAGCTCCGTCAATTGGGCTGGAACAGTCCGCCTGTCGAGCTTTTAGTGTTAAGTGCTTGCCGCACCGCGTTGGGCAGTGATGAAGCCGAACTAGGCTTTGCTGGCTTTGCCGTTCAGGCAGGGGTTAAGTCTGCTTTGGCAAGCCTGTGGTATGTCAGCGATGAAGGTACATTGGGACTGATGACCGAGTTTTACCGCCAGCTGCGGACGGCACCCATTAAAGCTGAGGCACTCCGGCAAGCCCAAATCGCCATGCTGAAAGGAGACGTTCAAATCACAGATGGGCAACTGCGTGGCTCTCGCGGTGGCGGCATTCAGCTACCGATCGTCCTCGCAGAGCGTACCGGCAATCATCGGTTGTCCCATCCCTACTACTGGGCTGCGTTTACGCTCATCGGTAGCCCGTGGTGACGCTAGCGCGATTCGCTGTAGTCGGCTACATTCGCTACACTGTGTGGTGATCCCTCTACAGTATGAATTGATGGTGCGCTTGCTTTTTAGCGTCAAGGCGTGACTGTTCCTTCCATTTGTTCGGCTTGCTTCACGCTTAAACAATTAAGCAAGAGCCCGTCTCAACAAGAGCAAATTAATTGCGGGAAATTTCTGCTCAATCGGAGAGCCATCGAATGACAAAACGGCATGCCCGACAACTGCGAAAATTAGAAGCTAAGACGACTACGGCACCATTGCAGTCATTTGATGAAGCACTGGCAGAGCCGACGCCGAGTCTAGCTGAGCTACAGCAAGAGAATGAACGGCTTCGAGCAGAGCTTCAGGCGCATCGAGAGACGGAAGCAACACTACGCCAGCGCGAAGAGCAGTTTAAAGCACTCATCAACAACGTTCCGGGTGCCGTTTACCGCGCTGCCTTTGACGATGATTGGACGATCGCGTTCATCAGCGATGCGATCGCCAAACTCACAGGGTATCCTGCGGCCGACTTCATCAATAACAAAGCACAAAGCTTCAACAAAATTTGTCATCCCGACGATCTGCAGCGGGTCGACCGTGTCATCCGCACTGCCATCCGGGCGAAACAGCCCTTTGTGGTGGAGTATCGCAACATTCGAGCCGACGGTCAGGTCATTTGGGTCTGTGAACAGGGTCACGGTGTCTACAATGAAAACGGCGACGGGCTCTGTCTAGACGGCGTTGTACTGGATATCACTGAACTGAAGCAGACTGAAGCCGCGCTGCGACGGAGTGAAGCCCGCCTGAAACTCATTACAGATGCGTTGCCTGTCTGCATTGGCTACATCAATCGCGACCAGTGCTTTCAGTTTGCTAACAAGACCTACGAAACCTGGTTTGGGATGCCAGCAGCAGAGATGTATGGCAAACATCTGTCCGAGATTATTGGTGAAGCGGCTTACCAGTTAGTTCGAGAGCATGTTGAGCGTGCGCTTGCTGGCGAAACCGCTACCTACGAGATGGAATTGCCCTATCGGTTAGGTGGGCGTCGCTACATTAGCGGCGTGCTTGTACCAGACATTGATGCTCACCAGCAGATTCAAGGCTACTACGCCCTTATCATCGACACCAGTGCCCAGCAGGCGGCACTACGTGAACGCAAACGGGCAGAAGACGCTCTCAAACAACAGGCAGAACGCGATCGCTTAGTCAGCGCGATCGCGCAACGCATTCGTCAATCACTGCGCCTAGATGACATTCTCAACACAACCGTGCAGGAAGTGCGGCTCTTATTGGAAGCCGATCGTGCCTTAATCTATCGGTTTCGGCCTGACCAAACGGGTCTCATTACGGTTGAATCGGTCGGCGACCCATGGCGAGCGCTTCAGGGTGAAGTGATCCGCGATTCGCGTTTTTTGAGCGATGCGTTCAGGCAGTTTGACCCCAACGAATGGACAGCAGTCGATGATATTTACGGTGTGGCATTGCCAGACTATTACATCAATCTGCTAGAGCAGCATCAGGTCAAAGCCTTTTTGAGGCTACCCATTATCGTCGGTGACGCCACCTGGGGTTTACTCATTGTGCATCACTGTGAGGCACTACGAGCGTGGCAGTCGTGGGAAGTGAACCTCCTCACACAACTGACAACCCACCTGGCGATCGCCATCCAGCAATCAGAGCTGTTCCATCAAGTGCAACAGCTCAATGGGGTTTTAGAAGGTCAAGTTCAGGAAACTATTGGTCAACTACAGCAAGCCCTAGCGTATGAAGCGCTGCTCAAACGCATTACTGACAGTGTGCGCGATAGTTTAGATGAAAACCAAATTTTCCAAACAGCCGTACGCGAACTTGCGATCGGGCTCAAGCTAAATGGTTGTAGGGGTGGGCTCTATGACCGCGATCAGCAAATCCTTACTCTTACCCATGAGCATCTTTGCCATGACTTGCCCTCTGAGCTAGGACGCAAGCTGTCGATCACAAGCGAAACAGGCATCTACAATCAAATGTTTCAGGGGAAGCATCTCCAATTTTGCCCACTGTCTACCTTCACCAGCGAAGTCCGGACGATTCAAACGAAATACACCATCCTGGCTTGCCCGATCTTTGTCGCTGCTGACGCTGAACAGGGCGATGGTCAGCCAGAAATGATCGGCGATTTGTGGCTTTTTCGCGGCCGAGAGGCCATCTTCAGTGAAATGGAAATTCGTCTGGTGCAGCAAGTGGCCAATCAGTGTGCGATCGCCCTTCGGCAGGCGCGTCTGTATCAGGCCGCCCAAGCACAAGTCATTGAGCTAGAGCGGCTCAATCAGCTTAAAGATGATTTTCTTAGTACGGTTTCGCATGAGCTGCGAACGCCGATGTCGAGCATCAAAATGGCCACCCAGATGCTCGAAGTCACCCTGTTTACAGATCTCGATCGCGAAGCGGGCGAAGAGCCTGATGCAGCCACGTATCTTTCTAGCGACTCTGCTCAAAAGGTTAGCCGCTACTTTCAAATCCTGAAGGACGAAGGCGAACGCGAAATTAAGTTGATCAATGACTTGCTCGATCTGTCTCGGCTCGATTCGGGCAGAGATCCGCTCTTTCTGTCCACCCTACCGCTGCAAATCTGGCTGCCTCACTTAGCGGAACCATTCCTGCAAAGGACACAAACCCAGCAACAACGGTTGTCGATCGCGGTCTCTTCCGATGTACCCCCTGTTACAACTGACTTTTCCTACCTGGAGCGCATTCTCAGCGAGCTTTTACAGAACGCCTGCAAATATACTCCTGGCGGCGAAACAATTACAGTGCTTGCCTGCACGGTGGCGTCGGCTGAATCAGAATTACCCAGACAGCCTTTAGTAACAGATGATCAAGTCACTGGCGATCGTGTCGCCCTGATCAAGCTTTCAGTAATCAACTCTGGCATTGAAATTTCTGCGACCGAGTGCGATCACATTTTTGACAAGTTCTACCGCGTCCCCCATCACGATCCCTGGAAGCATGGGGGTACGGGTCTGGGGTTAGCGCTGGTGAAAAAACTGGTGGAACGCTTAGACGGTGAGGTCTGGGTTGAAAGTGGCAATGGTTGCACCAGCTTTGTGCTGCATTTTCCGAGTGTATTGCGTTAAAGATTGCTGTATTCTCATGAAGCCGATCGCGATCGCGTTGACTCATTACTGGCCTTGACCCATCCATGAAAGTTGCTACCTGGAACGTTAACTCAGTCCGCACACGCCTTAACCACGTGGTTAACTGGCTGCAAGAAAATCCAGTAGACGTACTGTGCTTGCAAGAAACGAAAGTGATGGATGAGAGCTTTCCGCAGCAACCGTTTACCGAGCTGGGCTACCACGCCTACATTTCTGGACAAAAGAGCTACAACGGGGTGGCGCTCCTCAGTCGCGAACCTTTAAGCGAAGTCAGCACAGGTTTTGCACCATTGTTAGGAGACCAGGCGATCGATCTAGATGAACAGAAGCGTGTGATTACTGGCGTGCTGGATGGTGTTCGCATTCTTAACCTTTATGTACCCAACGGTTCCTCTGTCGGTAGTGAAAAATATCTGTACAAACTGCGCTGGCTCGAAGCTTTACGAAACTACTTGCAGGCATTAGGAGCCAGCAGTCAGGAGCCAGCAGCCGATTCCACTTCCCACTCCCCACTCCCCACTCCCCACTCCCTTCTGGTCTGTGGCGACTTCAACATCGCACTCGAAGACATCGACATCCACGACCCAACGGGCCGCGAAAAGATGGTCATGGCAACCGAGCTAGAGCGACAGGCACTGCGGTCAGTTCTGGAGTTTGGGCTTGCAGATGCGTTTCGGAAGTTTACGCCCGCAGGGGAGCACTTTAGCTGGTGGGACTATCGTGCGGCTGCCTTTCGGCGCAATTTGGGCTGGCGCATTGACCACATTTATCTCACACCCGATTTGTATACAAGAGCGATCGCCTGTGCGATCGATGCCGCACCCCGCAAGCTTGAACAACCCAGTGACCATGCTCCTGTATGGGTCGAACTGTAGCTAGTTGCAAAAGAAGAGCTTAGTTGTTAAACATGAGTGGTTAGCGTTTGGAGGGTAGAGGCTTTCTACCGCTGGTATGGTCGTAGGCTGATTCACGTCAGCATCGCTACCATCCATAAAGGCAGCATGAAAGCGATCCCATCAATCATTCCAACTAACAACCAACCACTAACAACCAAAAACCGATCATGTTCTTAGTCACTGGAGCCACTGGAGATCTCGGTCGTCGGGTGGTGCGACTGTTGCGGGAGCGCGAAACACCTGTCCGATCGCTGGTGCGCTTAACATCCCGCTATGCTGAACTAGAAAATCGTGGTGCCGAAATCTTTATTGGCGATTTGCGCCGAGAGCGCGATCTTTCTAAAGCCTGCCAGGGAGTCCAATATGTGATCAGCGCACACGGTTCTGGCGAATCGTCGGATGGCGACGCTGAAACAATTGACTACAAGGCAAATATCGAACTCATTGATCAGTCAAAAGCCAATGGCGTACAGCATTTTGTTTTTATTTCGGTGCTGGGAACCGATCGTGGCTATGAAGATGCGCCTGTCTTTAAAGCAAAACGAGAAGTGGAGAAATATCTGCAGGCGAGTGGTTTGAACTACACCATTCTGCGTCCCTCTGGCTTTGCCTCAAACCTTTTACCGCTGGCAGAACAATTCAGGAAAACAGGTTTGTATGTGCTGATTGGCGATCCGCTGAGCCGTACCTCGATCGTCAGTACCGATGATTTAGCACGTATCGCGATCGAGTCTGTCTCTACAGACGGTGCACGCAACCAAATTTTCGCGGTCGGTGGCCCAGACATTCTCAAGCGTGAAGATATTCCTCGTCTTTTCAGCCGTATCTTTAATCGTGAACCGTTTCTGCTCAACCCTCCTTTGTTGGCGGTGGATGGGCTACGCAGCGCGATCGGGCTGTTCAACCCCAAGCTTCGCTCAAGTTTAGGTACGCTAAGGACGCTGCTAGCCAACGAGTTTTTCACTACCCCAACCGAAACCGAGCGTTTAGAGTCTACGTTTAACTTCAAACTAGAAACGCTAGAAGCATTCTTACGTCGCTATTTAGGCATCTAGACAGGGGTCAAACAGTCAAACCTTGTACGCTCGCATTGGCGATGAGTAAGTTCGTGAGTTGAGCTGGGTTCAGGGTGGGATTGGCACTGAGTACTAAGGCGGCGACACCAGAAACATGGGGCGTTGCCATGGATGTACCGCTTAAGCTCTGGTAAGTGTTGTTAGGCGCTGTGGAAAGAATATTGACTCCTGGCGCAACGACATAGTTGAGCGGTACAGCACCCGCGCGATCGGAGAAGGCTGCGAGCTTTTGATTGCGATCGATCGCACCCACCGCAATCCCCCATTGGTTCGCCAGGTTTGCTGGGGCCGTTGGTTGGTTACCGCCATCGTTTCCGGCTGCCATCACTACTAAAGCACCTTTTTGATTCGCGTATTGCACCGCACTGGCGATCACGCTTGAGGCACTACCACCCAGACTTAGATTAATGATTCTGGCTTGATTGTCTACAGCATAGCGAATGCCAGCCGCCACATCTTTGTCACTGCCACCGCTGTCTCTTAGCACACGAACAGGCATGATCTTAGCGTTGTAAGCAACACCAGTGATACCGAAGCTATTCTGCTCGGCGGCGATCGTTCCGGCAACATGTGTACCGTGCCCATTGCTATCGGTTGGCATATTGTCGCGATCGACAAAATCCCAGCCGTGCACGTCATCTACAAAGCCATTTTTGTCGTCATCAATGCCATTGCCAGGAATTTCGCCAGCATTCGTCCAAAGATTATCGATGAGGTCGGAGTGGTTCGTATCGACGCCCGTATCTACCACTGCCACAACGATTCCCTGCCCGGTATAGCCTTTTGCCCACACGGCAGGTGCATCCACTAAGTCCAGATCCCAGGCATTGGTGCTGGGGAGCGACGGGGACGGTATGTTCTGCCCAGTAAGAATTGTGATGGCTTGACCAACATCCACTAACCCATAGCCATAAGAGGTGTCATAGCCTACGGGTATGGGTATGGGTGTTGCCTGGGTTTGCAGGGTGTAGTTGGTGTCGCCGCTGTACTGGTGGACGTTGATAAAGTACGTTCCTGCTGCCAGCCCGATTACGATCGACTCCGACTGGCTACCAGGGTTCGATGAACTGCCAACCACTTCGCCAGGATCGACGATGCCACTTTGATTGGTATCTTGAATGAGCTGTAGATCAGCATCCGCAGTCAAGTTACTTAACGCCACGTTAAGACTGCTGGTGGCGCTCAGCGTCAAGCGGTAATAGTTGTCAGCCGTAATGCTGCCCACAAAACCACTGGTCGTTTGAGGGCTACTCACTACGCCCAGAGAAAAAGCGTCTGTGGGTGTATGTCCCGTTGCGATCGTAGACACAGCAGTGGGTAAAACGCTCAATGTAGAGCTGATACCGCTTTCGTTGTCCTCAACCTGCACATCATATGTGCCTACAGCCAACGATCGGCGCTCAAGCGCTGCGTGTACCAAAGGCATCCATCCAGAGCCTGTATTGCTCTCATCAGAGCCGCGCGAATGGCTATCAGTTGCTGCTAGTGGTCGATCGGGGCTCTCGCCTAAGCCATGCTGTGCTGCTGTCAACGCATAGGCAACAAAGGGCTCAGCGTCGTTAGTAGGAGCTCGGTACCCCTGACCTGAACGGCTAAAAGCAGTCGCTTGATTGCGAAGCGGGTCGTCAAAAGCATTGGTTGGCATGATGCCTGTAGTGGCGATCGGATCAAATGCTAAACCACTGGCTAAAGAGCGTATCGTCTCGAAGTCATCAGACAACATAACCAAAACAGTCTCACTTGAAAAGTGCAGAGACAGGGAAAGCAACTCAGTTCGATCAGTATGGACTCAGCTCGATCAGTATGGGCATTTTGAAAACGCCACTTACGATGAGCATCGAAGTTCTGCCGATACTCTCGTCGGACGTATAGCTGGTCGCGATCGGGTCAGCGTAGGCAGTCTTCAATTTTATCAGGTAGAGCAACCGACTCAAGCAAAGCAAACAAACCAATCCAAGCAAATGCTAGGGTCTGTTTTAAAACTATAGCCACATCATGATAGAGGCTAGAGTCAGCATGGCGAGGTAGTTTTCAGCCTTTT
>NZ_PVWK01000027.1 GCF_003003795.1 Stenomitos frigidus ULC18 | reverse complement strand
AAAGGGGCGTCCTGGCATGACCCATGACCTCAAAGGGGACTCCTTTAGTTTGGCGCAACTTCATATTTAATTGGTATTAGGACGGGGTGCAGGGGTTCCACCCCTGGCTGGGGGCACACACCCACTCCCCCTTTGATCCCAATGTCCTAAGCTTTGTGACAACAGCTATAAAACAAAGAGTTGAATGTTGATGGGTTCTGATCGGCTCTTTTCACACAGCTATCTGGTAATGTTCTTTTGGGCACAGAAACCTGTTTGCCATGCTCTGTAGATTCAGTGATCGTTACCCTTTATGTCTGATGCATCCGTTTTTGAGTTTGACACTCTCACGCTGGATATCTATGGGCAAACGTATGAGAAACGTAGACAGTCGGCTCAGTCTCGCACTGAAGCGTTAGGAAATGGCCTTGCGTTAGAGCTGGTCGCCGTTCCTGGCGGCACGTTGATGATGGGATCGCCACCCACAGAGGACGGTTGGCATCCGAACCAAAGTCCGCAGCATTCAGTCACGATCGCCCCTTTCTGGATGGGTAAGTATCCAGTCACGCAGGCGCAATGGAGCATTGTAGCGGCTTTACCAAAGGTCAACCATTCCTTGTCTCCCAAGTTGTCTTGTTTTATGGGAGCAGACCGTCCCGTTGAGCAAGTTTCCTGGCACGACACGATCGAGTTTTGCGATCGGCTCTCTGTCTACACAGGACGCCCTTACCGTCTGCCCAGCGAAGCAGAATGGGAATACGCCTGTCGAGCCACCACCACTACCCCTTTCTGGTTTGGCGAAACAATCACCACTGATCTAGCCAACTATTCCGGGGTTGATTGGGAGTATGAAGGGCAGGTGTGCAGCAGGGGCTCGTACGGGAAAGGGCCCACGGGAACCGATCGCCGGGAGACGACCGACGTCGGCAGTTTTGCAGTTGCTAATGCCTTTGGGCTGTACGACACACATGGGCTAGTCCGCGAATGGTGCGCCGATCGGTGGCACGACAGTTATGACGGTGCCCCAGACGATGGTACTGCCTGGACAGAAAACGGTACTACGGATCAGCGAGTGTTACGCGGGGGTTCCTGGAACGGTGGCCCCAAAGCCTGTCGATCAGCCTTTCGCAGCAAACTCAACCCGGATACGCACTTGTATGACATTGGTTTTCGGGTGGTTATGGCATAGGACGTTACATGTAGCATCCCGACGACAACGATCGTGGGAAAATGGAATTGTTCCGCCTATGAATGCGCCTTCGTGATTTCTACTGTTACTGTTACTGTGCCAGCGACAACTGCCAATCTTGGACCAGGGTTTGACTGCCTGGGAGCAGCGCTGACGCTTTCGAATCGGTTTCGCTTTTCACTGCTGCCTCCCGGTGGGGAAACTGTCAGCATCACAGCGATGGGCGCTGAGGCAGAGCAGGTTACAACCGATGCGAGCAATCTGGCGTATCAGGCGTTTGTCAAGGTTTACCAGCACTTAAAGCAGGTACCACCACCGATAAAGCTTGAGCTTCAGTTGGGTGTACCGCTGGCGCGTGGTTTGGGCAGTTCGGCAACGGCGATTGTCGGCGGACTGGTGGGAGCCAATGCCCTGGCAGGATCACCACTGACGGTAGAAGCGGTGATGCACATGGCCATCGCGATCGAAGGACATCCTGATAACGTGGTGCCATCGCTCTTAGGTGGGTGTCGCCTTGCCGCTACGCATAGAGATGTTGGCTGGGAGATTTGCGAGATTCCCTGGCACAGTAGCATTGTACCGATCGTTGCCATTCCTGGCTTTGAGCTTTCGACAAAACTAGCGCGTCAAGTGCTACCCACGACCTACAGCCGTGCTGATGCGATCTTCAACGTGGCGCATTTAGGCTTGTTGCTGCGTGGGTTAGAAACAGGAAACGGCGCCTGGTTGCAAGCAGCGATGCAAGACCGTATCCATCAACCGTATCGGCAAACTTTGATTCCAGGTTACGAAATAGTGCAAACAGCAGCACTAACAGCCGGTGCCTATGGCGTGGTGATCAGTGGTGCCGGACCAACCATCCTGGCCTTAGCACAGCCTCACACCGCAACGGCTGTGAGTGAGGCGATCGCCACTGCCTGGGCAGAGCAAGACTTTGCAGTGACGGTGCATGTACTTCAGATCGATCAGAAAGGTGCGATCGCGCAAACGACGATCGAGTGAGCAGTGGCGCTGATCTGTGCTCAATGTCGGTAGCGGCATGAAACCGTTGGAGCGATCGATCGCCTCCAGCTAACATAAAAGACGTCTCATTACTGGCAGAGGCTGTATCCCAAGAGTGATGCAGCAAACGAAAGGATTCTAGAAGATTAGCTAGGCTTAAGAAGCGGCAAAACTGCTGACACATCGCTCCTGACAGAGGTACAACTATGTATGAGCAAGAATTGATTGCCACCGCAAAGGCAATGGTTGCCCCCGGTAAAGGCATTTTGGCAGCCGATGAGAGCTATAGCACGGCGAACAAACGCTTTGAGAAACTTGGCATTCCTACAACAGAAGAAATGCGGCGCGCCTATCGCGAAATGCTCTTTACCGCTTCTGGTATTGGTGAGTTTTTTAGTGGCGTGATTTTGTTTGACGAAACCATTCGTCAAGCCACAAAGGACGGGATCCCCTTTACAAAGGTGTTACTCGACGCTGGCATCATTCCCGGCATCAAGCTGGATGAGGGTGCCAAGCCATTAGCCAAAGCGCCGGGTGAAACGGTTACAGAAGGCTTAGATGGATTGCGCGATCGCATTGCTGAATACTACAAAATGGGTGCCCGGTTTGCCAAATGGCGCGCTGTGATTACGATCGGCAAGGGCATTCCGTCCCATCGCTGCATTGATACGAATGCGCATGCGCTTGCCCGGTACGCTGCACTGTGCCAGGAAGGAGGCTTGGTGCCGATCGTCGAGCCAGAAGTGCTGATGGATGGTGATCACACGCTGGAGGATAGCTATGGCGTGCATCACGAAGTCCTGAAGACAGTTTTTGACGCACTCTATGCTCAGGGCGTCGAGCCGGATCAAATGATTCTTAAGCCCAGCATGGTCATTTCTGGCGAAAAATGTCCCCAACAGGCGAGTGTGGAAGAGGTTGCCAAGTGGACCGTGAAGTGCTTGCGAGAACGAGTGCCTGCTGCAGTTCCCGGTTGCGCTTTTCTGTCTGGTGGACAAAGCGATGAACTAGCAACCGCTCACCTGAGCGCCATGAACGCCTTGTTCAAAGACCAACTGCCCTGGCAGCTAACGTTTTCCTACGGTCGTGCGCTTCAGCAAGCGGCGATGCAAACCTGGAACGGGCAGGATGCAAATGTGCCTGCAGCCCAAAAAGAGCTGTATCATCGCGCAAAACTCAACAGTGCCGCTGCGTTGGGGCTGTATCAGCCTGAGATGGAGCAGGTGGCGGCGTAAGAGATGAAAGGATGAAGGATGAAGGATAAAAGCTAAAAGTTTTGAGTTTTGAGTTGGGAAAAAGGCATGAGGGATGAGGGATGGAAGTTTTGAGTTTTGAATTGCCTCCCCTGCCCCTTCTGCCTCCCTTGCCCCCTCTGCCTTCTCTAACAATTAACAACTAACAACTCCCTTATCCTTCAGCCTTTATCCTTTATCCTTTCCAGCGAGTGCTGTCGGTAGCCCATCAATACTGACCGTATTTTTCTGCTGTTGATATGCCTGCAGGCCCTCTTTGCCCTTTTTGTCAGCCCATTTGACTAAGGATTCTCGCTGTCCAGCCGGTTCGTATAGCGGCACCCCCATGCCACAGGAGGTTTGCACGCGATCGATAGCTGCCACAATAATCTGCCGAGTACCAGGGATCGGCGAAAATAGCGCGTAAAGTTCTGTCCATTCAGGCGCATCGGGCAGAACAGTTTGCCCTTTGCCATAGAGCCGCAGAATCGAAGGCGGCTCTTGAAACGCGCAGAACATGAACGTAATGCGTCCATTTTCCTGCAGATGGGCAGAGGTTTCATTACCGCTACCCGTGACGTCAAGATAGGCAACTTGATTGGGAGAAAGAATCCGAAAGCTGTTTAAGCCTTTAGGAGACAAATTCACGTGTCCATCAGCTGCAAGCGGCGCTGTAGCAACGAAGAACATTTGCTGCGCTTGAATGAAGCGCTGTAGGTCATCGGTAATGGAGTCAAAAACTTTAGCCATTGGTAAGACGGGTCGCTATTCAAGGTTTTCTAGGATAGGCAGGTTTTGGGAAAAAGCGTCACCGGAACAATTTCCTACGTCGGGACATGGCACTGCTATGTCCCGACTACAGACTCATTTTAGTGACCGATCGGGGCCTTCGCTCCCGCGCCACCTTTACCCAGGAACAGCAGCAACGGCAGTGAACAGAGAAAGACGACACCGACAAACCGGAAGCAATCCGCATATGACAAAATAGCAGCCTGCGTATTGACCAATTGTTCCAGCGACATGAGCGCTTGCTGGTGTGCAGTCGCCGCATCGGCCCACCATTCTGAAACACACCCGTCAGTGTATCTAGACGTTCATTCGTTAGGGAGTCATAAGGAGTTAGCTTCGTTACCAAGATTGCTTTGTGGAAGGTTCAAGCAAGCGCCTGTTGGCGCACGTTGCAAAGGCTCAGTTGGCGTACCGATCCCGCGTACAAAGGTTTCCACACAGCCTGCAATATAGCGATCGCGGCTATAGCCCCGCACTGCCAGCGCAACATGGCGACGCAGCATACCAGCCAGCAGCATGCCCGTAAACTGATCGACCACCATAGGCAGATCGGCATCAGGGCGAACCGTGCCGCGCTCAATACCGCTACGCAAATAGGCAATGAGCTTTTCGCGTAAGGGCAAAAACGCTTGCTGAAAGACTTGGATAGCCTCGTCTGGATGCCGTTGCGCTTCGCCGATAAACATCCGAATCAGGGCTTCGTTTTCTTCCAACATCTGGTCATGCAATTGGGCGTAGTGCAAGAGATCAACCTGTAAATCTTGCGTCCACTCGGCTTGATGTGAGATCGCTTCTAGCTTCAGCGCCGTAATGTGTTGGGCAACGGCACCCAGGAGTTGCTCTTTGCTCTGGAAGTAACGAAAGAGCGTGACTTCGTTCACTTCCGCCACACGAGCAATCTCACGAGTGCTGGCACCCATAAAGCCTTTGGCCGAAAACACTTCGATCGCGGCGTTAAGTAGACGCTCCCTGGTTTTAGCTGGACTCCGGGTCAAGGCAACCCTCCTTTAATGCAAGCACTTACTTACATTAATATACTCCACTTGTAAGCCATTCCTAACCTGAAGAACTACATCTGCGGATGGAGATCCTGGCTACGGTATTGCCTGAACAGAGGGATCGGCGGGGTTAGAATAAGATGCGACACCGCATCAATTAGTATGTATGCCCTTTCTACCGTGCTGCGTTGACTTCGAGTAAAGGGGATGCTACTGGTACAAGTGCCAGAAAAAACAATCACGCTGGAGGAGTTTCTGACGTTACCAGAGACAAAACCAGCGAGTGAATATATGAATGGACAGGTTGTGCAAAAGCCCATTCCTCAAGGAAGGCACAGCAAATTACAGGGGAAATTAGTAACGGCAATCAATCGGATTGTTGAAGCGCAAAAAATTGCTTTAGCGCTTCCAGAATTGCGCTGTACATATCCTGCGGGAAGCCGTAATAACGTCTATTGTTTATGCCCTTTGTCACCCACAAACGACCATGCCTCATCGCCTTCCAGGGTCAAGTGCCCTTTTTTTGGCGCTCACTGTGACTTGCCGTTGTCATAACGTCTCTAAGTTAACAATCAAGTCGGGCAACAACTGACACAGTAGTAGAAGCGAGACAATCTTGATCAACTCAAACTTAATCAACTTAATAACGAACGCGCATGTCAGACGTGACTCTAACTTTGACAATTAATGGCGATGCTGTTCGCCTTAAAGACATCTCTCCTACCATGACGCTGCTGGAATATCTTCGCGCCAGTGGTCGTGTGGGCACCAAAGAAGGCTGTGGTGATGGCGACTGTGGGGCCTGTACGGTGGCGATCGTTGCTGAAGGTGCAGATGGCAAGGCTCATTACCAGGCCATGAACAGTTGCTTGATTCCGTTAGCGTCGGTGGCAGGACGAGAAATTATCACGGTTGAAGGGGTCGCTAATGGCGCACTGCATCCCGTACAGGCAGCAATGGTGGAGACGTTGGGGTCTCAATGTGGCTATTGCACGCCGGGATTTATCATGAGCCTCTTTACGGCGTATTACGATCGCCACGTAGACGACCCTTCCCTGGAAGGCAATCTGTGTCGCTGTACAGGCTATCTCTCCATTCGCCGTGCCGCTGAATTGGTAAGTGAAGCATTGCCGGACGATGCCTTTGCGGAACAGTTGATTCACACTACGACTGACTTTACAGCGTTAGACTACAGCGGCAACGAGCAGCAGTTCTACCGTCCTACTCAGTTAAGTGACGTCCTGGCACTACTCCAGCAGCATCCGGATGCAAAACTGGTGGCAGGTGCAACGGATTTGGGGCTGGAAATGTCTCATCACAGCCAGTCATTTCCGGTAATGGTTTCGCTAGAGGCAGTGGCAGAACTCAAGCACGTTGAACAAACCCCGGATGCAGTGGTGATTGGTGCGGCGGTGCCACTGAGCCACATTGAAACCAATCTACCTGGCATTTTCCCTAGTCTGGATGAAATGCTGCACTGGTTTGCGGCACGACAGATCCGCAATCGAGCCACGTTGGGCGGCAATTTGGGAACCGCTTCGCCGATTGGCGATCTCCCACCAGTTCTCCTCGCTCTGGATGCTGAGTTGACGATCGCCAGCACAACCGGAACCCGTTCTGTACCGTTAGCCGACTTCTTTAAAGGCTACCGTCAAACCGATCTCAAACTGGGAGAGGTGATTGTTTCGGTGACGATTCCAAAGGCGATCGCGTCGGGTGCCGTGCGTCGTCTCAGCCAATCGTACAAAATTGGAAAACGAGGGACGGATGATATCAGCATTGTCGCGGCTGCCTTTACGATCGATCTGGATGCCAGCGATCACATTATTCATGCGCGTCTGGCCTATGGTGGCGTGGCAGCAACTCCAGTACGGGCGATCGCGGTTGAAGCTATGCTCATTGGGCAACTCTGGTCTCTAGCAACCATCCAGAACATCAAACCCACGCTCAAAGCAGCCTTCACACCACTCACCGATCTGCGTGGCAGCGCGGATTATCGCAAACTGCTGATTGCCAATCTGTTTGAAAAGTTTTTTGTAGAAAGTCAGCCATTGGTTTACCTCAAATAACGATGCCAAAACTAGCGCTTCAAGTCCGAACAAACGATAACCTGCTAGACTTGCTTGCTAAATCTGAGTCTTTAGCTTGGGTTGTTGCAGATGATAAAGTCCAGAAAATTACACATGTCCAAATTGTGAATTTTGCGGGTACACAAATGATTGAAGGTGTCTTTGACCGAAACTCAAGCTATCGAGTGGATGATGAGTACAAGAGACTTGTTGTAAAGTTTTTGGACGGTCACATCATAAATTGCAGCATCCAATTTGATGGGCAAAACCCCGTTCGCTATATTCAAGGGAACTAGCTACTGATATCAACTCAGGTTTCTCACGATGGACATTACAGCTACGCTCAATGAGATTGCGTCCCTCAGCGTTAAAGATAGAATCCTTTTGGTGCAGGCAATTTGGGATAGTATTGCAGCCGAGCAAGCCTATCCTGAGCTCACAGAGGCACAGAGGAGAGAGTTTGATGATCGTATTGAGGACTATGAAATGAATCCAGACGATAACCTGACATGGGAGGAAGTCAAAGCATCAATTAAAGGGGAGGAATGAACTATGTAGTGGTTTTTCGTTCAAAGGTTCCGTGATGAGCTTAACGAGGTATACACCTGGTACGAAAGCCAACAACCAGGGCTTAGTGATGAGTTTCTGGACTGTATAGACGAACTCATCAATCGCATTTGTTTGATGCCAGAATCTTATGCAGTTGTGTACCGCGATATTCGACGGGCAGTCGTGAAGCGCTTTCCTTACGCTGTCTATTATCGGATTGTATCGAGTCGAGTCATTGTGACCGCAATTTTTCATGGTCGGCGAGATCCGAAAGCGTGGCAGTCGCGTTTTTGACAACAGACTGAACAACGGGTTTAAAAAGTGGAGGTGACGAGATGAACGCAGTAGGTAAACCCTCGAAGCATGAAAGCGCGGTTCACCATGTCAGTGGCAACGCGGTGTATACCGACGATCAGCGTCAGCCTGTGGGGATGCTGTCCGTTTATCCTGTCGTTGCACCCTACGCTAAAGCGCAGATTACCGGCATTGATATCTCTGGTCCAACGGCTGTGGAGGGTGTTGTTACCGTTTTGACTGCCGCTGATGTTCCTGGCACCAACGATACGGGCGTGATTGTGCAAGATGAAGTGCTGTTTCCCACGGAAGCGGTGAGCTATTACGGGCAGGCGATCGTGTGGGTCGTTGGGGAAACGGAAGAAGCGGCCCGACTGGGAGCCGAAAAAGTCGTCGTGACCTATGAAGCCTTGGAACCGCTGTTGAGTATTAAGGCGGCGATCGCGGCCGAGAGTTTTCACAACCAACCGCAAGTGATGCGTCAGGGTGATCCGAGCGTGGCCTTTGCTCAAGCCGAACGGAGCCTGGAAGGCGAAATCGAAATGAACGGGCAAGATCACTTTTATCTGGAAACCCAGGCGAGTTGGGTCATTCCCGATGGCGAAGGGCATTATCAGGTCTATGCCTCAACCCAGCATCCCTCCGAAACGCAGGTGATTGTGGCGCGTATTCTCGGTGTGTCCGTTAATCAAGTGGTGGTCACCTGTTTGCGGATGGGTGGTGGCTTTGGCGGCAAAGAATCACAGGCAAACCCCTATGCCTCAGTGGCGGCGATCGCGGCTCGTAAAACGGGTCGTCCCGTCCGCGTGAAGCTCAAGCGGAGTCACGATATGACCTTGACGGGCAAACGTCATGGCTTTTTAGGACAGTACAAGGTCGGCTTTACCAATGAAGGGCAAATCACCGCGCTGGATGTTGCGCTTTACGCCGATGGTGGTTGGAGCCTGGATCTGTCGCCACCAGTGCTGCTGCGCGCCATGCTGCATGTCGACAATGCCTACTACATCCCAGATATCAAAGTAACCGGACGCATTGCCAAAACCAACAAGGTGTCGAATACTGCCTTTCGGGGGTTTGGTGGACCGCAAGGCATGATTGTGATTGAAGAGATTGTCGATCGTATTGCCCGTGCTCTCAAGCTGCCACCCGATGCGGTGCGTAAACGCAACTTCTATCGCGGGACTGGCGAAACCAACACGACTCATTACGGACAGGAACTCTACGACAATCGCCTCGATCGTGTTTGGCAGGAAGCAAAAGAGAATGCCCGGTTTGTCGAACGGCAGGCAGCGATCGCAGACTTCAACCGGACTCATCCCTATATCAAGCGCGGCTTAGCCATTACCCCGGTCAAGTTTGGCATCTCGTTTAACAAGACCCAGTACAACCAGGCAGGTGCGCTGGTGCTGATCTACACCGATGGCAGCATTCAACTGAACCACGGTGGTACGGAAATGGGGCAGGGACTCCATACCAAAATGCTGCAAGTGGCCTCCAGGGCTCTCGGCGTGAGTCTCGACCGCTTCCGGCTGATGCCTACTAGCACCGATAAAGTGCCCAACACCTCAGCAACGGCAGCCTCCAGCGGTTCTGACTTGAACGGACAGGCAGTTAAAGATGCGTGTGAGACTCTTAAAGCGCGCCTAGCCTCCGTCGCAGCTCGTATGCTGAATTTAGATGCGTCGGAAGATCTGGTGTTTGAAGACGAGTGGGTTTTTTGCAAGACCTATCCCAAAGACCGCATCCCCTTTGTGGATGTAGTGAAACAGGCGTATGACGATCGCGTCAGTCTGTCAGCTACAGGCTATTACCGCACGCCACATATCTATTGGGATGCTGTCACCGGCAAAGGCAGACCGTTCTACTACTTTGCCTACGGTGCTGCCGTCAGTGAAGTTGAGGTAGATGGTTTCACAGGCACCTTCAAATTGCGTCAGGTGGATGTGGTGCATGACGTGGGCGAATCGTTGAACCCATTGGTCGATCGCGGCCAAATTGAAGGCGCGTTTGTGCAAGGCATGGGCTGGCTGACGATGGAAGAACTGGTCTGGGACGCTCAAGGACGGCTCCGCACCGATGCACCCAGCACCTACAAGATTCCCACCATTAGCGAAATCCCCGAACACTTCAACGTGGAGTTACTCACACGAGCCGCGCAAGATGGTGTGATCTACGGCAGCAAAGCGGTTGGTGAACCCCCGTTTATGCTGGCGATGTCGGTGCGAGAAGCGATCCGGGAAGCCGTTGCTGCATTTGGCAACGCGACGGAGGTTACGCTTGCGGCTCCAGCCACACCAGAGGCAACATTATGGGCGATCGAACAGGTACGATCGGCCTCCACTCAGCCATTCGCCGTTCCTGATCCGCAACTTTCAACTATAGAAACCATTTGACATCTTTATATTGGTAAATGAATAAAGAGTTTTGAGGATAATTTGTCCTTGAGTTAATTTTGGTTTCTAGGTTGAATTCATGAATCTAAAACTCAAAATTTTCAACTCAAAACTCCTATTACCCTTTCACGGCTCCAGCGGTTAGGCCTTGCACGATTTGGCGCTGGAAGAAGAGGACGAGAAGAATGAGGGGAATGGTGCCAACGACAGTGGCCGCCGCGATCGGGCCGTAGGGGATTTCAAAGACAGAAGAACCACCGATTTGAGCAGAGGCAACGGGAATCGTTTTCATGCTTTCTTCGGTAAGGAAGGTGAGCGCAAAAATATACTCGTTCCAGGCAAAGATGAACGTGAGAATGCCTGTAGTCACCAGGGCTGGCAAGGTGAGCGGCATCACAATCTGGATCAACATTTGCCAGATGGAGTAACCGTCCACTTTGGCAGCGTCTTCGAGGTCTTTGGGTAACTGCTCAAAAAAGCTCCGCATCACCAGAATCGTCAAGGGCAAATTGATGGCAGTGTAGGGAATGATCAGCGCTAAATAATTGTTACCCAGATGGAAAAACTGCACAATTTCGAGCAAACCCTGAAGCAACAAAATGCCAGGAAACAGGGTGATGAGTAAAACAGCTGCCTGAACAATCTTGCCACCTAGAGGCCGTAATCGAGCGAGTGCGTAGGCGGCTGGAGAACCAATCGTCAAACACGCAACCGTCGAAATCAAGGACACGATCGCGCTGTTCAAGATGTAGCGCATAAACGGACGACGGCTAAATAATTCAATGTAGTGATTTAGCGTCAACCGAGTAGGGAAATAAACGTTGGGTACCGCCGCAATATCCTCATTTACTTTAAATGAAGTCAACACCTGCCAGAGCATGGGAGCCAAACAGAAAATGGCGATCGCAACCACCGCAACCCAAAACAAAATTCTGCCTATGGAAATGGTCTGCCGCTTGGTGGGAGCAGGAGCATTGTTTGATTGATTGGAATCAAGTGCGGTTGCCATCGTTTTTTCAAGCGTTGTTAGTTGTTAGACAAGAGAAAGTTGGCTGTAATGATTAGTTGTTGGTTGTTAGACCGGAGAAAGTAGTAGTTGTTAGTGATTAGGCGGAAAAAGTAATTAGGCTTAATTTTTCAACTTCATAGTCACTTCCTATTGCTCTAACAACTAACAACTAACAACCAAAAACTCCTTATACAGCTGTTCGCGATCGTCGAATCAAACTGCTGCCAATCATCACCGCAATCATCAGCAACAGAAACGTCACCACAATTAAGGCTGATGCATAGCCAAAATCGAGATACCGCATCGCATTAGAGTAAATATAGAGCGACACCACCTCCGTCGAACCACCGGGACCGCCACCCGTCATGACTTGAATCAGGTCAAAAATGCCAAACGCCTGAGCAAAGCGAAACAGCATCGCGATGATAATTTGCGGTAGCAGCAGCGGCACTGTAATCCGCCAAAAGCTTTGCCAGGATGTCGCGCCCTCCAGGGAATAAGCTTCGTACAAGTCGCCAGGAATAGATTGCAATCCTGCCAGCAGCAACAGACTGATGAAGGGCGTGGTTTTCCAAACATCCGCAAAAATGACGGCGATCGTGGCTGTAAACGGCTCACCCAACCAATTAATACCAGTGCTGATTAGCCCCAAATTCCGCAAAATGTCATTGGCAATGCCGTATTGATCGTTAAAAATCCACGTCCAACCCAATGCAATGAGTGCGGTTGGCAGCGCCCAAGGAATAATTGCCACCGTACGAAGTACATTACGTCCACGAAATGGCTGGTTGAGCACCAGGGCAATGCACATGCCCAAAATCAGTTCCAGCACAACCGAGATGACTGTAAACCGAGTTGTCACTCCCAAGGTTTGCCAAAAATGTCCGTCGCCAAGAATCCGCTCGTAATTACTAAGCCCAGCAAAGACTGGTTTTAGCTCTGTCCCCAGGTTCTCCGCAAAAAACCCTAGCCAGATCGATCGCAAGATGGGGTAGGCAAACACCAACAAAAGAACCACGATCGATGGTAGGAGTAAGTACAATCCCACCCACTGTTCCCGTGACCGAATGGTTGTTGCTTTTGTAGTGTGCATGAGGGGAGAAAGAAGAAAGGATGAAGGATGAAAGGCTAGTCGGTGGGAGAAGGTAAAGGAAAAAGAGGAGGCAGTAGACAGGGGAGGCAGAGGGGGCAGAGGGGGCAGGGGAAGCAAGAGCGGTAGAGGAGAACTCAAAACTTTCACTCCTGCCTCCTCATTTCTTCTTCCCTGCTTCCAGCAACCGTCGTGTCTCTCCAGAGGCAGCTTTCATTGCTTCCTCTGGCGTTTGTTGATTAGTCAAAGCGGCACTGAGATAGCGTTGAAGGATATCTGAGGCTTGAGCGTATTGGGCGATCGATGGCCGCAGTACTGCTTGATCCACCACTTTGAGCAGTTGAGGATAGTGGCTGTATTTAGCAACAATCTCTGGATCGTTAAAGAGATTACGACGGCTGGGTACATAGCCTGATGCCAAGATATATGCCTTCTGGGGCGCTTGGCTGGTGAGGAACTTCACTGCCTTTAGCGCTTCTTGAGGATGCCGCGTCGTTTTAGCAATGCCGACACCCCAACCACCGAGGCAGGAACCACCTACGGGTTGACCGGGTGCTGGCACCATCGGCATGATGCCAACCTTGCCTTTGATGCGCGAATCGTCTTTATTAACCAACTCCCAGGCATAGGGCCAGTTACGGAGGAAAACAGCATCACCCGCCTGAAAGATGCGCCGCGTATCTTCTTCCACATAAGTAGTCACGCCAGGAGGTGAAACGCCCTGCGTGATCGTTTGCCTCAAAAACTCAGCGGCGCGTACAGCTTCAGGGCGATCGAGACCCACATCAAGCGATTGAGGATCAATCCAAAAACCGCCAAAGCCCTTCAGCACTTCCACAAACATCGTGATCAACCCCTCATACTGGCGACCCTGCCACAAATAGCCCCAGCGAGCCGCCTTCTTTTCTTGCAGCGTCTTCGAGATGCTCATGAGATCATCCAGCGTCTTAGGAGGCTGCAACCCAGCCTGCTCAATCAGGTCTTTGCGGTAGTAGAGGACACCAGCATCCGATCGCACCGGCATTCGGTAAAGCCGCTTTTCATAGCGTCCACTTTCTACTGCTTGTGGCGAAAACCCAGCGAGATCCTGCGGCGAAACTTCATCGGTGAGATCGAGCAACCAACCTGCGGCTGCAAATTTGGGTGTCCAGACCACATCCATATTGATGAGGTCATAGGGAGAATTGCCTAACAGAAACGAAGTGGTGTAGAGGTCTTCATTGGTGTTTGCGGAGTTAGGGCCTTCATCCAGTTGAATGCGAATACCCGGATTCTCCGCTTCAAAGGCTTTCACCAAGACCTTGTAGGGTGGAATGTCGGGAGCCAACATCAGCAGTCGTAGCGTGACTGGCTGTTGTGACAGCACAACGGGAACGGCAACCAACAAGGCACTCAGCACCGTTAATACAATCCAGCTACCGATCCGAAAACGTCGCGATTGGTGCCAACGTTGCTTGAAAAACTGTTTGAGCGATCGCACAAAGTTCATTGGAAAAAGCCCAACCTGAGACGGTAATGCAGCGAAATTTTTCTATTGTTGCAGTCATCGAATTGTTTAAAGAACCTGGGCTTCTTCACAAAAATCTTGTAAAAAGTCTCCAGCAGGTTCCCGTCATTAAGCGTTTGAGAATAATAGTTAACGTCTGTCCAGGCTCAATCTTATTAAGAGGTTAAGCTTAAAAACTCATCTGTCGCAAAGCGTATAAAGCTATTCCTTTAAGAATACAAACGATCGACCATTGCAGGGTCTATCCCAAGAATTATTTAAGTGAGAACGCTATTAACTTTGTTGAAGATACTTGTAAATAAATTAAAAAAATGTTTACTGGCGCACGTTTGGGCTTGCGAGAAACAGATATTTAAACGTTATGGCAACCACTGACTACTGACTGTACGCCATTAATTAAGACTTTACAATCGTATCCGTATAGGCTCGTTAGCATCAGGCTTGCTGATCTCATATAAAGCAGTAAACCGTATTGAGATCAGCAAATCTGAGGTCTTTAAACAAAATGGCAACGCTGATGGAAGCAATAAGCGCTTTAGAAATAGAAGACAGTTCGTAACACGCCGACAAAAACATCGTCGTTGCGATCGTCATGATTCGGTGCAGTCAACCAGATGATACCGGGCGTAATCGCAATATTATCGCTGATCCGAAAGCGGTAGAAGCCTTCCACATGCAGCGATGTATCGCGATCGGCCTGTCCACCATTCACGCCGTTAGTCAGGCTGGTTAACTTCGGTTCCATCCCCACCAAAATGCCACCCAAATCCCCTTTTCTGCCCAAATCGGGAAACGCTAACCCAACCATCCAGTTCCAGACCTCGCCATCGCCCTTGTTGATGTAGCGCTGCTGAGAGTAGCCAACCCAGCCAGCCAGAGACACGTTAGGATTAAAGTTGATGCTGCCTGAGAAGCCGAAGGCGTTGGTGCTTACAGAGGTGCCAAAGTTACTGTTCGCCAAATTGCTGCCAGTCGCGCCCAGGCTAGAGGCAATATCAGGTTGTATTCTGTCAGGAAATGGGCTGTAGGCATTGATGTAAGTGAATCCAATCTTGCTAGCTGGGCTTAAGTTAACCACTAGCTGCGCCAGGGCACCATATTGCCCGTTGAACAAACCATTTTTAGCACTGGGATCGTTCGCGTTAGGCACTAGATAGCCCAAGTTTAATTCGAACGTATCGTTAAAGAAGTGACGTAAACCAAAGCCCGTACCGCCGGAGTAATTGTAAATCGAGTTGCGCAGCCCAAACAGTGAAACGGCACCCCCATCAAAGTAAGGATTTAACTGCTGTGACGCGTCGATATCCACAAAGCCGTTGCCTGCTCCAGCAAGGTAAATGTTTGTGCGAGGCCCGATCGGAAAACGATAGCGCAGCAACCCAATGCCAACCGACCCGCGACTGTCACCGTCAAATTCAACGCGCCCTTCATTCGTGCGGAGGGCACCGAGACCACCTCCTGCGACTGTCGTGCCACCAAGCGGAGTGACATTGTTTGCTTGAAACCGGGTCGTAAGCAGATCTCTGCCACTAAAGCTTGTTTCCAGATTTAGCCTTACTCTATAGCCGAAAGTGGGGACTCGATCAGCGCGTACACCATCGGCTCGATCGCCACCTAAGACGCTGACAACACCAAAGACATTCTCACCCGTCAGTTTCGTGGTGGTGGAGAACTGCTGTCGTTCGAGTGTGGCAGTCTGTGCCTCTAGTGCCCCCACGCGACCCCGGAGTGTGGCTAGCTCAGCCGCAAATTCTTCTTGCAACCGTTGTAGCGCGACTAAATCTTCTTTTTTCACAAGATTAGCGGTGCCAGCAGCAATGAGTTCATTGATGCGATCGAGACAGGCATTTAGTCCAGCCGCAAATTCATAGCGAGTCAGCGCCCGATTGCCTCGAAACGTACGATCGGGGTAGCCCGCAATGCAGCCGTAGCGTTCCACTAACGACTGTAACGCTTGAAAAGCCCAATCCGTCGGCCGGATATCTGACAGTTGTGAAACGGCAGTCACTTGCAGCATGGGTTCTTCATCGGCACCATTTTGTGTATCCGAGCTGTCTTGTGCGATCTGCTGACTCGATCGGGGCGATGCTGGTGCTGCGGCTTGAGCGCGATTTACCGTCTGATTAGGAGCCGCGATCGTAGACTGAAACCCGACACAGGGAACCATTAAAACGGCTGAACTTAGTAATAAATTACAAATTAAATGATTCATTGAATGAACTCCTCAAACGATATATTTGATCCATGAATCGCAGGGTCATGAACCGCATTTCATAAACATCAAGTTGATTTAGCCCTTACTTTCTTGCGCAGAATAAAGCTTGTACTAAATATTTTCATTCAGCAACGCAATCGGGCACAACGGTTTACCCAATCGAGGACAGCGATTGCATCGAAGCCCTTTATTTAATGACACCAACGCATACAAGCCGCTCTTTAAGCCAGAAATTTATGGCACAAAGAGCGATCGACGCAGATTTGTTTCTTTACAATTCAAGGTATTGATTGTCTATGCGTAAATCTGGTTGAAACTCTGATATATCAAGGATTACGTGCATGCTGGACTATAAGCTACTGCGGTAGAAAGATGGCTCACATCTTTCTTGAGAAAGACATTAAAGCCTTCGTTAGAAACCTTTACAAAGTTTGAGCCGTTGATAGCAACACTGTGGCTTGTCTAAGCCTCAGCAGATTAACTGAGGTGATGTTTCCGAACACATTGCTCGGAATTTGAGCAAAGTTTTTGGGGTTACGATCGATGAACAATGTCAGCACAAATTTTAACCAAACGTAACAAGATAATGCATTCAATCGTTGGCTCTTCATTTGCAGTGCTATGGCTTTGATGATTGTGCTTTAGCTCAACGATTGAGATAGTTTTCTGAATTGCTTACAAATCTGCTTCGTAGTTGACGGGTTGACGTTGGGGTAACATGCTTTGCGGGTAAGACTATGGCACGGCTTTGACGAGAGGGCGTAGGTGTTGACTGTCGCCAAACCATCAGGGGAATGCTAGCAATGCCCAAAATTGTCACCACTCCAGCGGTCACCCAAACAATGAGATGATTGGGTTGGTAATCACCTCGCTCGATCTGGCTAAAGACGCGATTGTAGCGCCATACAGAGAGCGGAATCACCACAATGCCCGTCACAACCAGCACAATGCCAATGCTTTGAGAGCTGAGAAACGACGGTGGCACTACGTCCTGGTGCGTCAAGGCAGATTGCAGTTCACGCAGGAACAGACCAAAGCGGGCAATCGCAAACCCAAAGCCAATAAGCGCAATGGCGGTTCGCAACCATGCTAAAAACGTTCGTTCGTTTGCCTGATGCTCACGCTGACGGTCAATTTTTTGCATACCCAATTTGCTGCGTTTGGATGGATTATCTCCTACTGCTACGCCGGCAGTCTACCAACTCCCCACTTCAGACGATCGCCTTTGCAACAGTCACTCGTTCTAACCCTTCGATCGCAAGGCGGTGCCCTGGTAAAAGCCCTAGCATATTGACAGAGATTGTGTTGCCAAAAACGTTTTGCGGATTTTGCAAGAAGTTATTTGGGTTATAAATGGGTGGACAGTGCCAATACAGCTCATAGCCAAGCTCAACCAGATATTGAATCAGCGCGGCGGCTTTGTCCTGGCGATCGTTCTCAAGATACAAAATTGGTTGACATCGCTGAATCGTTTCCGTTGCGCCTTTGAGCGCCGCTAGTTCCATCCCTTCCACATCAATTTTCAGCAGACGGCATTGCGGTAAAGCAAAACTGTCCAGCGTCGCAATTTGGACTCTCTCTCCAACAGCCTGCTCTCCAGCAGCTTTCTGGCTGCGATCGTGCTGGCTGAGACTCACACCACCATAGTTGTTGAGCTGGTGATAGTCGAGCGCCGGAATCTGGGCAAAACCTGGAGCTTCACCCAGTGCGATCGCGTAGCCATGCACGTTGGTAAGACTATTGAGCGCCAGATTTGCACATAGCGTTTGATACACAATCCGCTGCGGCTCGATCGCCAGTACGCTACCCTGCGCACCCACCGCTTTCGCAAAAAAGACGGTATGCGTACCAATATTCGCACCCACTTCTACGACCACGTCACCGGCTCGAATGAGCGGTTGGAACAGCGCCACTTCTCCTTCGCTCCACTCGCCATACAGCTCCAGCGATCGACCAATGTAGAGATCGTTGCGATTATACAAAAACGTCCCGTGGCGACAGACTTGCAGCCGATTGAAACCGTTGGGGGGGAGGGGGGAAGGGGTGTGGGGTGTGGGGTGTGGGGTGTGGGGGGAAGGCGTTTTGAGTTGGAAGGGAGAGTCTGAGGGGCTGGCTGGCTGGGGGGCTGGGAGGATGGGGACTTCCTCTGCTCCCTCTGCTCCCCCTACCTCTCCTGCTCCCTCTGCCTGCTGCCCCACTACCGATCGCAACGCCTCTGCCACTCGTTCAAAAACGCCATCCCAATCACCATCCTGCTCTTGCCGAAACAGGCGCATGGTGGGATACCAGGGCGTATTGTCTCGATCGCGCAGCCAGCGCCAGTCAGCGACGTTTGCCAGTAGTGTCCAAACCGGCTTACCAAGGGCACCAGCGAGGTGTGCAACGGCGGTATCGACACTGATCACCAGATCCAGTTGGGCGATCGCAGCGGCAGTATCGGCAAAATCATGCAGCTGCGTGTGCAAGTCCTGTACGGTTGCCTGCGCTGCCAGTCGCACTAAATCAGCTTCGGACGGATTCTTTTGGAGGCTGTAGAGGGCAACTCCAGGCAACTCTAACAGGGCTAAAAACTGGTCTAAGGCACAAGAGCGTCTGCCACTGGTAGAACTATCGGGATTTGCAGCCCAAACAATCCCGACTTTAAAGGGTGGATGAGCGCCTGGAGTGCCTTGATGATCTGATGCGTTCAAAGAGCGATCGACCACAGGCAACTTAAAATCAGACGCTGGCGACAGGTAAGGCACATCCCCTGGAATGTTTTCTAGCGTCGTTCCCAGCAGCAGCGGCAGATCCAGTAACGGCGCATGAACGTTTGTTTGGACATCCACATTTTCGCGATCGACGCAGCGATCGATGCCTGGAATGGTGTTCAGCAATCTTAGCAGCGGCTTCTGGCAGGCAATCACCACATGTCCACCCCGCTGTGCCACCAGACTGGCATACCGCGCAAACTGAATGGTGTCGCCATAGCCTTGCTCTGCCGTCAGCAAAATGACTTTGCCCTGCAAATCCGAACCGTCCCAGAGCGCATTGGGATAGCGTAGCGACGAGCATTGCCGACTCTGCCAGCGCCAGTGATACTCTTCAAAGCCTTGCTTCAGGTCACCCAGCAACAGCAGCACAATGCCCAAGTTCAAGTGAGCGTTGGCATGGTCAAGACTGTAGTGAATCGCCTGCCGATAATGCTCGATCGCCGTCTCAAATTTCCCCTGATCCACCAGCCCGCTAGCGTAGTTGTTGTGAGCATCCGCATGATCCGGCTGCAGCTGGATCGCTTTGAGGCAACTAGCGATCGCCTCCTCCAATTTGCCCTGTGCCTGGAGTGCCGAACCCAAATTGTTGTAAGCATTGGCAAGAGTTGGGTCAAGTGCCAGCGCCCGCCGATAGTAGACGATCGCCTCGTCCACCTGTCCCTGCTCTTGCAGTACCGTGCCTAGATTATCGTGAGCGCTGGCGTAATCTGGCTTCAGCTCAAGTGCTTGTCGGTAATACCCAGCCGCCTCTTCCAGTTTGCCCTGCCTCTGGAGTGCTGTCCCCAGGTTGTTATAAGCGCTGAAGGAATCCGGCTGAAGGGCGATCGCGCGTTCATAATGCTCAATCGCTTGCTCCACCAGCCCCTGCCGAAACAAAGCAACACCCAAACCATTGTGCGCGTTCACATGGCTGGGATTAAGCGTGACGGCCTGCTGGTAATGGGCGATCGCCTCCTCTACCTTGCCCTGTTTGTACAACGCCATCGCCAGATTGTTGTGCGCCGCGCCGTAGTTTGGCTCCAGCGTGAGCACCTGCCGATACTGGGCGATCGCCTCCTCCACCTGACCAGCCTGATTCAAGATAACACCCAGGTTGTACTGCGTCTCCGGTTGATTCGGTTTCAGCACTACCGCCTGTTGCTGGTGCGCGATCGCCTCCTGTATGCGCCCCAAACGACACAGCAGCGTTCCTAGATTACTGTGCGCTTCTGCACTCGGCTGCACTGTCAGAAGGCGATCGTAATAGCCAACGCTCTCCTCCGGTCTACCCGCCTGATCTGCAATTAACGCCAACCAGGTCAAGGCTGCAATCTGTTCTGGATGCTGCTCCAATACCTGATGGTAAAGCGCTTCCGCTTCCGCAACTTGTCCTGCCTGGTACTGCTGATGTGCAGCAGTCAGTTGATCAGTCGTGTGATCGAATAGTTGTGATGACATGGGGGCAAGGGGTAGAGGGGGGCAAAGGGGGCAGAAGGGGCATCGCTCTTTGAACACTTCGTGAGGCCGCTATGCAAAAGGGACTTCCCTCACTCCCACCGCGTCCCCAGAGTCTTCTGTTTCCTAATTTCTCCCTCTAAAATTCCCCTTATGCCAGCGGAAAGAACACCCGAAAATAGGTTGTCAGGATCGCCTCACCTAAAAACACCACGATCGCCGAACCGAGTGCTAAAAACGGGCCAAAGGGCATTGCCTGACGACGATCGAGCCAGCCTAGCGCGATCGCACCACCGCCAGCAAAGGCTCCGATCGCGCAGGCAAGAAAGCCTGCCAGCAGCAAATACTTCCAGCCCAACCAGGCGCCCATCATGGCAGCGAGCTTGGCATCACCCGCACCCATGGCTGCTTGTCCCAACGCCATTGAGCCCGCGATCGCAATCAGATCCAGCAACCACAACCCTACAACCGCACCCAAAACACCATGCATCAGTTGGGTCAAAGCCCCTGTGAAGCTAGCATTCACCGAGAAGCCAACCAAGGCCTGAAACAGCAGTCCGATCACCAATCCTGATTGTGTGAGTGGATTTGGCAGGGTCATTGTATCCAGGTCAATCAGCGACAGTGCCACCAACCAGCTTAAAAATATCCAGTAGCCGATCGTTTGCCACGTCCAACCAAACGTCCAGAATGTGAAAAGAAAGAAAAGCCCGGTAGCCGCTTCCACTAAAGGGTAGCGGGCAGAAATCGGACGTTTGCAGTGCCGACATCGCCCCTTGAGCAAGAGCCAACCCAGCGCCGGGATATTCTCACGCTTGCCCAAACGATGCAAACATTGCGGGCAGCGCGAAGGCGGAAACATTAGCGACAAGCCCGCAGGCAACCGATACACCACTACATTTAAGAAGCTACCAATCGATGCTCCTAGAATGAAGACCGCGATCGCCGCAGGCAGCTCAAATAAAAAGTCCATGAGAAAAACGGCTAGGGAACGTATTGCCAACAGTCGGCTTACACGTTTAACTTACCCCGCTGCTACAGAAAAAGTGTTGCTGCTCAACGTAAAGAAGCGATCGAAAGCCCCGACTTCTTTGTTCAATTCTGAGACGTTGGTTGAACCTGATTCAGAAGTCGGGGTTTAGTACCCACCGAAAGCCCCTACACCCCAAACCTGATCCCCTAATACATCTCCGACTCAATCTGGCTAAACGGCACAAAGCATTCCTGGGGCAGCAAAACGGGCTTTCCAGAAAAGATCAGCTTGCCTCGATGCGTAAAGCGATTGATTGCGACTCCTAGCGGCCGTTGAATGAGGCCGGGATGCACTTCGTAGTAGGTTGTGTAGATGAGCCGCGCTGAACGAATCAGAGCGGGGTCTAGTAACGCCGTAAAGTCCGAGTCATCCACCCTGCCTTGATTCTGTTTCTGCGAAACGTATACCACCTTTTTGCCCCTTTGTTTTTGCTGACTTTAGTATATCTGTACGTTCTCAGGAAGGGCTCATTCCTTTAAATTAACCCTCGATGACCGCCTCAAAAGGTCAAAAAAATTCAGATCCTAGACACGCTTAGAACATGCCCATGCATCCGAGTGTTCTAGTGTTGAGCCTGGAACCAGCGGTTTGGCAGAAGAGAACCAGCACCCAAAGCGACGGAAACCTCGTAAAAGTATACTCAGGTTCGACGGGTTGGAGCCGATCGCGCCAATTCTTTATAAAACTATACGGATTGGAGTGCCTGGATGAGCGCCTTGCCCATTGCCTGACAGCCCAAGAGCGTCATCCCTTCAGACATGATGTCGCCTGTTCGGTTGCCCTTATCCAAAACGGTCAGTACCGCTTGCTCAATGCGATCGGCGGCAACAGGTTGATTTAAGCCATAGCGCAACATCATCGCTGCACTCAAGATCTGTGCCAGAGGGTTTGCCTTATCTTGTCCGGCAATATCGGGAGCAGAACCGTGGACAGGCTCGAAAACGCCGGGGCCAGACGCGCCCAAACTTGCAGACGGCAGCATCCCAATACTTCCTGTCAGCATGGCAGCCGCATCGGAGAGAATGTCGCCAAACAGATTGCTGGTGACGATCGTGTCAAACTGCTTGGGCCAGCGCACGAGCTGCATCGCAGCGTTATCCACATACATGTGAGACAGTTCTACATCGGGATATTCAGGCGCGAGAGCCGTGATGCGATCGCGCCAGAGTTGCGACACTTCCAGCACATTGGCCTTATCGACTGAGCAGAGTTTCTTGCCCCGCTTCTGTGCCGTTTCAAACCCAACGCGACCGATCCGATCGATTTCTGACTCGGTATACGCCATTGTGTTGACGCCACGCTTTTCACCCGTTTCGGTGGCGAAAATGCCTTTGGGCTGTCCAAAATAAACGCCGCCCGTCAATTCCCGCACAACCATAATGTCTACCCCTTCCACGATTTCGCGCTTTAGGCTGGAGGCATCCACGAGCTGAGGCAAAATTTTGGCAGGGCGCAGGTTGGCGAACAGCCCCAAACCCGCACGCAGCCCCAGCAAACCTGTCTCAGGGCGCAAATGACGGGGTAATGTATCCCATTTGTAGCCCCCGATCGCCGCTAGCAGCACGGCATCACTACTTTTGCACCATTCCAAGGTTTCGGCTGGTAGCGGCTCACCCTTGGCGTCGATCGCCGCCCCACCCATGAGCGCCTCCTGAAACTCAAATGACAGATCCAATTGCTGACCAATGACCTTCAGCACCTCGACGGCAACTGCCATAATTTCGGGACCAATGCCATCACCGGGAAGTAGCGTAATACGGTAGAGCTGAGTCATAGTGTGTCGTTAAACGCGAGTGCTAACCTTTGCCACAGCGAATGTGCCGCAACGAGGCTGACAGGCTTGTCAGGCTAACGATCATACCGTGAGATGGACTCAACTCTAGCTTTGCCACACACGCAAAAGCGCTTGGTAGGGGCGCACGGATGTGCGCCCCTACCAAGGGTAAAAACTTTCTTGGAAACGACCTAAGGACTTTTCCCTGACTCTTGCTGCTCTATAGCGCGTTCTGTGCGGGCATTGGGATCTGCTTTGGGCTGCCAAAGCTTGAAAGAGCCAGTCATCAAGCTATTTAAGGCAACGCGAGTTTTAAAGCTGGCGCTACGCAACGGTTGAGGCAGGAATTGATCGCCGAAACCAATAAAGACTAGAGCCAAAATCAGAAAAATTGGAATCGCCGCTTTTGTGTTGAACATGGCTGGGGCAGGCAAAGGCCTGGTGGGGTAGGTAATGGCATAATTCCCATCACACGATGGTGGTCGATCGTACCCTTAATAAGCTCACCTCAATAAGCTCAAATCTGAATCTTCTCAAGTTGCGCAGCAGAGGCATGAAGCGTAAGCAACAGGGCTGCCAAACTGTCCTTTTTGTAGTGCCGAAAAGAATAGTTTTGGTTTTTGGTGTGGTTGTATGAGGTTTTAAATTCCTCAAAAAAAGCTCTGACAAAACACGATAGCGTTATCAGTCAAGTCTATCGTTCCTTATGCAAGTCTGTCGTTCATCTGTCAGAACTAGCAGTATCATGAGGCGCAAGAGGCGAGCCTCTGCTATTTCATCAGCAAGTATGAGTGGCTGTGGGCGCTAGTTTTGTCATTGGTGGAGGGTGAGTTATGGTGTACCGTGCAGTCTTCTTGGGGCGATCGCTTAGCATAGCCTTGCTGCTCTTGAGTCTTCAAGAGATCAGTGGGCGATCGGGCCTTGCCCACCCCACTAGCGAGACTCGCAGTGCTTCTACCCACACGTCCCAGCGCACCCTGGCACAGACAACGGGCGATCCTGCTGCTGCACCTCTTTATCCCTCCGCAGCCCCCCCTCCGACAGTAAACCCCCTGCCCAATCAGCGACAGCAGCAGGAAGAGCAGACGATCGACGCCGATTACCGTGTGAGCGCCCTTCAGCGCTATGGCAGCAGTACGCTTTGGGTCGGCTCCTGGCAAGGACTGGCACAAATTAACCCTGCGAGCGGCAAGGTTCGGGCACGGATTAGTTTGCCGAACCAAACGGTTGGAGCCTTAGCCATCGATCACGTTGGACGTCTCTGGGTTGGCACTTACGAAGGCTTAGCGCGCCTTGATCCCCGTACTGGTGCAGTCACTGCACAAAACTTTTCGTTACCGTCTAACCGCGTACTCTCTTTGCTGATCGATACACGTGGCTATTTGTGGGTTGGTACGGATGATGGACTGGCGCTCATTAGCCCCGATCGTGGGTTGCTGATGACGACGCTCAAAAACCTACCCGGTGTCAGTGCCAATGCCTTAAGTCTCGATGCCGATGGCAACCTCTGGGTGGGCACCCTGGATGGACTGGTGCAAATTAACACTGCCAGCGCAAGCGTAATGAAGCGGGTTGGCAATCTGCCAGGAACCACTGTGCAGACTTTAGCGTTGAGCCCGTGGGGGACGCTTTGGATCGGCACACCCAATGGCTTACTGGAACTGGACCAAGCTGGACAGGTGCGATCGGTCACGCCCTTGCGGGGGCAAAACGTGACAGCGCTCCAGTTTGACAAAGTGAACAGCCTCTGGATTGGCACCACAAACGGCTTGCTGCGGATTAACCCCTTCAATGGTGCCTCGGCAGGCGCGATCGCGAGATTGCCCTCCAGTCGCATTCTTTCTCTGTCACCTGATACTGGCGACAAGCTCTGGGTTGGCACGAGCGAAGGGCTCGCTTGGGTGAGCATGTCAACGTTTCGTACGGGGTCACACAATACATTTCGTCGCAACAGCCCATAAGGCAGTCGGGTGGAAGAGCGCAAGGTGTAGGGTGTAGAGAGGTGAGCTGTTTTTGGATCTCACCATGAAGTTGTGTGAGAACGCAGACCCTTGGCAGCAGAGCATTCGGTTATCTGTACCTTTCTCCTGGGTCTCCTCCTCTGTACGCTATTTCCTATACCCTTTTCTCGTATCCGTCTGATGTCAGTTACGACTCATCAATTAGCCCAATGGAAGCAGCAAGGACGCGCGATCGTTGCCTTGACGGCCTGGGATTATGCTCTTGCTCACGTATTAGACGAGGCCGGCGTTGACCTGATTCTGGTTGGCGACTCGCTGGCAATGGTGGCATTGGGTTACGACACCACGTTGCCAATCACGCTGGATGAGATTCTTCATCACGCCAAAGCGGTACGACGCGGTGTCAAGCGAGCGCTACTGGTCGCTGACTTGCCCTTCATGAGCTATCAAGAAAGTGTGCAGCAGGCGCTACATTCAGCGGGTCGCGCGTTGAAAGAAACTGGGGTACAGGCTGTCAAGCTGGAAGGTGGCAATCCGGCGATCGTGGCGACCGTCGCTCAACTAGTGCAGGCGGGGATTCCCGTTGTTGGGCATGTGGGGCTCACGCCGCAGGCGGTACACCGTCTAGGTTATCGTCAGCAGGGCAAGTCTCCCGAAACGGCAGAACATATTTTGGCAGAGGCGATCGCGCTGGAAAACGCTGGTGCCTTTGCCATTGTTTTGGAACACATCCCCACCGATCTCGCGCACCAAATCACCCAAAAGCTCACGATCCCCACGATCGGCATTGGAGCTGGCCCCCACTGTGACGGGCAGGTGCTGGTAACCGCTGATTTGCTTGGTCTTTCGGTACATCAACCGCCCTTCGCCAAGTCCTACATCAATTTACGGGAAACCATTACTCAGGCGGTGCAGGCCTATGGCGCTGAAGTACGGGAAGGAACGTTCCCACCAGGCTAATGCGATAAGGCAATTTCTCACCCCACTTGATTACACAAAATTTATGTAGTATTTTGGATATTAATTGAATACTGAATACATAAATCCAGTATTCAATGTAATCGTTATCCAAGGAGAAGGGTTATGACCGATGAAAGCTATGAGCGCATTGTGATCAAAGACCGGGACGGTGACTCTACTCTCAAGTTGGAGCGCCCGTTATTTGGAGACTTAACGATGACGCAAGAAGGCGGTAAAACCGTCATTCATAAAACGGCTTGGCTAAGCGGAACCACAACCTATGTGCCCGCGCCAGATGCATCGATTAAGGCAGAGAAATAAAGTACCACAACGAAAACTAATCGATCACAGCGCTCAACCTCGGTTGGGCGCTGTGTTTAGGAGGCTGTACCGATGAACAAGCAAGCGCCCCGCTACAATATTGCCCTTCGGTTGACGGGTTGGCTGTTGAAAAGCATCTACCTGCTGCTGCTGGTTCTACTGCCACTGCATCTCGTACTCCTAACATTCAACGTGACGTTGCCAATGGAATGGCTCTTACCCTATCTGGGCAGAACACTGCTGCTAGCAGTAAGCTCTTTTTTATTCGGTGGCTTTTGGGCAGCGCTGTCGCGGTAGCGATCGTCAACGACGTCCAAGCCCACATATACGGCTAACGAAATAGCCGTATGTGCAACAAACGCCCATCTAATCGGCGTGGATTTATATGTTTAAATTTATATATAATTTATGTTTGCAGTACACCATTGATATGTGGTAGATTGTGCAAATGCGAGATAACGCTTTCAACAGCGTTGTACTAGCTGGGCAAAGATCCTAAGTCCAGTCGAAGGCTTGCGATGCCTTCTCCTAAAGAAAGAGCTTGAGCTAAGGCTCTGAATTTTGCCGTGAGCCAGTTGGCTTTGTGCGGTTTCAGGCGCTTGATCGATTGCTTCATGCTCTAAACAAGTGAGTCGGGACAGGGTGCAGAGGTAAAATTCCCGCTTGGGAGCTTTGTTCCCAAACCTCTTTGATTTCAATGCTTTGCACTCTCCGGCAACAGCTGTAGAGGTGATTGCTGCTGATTTTTGATGAAATGTGTGAGGAACGATGACTGCTGCGAAGAAGAAACGTTTGAATCTAGACCTGACTCCCGAAGCCTATGATTTGCTGCAAAAATTGGCAGACGAATCTGGCAAAAATATGGCAGAAGTTTTACGTACTGGCTTAGCGCTATACAACATTGCTCAAGAACAACGACATGTCGGTCGCACGCTCGGTGTTGTGGAGGGCGATCGCGTCGTTAAAGAGATTCTAATTACTTAGGCATTTTCTGAGAAGATTTTACCGCTGTAGGGCGCAGAGCCTTGCGTCCCTAGAATAGAAGACTGATCAGCAGATCCATCATTTGTCAGTCTGGAAATTTTCTTAAAAGCCTGGATTTAATAAAGTCGGTAAATGGTCTACAGGTAGGGGCGCAGGCCGTGCGTCCCTACCCTTACGGGGAATGCTGTAACGGTCAGCCATCAATTTTTTCTGACCGCTGACCGCTGATCGCTGATAGCTGACCGCTAAATCCTACCGCAGCGCTCTTCCTCGAAGCGTCGTACTCCGTTGAGCCAAGATCGGGAAGTTTCTCGCCAAAATGCCCCATTTAACGCCAGCAGTGCCTTTCAGCATGTCGCCTTCAATGCGTCCGTTAAATTGAACTATGCCTTGCTGCCCTTGAATCGTTTCGGTGCGGTTGAAGGTGAGCCGATCGCCCATGAGCGTAATGTTAGGGATGGTGTATTTCTTACCCTCCACGATCGCGTCACCCTTAACCTGCTGAAACTGTTGGGTAAACCGCAGCGTATACGTCTGAGCACGTCCGGTTGCGTATTCTACCCGTCCTTTCCAATCACCAGCAAGGCGTTCGGGCACCACCCAATAGTAGAGAGTTTGGGGTGATGACGCACCAGGAACAGTAATCGTCTTATCGGGTTTCCAGTCACCGAGCGCAGGCGTGCGAGCAACAATGCGAGTGCCTGGTTTCAATTCACTCAAGAGTCTGGCGCGCAGTTTGAGAGCCGTGTCAGATGACGCATCAAGGTTCACGACACTAGCATCACGAAAATCGGCTTGCACCAGATCTTGCTGGAGAAACTGGGCGCTACTGCCCACACCTGCCTGCTGAGCGTTGGTGTTACTTAATTGCACCAGTTCAGGGTTGGTTTCTACCCCCACACTTCGCCGCACTCCGTACGTTTTGACTGCCGCGATCGTCAGCCTGCCATCACCAGAGCCGAGGCTATACACCACATCGTCGCGGGTAACGCCAGCTAGCTTCAGCAGTTCGGCAATGGTGGCATCGGGAATCGGTACGTAAGTGCTACTGGTCTGGCTGGGCGATATCGTTGTTGAGGGTGTGCCTATTGAGGGTGTAGCTGTTGAGGGTAACGATTGCGCGATCGTCACTGCTCGATCGCCCGTCCCACTCAACAGCACAAGGCTTAAACTCGCGCACAATCCCCACGCACTCAGTCTCATTGCTTTCTGTTGTAATGTCACAGCACCTACTCCCACTAGTAAAACGCAGACAATTCTAAACGCAGACAATATTTTTTCGTAGCGTATCAATCGGGCGACTGCTGGCTCTCACTTCTGGATAGACCCATGCGCGATCGATTAGTTCCCAAACTCTTTTAAACGAATTTAGTAGTGCGATTGTAAACCTCTGACCGCTTTTTGCTATGCTTAGTAAGTCTCAAAGCAGACCAAACCTCAGGGCTGCAGTCTGAACCAGGCTCTATCTAATGATCAGTCATTAGATCCTGTCGATTCTTCAGGCTAGAGGCGTAGTTCAAACGAAAGAATCTGGTTTTTCGAGCCAGTTTGTGCGGATGTGGCGGAATTGGTATACGCGCACGCTTGAGGTGCGTGTGGCATTGTCCTTGCGAGTTCGAGTCTCGCCATCCGCATTCTTTTTTTAAGCCTTACTTCTTTCAAAATGTGAATGAAAGGATAAGGAGATTTCTAGTAAACAAACTACCCGCTGTCTATGCCCTACAGGCAGGCTACGCCAACGACTCCGCTCAGCCACCTTGCACCCTGAGCAGAGTCGAAGGGTAAAATATTTGCTGGAAATCGCCTAAGTTGAGCAATTTGCTAACTTTATGCTTGCAGACCCATTGACTCAACTTATCCTCTTAAGATGTTGTCCGCAGGTTAAGTTACTGTAAGTTTTGATAGAGCTTTTTCAGGAAGCTCGGAAAATGATCAATTATGGTCAGAAGCTTTGAGGCATTGATTTGACTACTTTAGTCTTTTCGTGGTCTTGCCCTAAGTGGCACTACCCCAGTCTGGTAACGCTACTTAGAAAAAGACGTAGCAAAAGGCACGAGCGAGCATAGAGCAGTAGTTTGTGTTCGCCTCCCTTCTCCACAAGTTCAAGTGCAAACCAAGGCCTGATGGTGCCGCTGGCTGAACTGTTGCCGTTTGTTGATGCTAAAGGCTATGAGCTATGGGTCTAGTTGGTGTTAGCTGCCGAAACAGGGAGCCAGTGCCATTGGGCTGTGGGTAAGGAGACTGAATTAACCAGTGAGATGGAACGCTTCATTCAAAACTCAAGACTCTCTGACTTATCCTTCATCCTTCCCTATTCGTCCCTTGTCTTCCAACTCAAAATTCAAAACTCTGACTTATCCTTCATCCTTTCCTTCCATGTCTCGACTTGAACTTAGAAACCTTAACAAAACATTCACCCCCAAAGTCATTCCTGTCAAAGACATCAGCCTCTCGGTTGAAGATGGCGATGTGTTGAGTTTACTAGGGCCATCTGGTTGCGGGAAATCGACGATCTTACGCATGATTGCGGGGTTAGAACAGCCCACACGGGGACAGGTGTTGATTGGCGATCGCGATGTTACTAACGAACGACCAGGCGATCGCAACATTGCAATGGTGTTCCAGAGCTATGCGCTGTACCCACACTTAAATGTGCGCGAAAACCTCCGTGCCGGGTTGAAACTCAAGAAAGTGCCGACCGATGAAATTGAAAAACGGATTGCCGAAGTGTCAGAGATTCTGGGACTGGATGACCTGATGCATCGCAAACCGGGGCAACTTTCGGGTGGACAACGTCAGCGGGTCGCTGTGGGACGGGCCTTGGTGCGGCGATCGGACGTGTTTTTGCTGGACGAGCCTCTTAGCAACCTGGATGCCTTGTTACGAGAACATGTCCGCGCTGACCTGAAGCAGATTTTCTCGGTGCAAAAAGCGCCTGTCGTTTACGTCACCCATGACCAAACGGAAGCTATGACGCTCTCAACTCGAGTTGCCGTACTCAACAATGGCTATCTGCAACAACTGGATGCGCCAGAACAGATTTACAACCATCCAGCCAATCAGTTTGTCGCTGGTTTTGTGGGCAGTCCTCAAATGAATTTGTTTACGCTTGCTTGCGAGGGCAACTATGCGCTGTTGGGAGACTTCAAAACTCCTCTCCCTGACCTACCCACTATGCCGCCTCAAATTGTGTTGGGCATCCGTCCAGAGCATGTCTACCTCACCAAAGCGGACATGACTGCCACCCTTAAAGGCAAGGTGTTTCTCGTTGAGAATCTGGGGATGCACAATCTCGTTAGTGTCAAAGTACCGAACGCTAAGGGTGATCCGATCGTGCTGCGATTGTTGCTGCCACCAGAGCTATGGGCAAATCGGGAGTTGTCTCTGACGCTGGTGCCCGAAGAACTTCACTGGTTTGATGTGGAGTCGGGCGATTCTTTAGTACGGCAGTGAGCGTCAATCGGGGTCTTGCTTGTAGCGTCTTGGGTGGTGGCGATCGGTTCCTTGCGTCTGCTCTAAATACCAGCGTCGCCATTCCTTGGAACTACGAATCGCGAGCCATAACAGTAACAAGGCAATCAAACCACCCTGTCGGGGTGCATCCAGCGCAAATAACACCAGTAAAAAGCAGAGCCCATCTTGTGCGAAGACGACCCAGAGAGGAATTTGCTTTAAGCGGTAAAACCAACCGACCTGCACCAGTTGCAGCACCAGTGCGACCAGCCCGCCGATGCCGCCCAATAGCCAGACCAACCAGGTAGGGATGCCAGCAGCCTGTGCCACGGCCATGCCCATAATCGCCCCCACCAGCGGGCTAAAGAGTAGTTGAACCAGGTGTAGCGATCGTCGCCCTAGCCGATCTTTAGACGCAAACACCTCGACCAAAGACCAACTGACCAGCACGCCCAAAACGACTGGCGGCGGAATGTGTGATAGCAGCGGCACTCGCGACCATAAGCTGCCGCCATACAGCAACCCAATGAGCAACAGCGGGAGCGCAATTCTCATCCCCGCTGCTGCAGAAGCAGAGAGCACAGCCAGGATTTCAATCATAGGAATGGTCGAACTAAATTTCGCCCCCGTTGTTGCTAGAAATAACCACTCTCATTCACGTTAGCAGTAGCATCCTACTATTCCTAGTTTGGCTTTTTTTGCGCCACTGTGCAGTGGGGTATGAGCAATTGCAAAAAGTAACAGACTGCATGGTTGCTTGCAGGCTTTCGATCGCGATGAGCTTTCGATATCAGGAGGTTGCTGGAAGAAGCAGGGCACGGTCTGTGAAGGCAGTGTGTTGAAAGTGAAGTGTAAAGTGTACCTATTGGCGTGCGAACCGCTATCTGTCTATTTGCTCCTAAGGAAACTAAACGCTTAATGAAGCCCTACTCTCAACTCACGCTTGCTTCTTATCTCATGGGCCCTACGCTAATCGTGGTGAGTCATTTTGGTGCACTACTCGTTCTTTTTACTGGTTTATCTGTGGGGGCAATTGCCTGGGCAGTGGCACTATACGCCATTCGGATGTTTGCTACGACGGGCATTTATCATCGACTGTTGACGCACAAGAGCTATCAAGCACCAATGCCAGTTTTGTGGCTGGGCAGCATTGTCGCAGCTGCGGCTGGACAAATGGGACCGAGTTGGTGGAAAGCGCACCATATGGCGCATCATCAATTCTCTGACCAGGAGCGTGATCCACATTCGCCCTACCAACCATGCAAAGGAGCAAAAGGCTTTTGGTGGTCTCAGGTAGGATGGCTATTCTCCTCAGTTTTTTTGCCTGCAAAGTTACCTGCTGATGTTGAAAGTGATGTTGTTTTAAGACTGATCGATCGGTTGCACTTTCTTCCTACCATTGCGCTCGGTGCGATCTCATATTTCATGGGTGGCATGGATTATCTCGTGGCCTTTTTCCTCAGCACGACTGTGCTCTTTCACGGGGTTGCAACGGTGAACTCACTCACCCATCTCGTTGGCGAACAACCCTTTCGTACTAACGATGGCAGTCGAAATAATTGGTTCGTCGCGCTTCTGACCTTCGGTGAAGGCTGGCATAATTTGCATCATGCTTTTCAGTCATCCGCTCGACATGGCATCACCCTGCAAAAGGGACAGGTTGCTTATTTGCCTGATCCTACATTCTGGTTAATCAAGCTGCTTGAGATTTTCAATCTAGCGTCAAAAATTCGAGTGCCGTCCGAAATAGAACTTATCGATCGCGCTAAAGACCCTAGCCATCAAAATTTGGCGATGGCGACTGAAGCAGAAAAATCGAGCTAAACCTGGCTTGCGGTTGCAAAAGGCTTCAGAATGACTATAATTTCTCAAAAGATGAAATTTTCTTTCGTAGCAGATTCTTGAATTTGCTTCACCTCGATTCGCTCAGTCAATGTGTGTCAGCGCGTTGATGCAAACCATCAATGAGCTTTACGCGTTTGTTTGGGTATTTTCTGCAAAAGATTGTGCTGATGAGGGGCGCAAGGTGATTTCCGAGAAAAAAGGTACCGCCGCCTGGTAGAAGGCAGGTTTTGCCAGTGTCTTTGCCTTCAGCCGATCGCTTTGGTGTCAAACCTTCCCCCTACGGGTCTTTTGTTTGCTAGAAAGCTCCTAAGACCTTGCGCCCCTCAGTAAGATGGGCAAGTTATTAGCAATTTGTTTTCTGAAAATCTCCTAAGCTGTTTTCATTCTGTGTCTCACGCTGGATTGCACGATTGATTCGCTGGTCAATATCTTAAATGGAGACAAGCTAAAATGACCTCTGCCAACGCATTTCCAACGCTTCAAAAGTATCTTCCCATTACAGGCGACATTAATCTCAAAACACCGATCGCGTATAAAGCAACACGAGGAGCCGCTAGAGTCGTCGATGCTTTGCAAATGGCACTAGCGGAAGTGTATATTAACGGTTTGGAAATACCGGACTCGGTCTTTCGATCGATGATCCATACGTCTATGCCCATCTTATTTAAACATAGTCCTGGGCTGCTGGCTCCCTATGATTGGGTCTTAGAGGAATCTAGTGGCATTGCTGAAAGTTCGCGAGAACTCATGAAAGTGCAATACGATCGACCTCAAGCAATGCTGAATCGGATGTTAGGAGATTGGGATGTCATTTATCCCAAGTACAGTACAGGCTTTTGGCAAAACGGTGCTGCGAATTTAGAAGAAGCCCAAAGGCACATGATCGATCAGGTCATTGAGCGGTTAGGGATTACTGATGGCGACCATATTCTGGATTTTGGTTGTGGTTGGGGGTGTGTACCCAACTACATTCTTTCTAAGTTTCCGAATGTGCGCTTCACAGGGTTGAACTTGAGTCATGAACAATGTGAATACATGCGTCACAAAATGCAAGACCCTAACAGTTACCTGAGTTCTGGACGGTTTACGCTCTATGAAGGCGACTTAAACGAGGCTCAGTTTGACGAAAAGTTTGACAAAATTCTTTCAATCGGGGTCTTCTGTCATGTTGGGAATTTGACTAACGCCTTCCAAAAACTGGCATCACTGCTTAGGAGCGGAGGAAAGGTCTTTATTCACATCATCACCGTCCGTATTCCCAACCATATGTCGTCTGGCTTTACGCATAAGTACATTTTCCCGCACGGTCGCTACTGGAACTATGACGCAGTGCCTCACCACAACCGCGATCTGAAGACGATTGATCGCTGGTACATGAATGGCACCAACTATCATAAGACGCTGACAGACTGGTTAGAACGCTTTGATGCTAATCAAGAAAGTATCCAGCATTTAGAATATGGCATGGATTACGCAAAATTTCGGCGGCTTTGGCGATTTTACCTACTCCTACTGGGAACGATCTTTGCGACGTGCGATGGCGAATATAATGGGAACGGTCAATATCTCATGGTGCACGCGTAGTTGATCGAAAAGCAAATTCTTACCTTGCGATCGGATCTAGTTCCCGGTCAGTCTTCTCATACGGCTGCTTACTTGGAGCGGGGTAGCGGTGCTCCGCTCATCATGCTGCATGGCTTTTTAGGTGATGCCACCAATTGGCTACCGCTGATGGCGTTGATGGAGCCTCACGTGCGTTGTATCGGTCTGGATTTGTTGGGTTTTGGCGATTCTTCAAAGCCCCCCATCCGTTATGACATCGCGCAAGAAGTTGCGTTTGTCCATCAGGTATTGGCGGCTTTGAAGATTGAGTCATGCTACATAGTAGGCCACTCGTTTGGCGGTTGGGTCGGAGCAGCCTATGCCTTAGCGTATCCAGAAGCCGTGAAAGGGTTGTTGCTGGCGGCTCCGGCAGGCATTCGAGACGATAGCTTTTGTGGGCGTTACGATCATCTACGTCCTTTGCTCTGGCGGACTCCGGCTGTGGATTGGGCGCTCAAGCTGGCAAAACCGATCGCCTCAATCATCGGTCAACGTCCGGCAGTCGATCAGATCGCCTGGTTTCGTCAGGAACTAATGGCCCAACCTGCTGCCTGTTCATTTTTGCTCGATCGCCTGCGGCCAGAAGACGCGATCGACACCGTAGAGAAAGAGATTTACCGTTTGCAAGTGCCCACACTGGTGATCACGGGCGATCGGGATGAGACGATTCCCCTTTGGCATTCGCAAACGTATGCCAACGAGATTTCGAACGCTCAACTGGCAGTCATTCCCAACGCTGATCATGCTCTGCCGCAAAAGCATGCTGCTGAGCTAGCGGCTTTAATTGTGCCTTTTCTTACATCGAAGGCCTGATTTCACTGACTCAATGGTCGGTATTGGCATGACTCACCCGCTCATCTTCGTCATCTGATTGACACAGCAATTGGACGCATTGACAGTATGATTGTGAGGCTAACTAGAGAAAATTTATGATCAGTGAGCTCATTCACCTGTATCTTTTCTATGAGTGCATTGATGATGCCCTTGCTGCAAGAGCAAGGGTTGACTAAACTGCTGATCACTGGAAAATTTGGCTGTTTGATTTTAGCGTGTCTATTGTTTTGATGATGGCCTTATGATGGTGCTCTCTGTTTGACTAGATGTGTTAGCGCAAGCGTAAGTTTGACGTCCTTCTATTGATTAGATTGCAGCCCAACTGCACTTGGGTTGAGTATCAGTCTATTGTTCTTTGCGATGGCTTAGTCGAGCAGTCTTTCAGTTAGATTCCCAGCCGATGTTTCTCTGGGATCAAGGTTTGCCAACTGCTACGAATAATCCCAAACTTCTCTGCCCTTTATGGCCGCTTGTTAGCAGTGAAAAAGCGTTTTGTCACTGCTCCTAGCCAAAGAGAATAGTCTTTTGCATTAGGTTGATGGAGGAAGAGCATGGGGTGGCTGTTAAGAAAGCCTTCGTTGTCTTGGTTTCGGCAAGCAGGTTGGAAGCAACGCTGTCAAGCCAAAAGCGTATGGCAATGGGAGCCCTTGGCCTTTGCAGAGCACCCGTTGCTCCAACAGGGTGCGTCCGATACGGTGGCGTACGATCGCGTTCAAACAGAGCGGCGACTTAAGCCTTATAAGGTAACCGTTGTACTGCCCATATATAACGAACAAGCGTGTATTAACGAGACGTTTGATGCGGTGCTTGAGTACGCCCGTTATCACCCTACCTACCAATTCATTTTCGTGAATGATGGTTCTGTTGATCAGACGCAGCAACGGCTGGAAAGTCGATTAGCTCATTGTCAAACCGAGCAGATGACATTAGCATCGTATACGCCTTGCCGAGGTAAAGGGCATGCGGTTAAGACAGGCGTTGCATTAGGGGCGGGTGACTATGTCTGCTTTTTGGATAGCGACTTGGCCTATTCGCTCGATCATCTTGATCGGCTACTCGACGAGCTGAAAGAGGCGGATATCGTGATTGGCTGTCGCAATCTGTTGCCGGGTGGTGCAAAGGGTGTGCATCCGACACGCCGACTGGCTGGACGCGTTTTCAATCTGCTCTCTCAATGGATTTTGGCGCTGAACTTTAGCGATATGCAAGCAGGCATTAAGGGGTTTCGAATGCAAACCGCTCGACGTTTGTTTGCGAAACAAGTATTAACGGGATTCTCCTTTGATGTTGAGCTGGTTTATCTAGCAAAAAAACAAGGCTGTCAAATCGGCGAGATTCCAGTATCTGTTTCGATGCACCACGCACAAAAGACGTCCAATGTGCATTTGTTGAAGGATTCACTCAGAATGCTGCTTGATCTATTCAGAATTCGCTACTACGACATGACGAAACGGTATGACTAAGGTTGTTCTGCTGAGCTTTGATTTAGAAGAGTTTGATATTCCAGAAGAATACGGACAACTACTTGAACCAGCCGTTAAGTTTGCGGTTTCGCTCAAGGGCTTAGAAGCGCTCTTGCCGCTGTTGGAACAACTGCAGATTCGGTCTACTTTTTTTGTGACTGCGAATTTCGCGAAGCAGCATCCGCATGTGGTGCGATCGCTTGCCCAGACGCATGAAGTTGCCTCGCACGGCTTCTATCATGACTCCTTTGCAGTGTCAGATTTACGCCTCTCAAAAGACGTCCTCGAAGGCATTACTCATACTGCTGTGACTGGCTTTCGCATGGCGCGGCTGCAAGCGGTGAGTGATCGCGCGATCGCAGCAGCAGGCTATGTTTACAACTCGTCGATGAATCCAACTTATTTGCCGGGGCGTTACAACAATTTCTGGCAAAAGCGCACGGCTTTTTACTCACAGCAACTACTGCAAATTCCAGTTTCTGTCACGCCTCTCATCCGCTTTCCGTTGTTCTGGCTGAGCTTCAAAAATCTGCCGCTGCTGGTGTACAAAGTTGCTAGCCAGTTGACCTTACAGTGCGATCGCTATCTCAACCTCTATTTCCACCCCTGGGAATTTATAGATATCACGTCCTTTAAGCTGCCAGGTTACGTCAAACGTCATTCCGGCAATGTGATGCTGTTACGCTTAGAACGTTATTTGACGTGGTTGCTGCCGCAAGCTGAGTTTATTACGTTTTCTGAGTTTAAACTGGTGCACGCCATGGGACAGTTGTGAACCCATGCCCTGATACTGATTGCATAGACACTGAGTGCTATCCTTAGTGACGGCTGATACTGACCCGATCGTGGGGTCACTAGCAGGCGCTGTTGCTCCGGAAGGTAGTCTATCGATGTCGCCTCCCAACTCTTCCAACCCTCGGCTAATCAGAGCCGTTCGTCTGCTGAGTCTCGCTCTGTTAGTGCTGGCGATTTGTTTTCGCTTCATTCATTTGGATCGCAAGGTGTATTGGCATGACGAAGCCTACACATCGATGGTGATTACGGCTCGTCCTGGTAAATATTTTAGTGATGAACTGTTCCAGAACCGACTGGTCAGACCGGCTGATTTACTGGCCTATCAACAATTTGTGCCGACGCTGACGCTGCAAGACATGATGATCCGTAAAGGAGCGGAAGATGTTCAGCATCCACCCTTGTACTATCTCCTCTTACGGTTTTGGGCGATGGTATGGGGCACATCTCCGGCAGCAATCCGCAGCCTTTCCGCTCTACTCGGTCTATTACTGTTTCCAGCTGTGTACTGGTTGTGTCTGGAGCTGTTTGAATCTGCCTTAGCAGGGTGGCTTGCGATCGCGCTCTTTGCTGTGTCACCGCTTCAATTGGCCTATGCACAGGAAGCGCGCGAGTACGGCGTTTGGAGCGTGTTGATCTTAGTGAACAGTGCACTTCTGCTACGTGCTATGCGTGTTGCGACCTGGCGCAATTGGGTTTGGTATGGCGTGTCGCTGGCGATCGCCTTCTATACGGCTTTATTCACTGTATGGATTGTGGTCGGGCACTGGTTCTATACGATCGTGCTGGATGATGGAAACCAGTGCTTCAGGCTGCCACTGCGTGTGGGAAAACGCACCGTTTTCTACCTGGCTACGCTTTTTATTGTGCTGCTGCTGTTCAGTCCCTGGGTGTACGTTATGGTTACGGCAGGAAATGCGTTGGCAGTGACGACCTCCTGGACATCAGTGTCGTTGCCTCTGATGATTAACCTGCAGTCAACTGTTTTTAATTTCAGCCGAAGTTTTGTCGATTTCAATTTTGATTGGAGCGATCCCATTGCCTATGTGCTAGCGTTGCCGATTCTGAGTCTCCAGGGTTATGCGGTGTATCGTCTTTGCCGTACGGCTCCAACACGCATTTGGTGGTTTTTGCTAACCTTTATAGGTGGTACAGCCTTAGCGTTGGGAGTACCGGATCTTTTATCTGGGGGCCAACGCTTCATGGTGACACGCTATTTGTTCCCTTGCTTCATGGGTTTGCAGTTAGCGGTTGTCTACCTTCTAGCGATCGACGGCACTCAGCGGCAGTACTGGCGAATGCGGTTTGCCACGCTGACATTTGCCCTCCTCATGTTTCTGGGTGTGCTTTCCTGTAGTGTGTATACGCAGTCGAACACCTGGTGGAATAAGGTCCTCAATTCCAACTATCCTCAAGTTGCTGCACTGATTAATGAGAGCGATCGCCCACTGATTATCACTGATGCCTACAGCTATAATCCTGCCAGCATGATTTCCTTGAGTTATCTTGTCAAACCAACAACTCAATTTTTGTTGCTGCCGCCTGTGGGGAATTCGTTTCCGGTCAACAATTTGCCGGCGGACGTTGAGTCAATCTTTTTATTCAATCTGCCGCCAGTCTTTAGGCAACAGTTTGAGGCTACCTATCATCAGCGCACGGTCTCTGTCTTTGAAGATTCCTGGAATAGCGTCTGGGAAGCGCAACGATCGTTGCCAGAGCCGTGATGTCTTTGAACATCGATTCAGTCAGGTAAACCAGCTAGACATGGAACCATGAAGGCTTTTCAGTCATCCTCTCAAACAAACGGTATCCTTTTCGTCCTTGCCATCTGGTTGCTCAGCCGACTCCTTATTATTGCTGCGATGCAGTTACTGGCACCGCTGGTGTTTACATCGCCTGTACATACTGAATGGGCCTTGGGCAGCAGTCCGCATGATTTTGTACCTGGCTATATACCCCAACGCGGTTGGGAACTTTTCTCGCATTGGGATGGTAAGTGGTATCGCAGTATCGCGATCGAAGGCTATGAATATGTCAACGATGGACAACAACATTCGATCGCTTTCTTTCCCTTATTCCCCGTGGTTCTGCGTGGAGTGATGTCTTTAGGGTTGCAGTTTGAGGTTGCAGCGCCCCTTGTGAATAACCTGGCGCTGCTGGGAACTGTCATACTGTTGTATTTTTGGGTGGCGGAGTCTCATAGTATTCAGACTGCGAAATGGGTCGCTGCCGTGTTTGTCTTATATCCCTCTTCACTGTTTGGTACAGTTGCCTACACAGAAGGGCTTTTTCTTTTGGTCTCGACAGCCGCGTTACGCGCCTATGATCAACACCACTATGGTTGGGCTGCTTTTTGGGGCGCTTTGGCTTCTGCCTCCAGAGTGTTTGGGATGAGCTTGATTCCGGCGTTTCTCTTTTTGGCCTGGAAAGAAGCTCGACCACCGATCGCCTATGTGACGGGGCTAGCAGCTAGTGGTGGATTGCTTCTCTTTTGCTTATACTCTGGTGTGCGGTTTGGCGATCCACTGGCATTCATCCACACCCAGCAAGGATGGGAGCATGAATCGCTGTTGGAGATTGTTAAGAATGCGTTGACGCTAGACAAAACGAGCCTCTTTGCTGTTCTTGCCTTGTCCATAAGCGTGTTTCTGCTGTGGCGTTTTCGCACTCAAATGCCTCCAGTTGTTACGGCTTATGGTGTTGTTTCGTTGGTGTTACTCCTGTCGGCTGGAGTCACATCGGGCCTTTCCACGGCTTCTACCGCTCGCTATTTGTACGGCATTGTTTCTGTATCGGTGGGGCTAGGTCTTTGGCTAACCCGTTACCCCCGCTGGGGCTATGCCCTTCTCTGCTATTTTGCGATCCTCCTGTTCCAGGATGCGTTTCATTTTGCTGGCTGGGATTTTGTTGGGTAGGTTGAATCAAGCTGAGGCACTCATTGCAAAGCTAACTGGCTCTGCTCAAACGCCGCTCGAGAGGGAAACACCTTAGGATCGTGGATCAAATAAGACCGGAAATTATCAAGCTTGTGGTGCCAAAGTCCAGGTGGCGGTAGAGGGTTTTGGAACTAATGCCCTGGGCGATGATCGCTTCCACCCGGGCGGTAATGGTAGTGGGGAAAGTGCTCAAGGTTTCCAGTTGTTGCACGACGGCTTGAATCCGCTGCTGGGCATCCTCAGACCGCGATGCATTGAAGGGGACGATATTGTTACTGACTTCGGTGGGGAAGCTGCCGGAGCGTTGGGGTTGGTCTCCCAATTTCCAGTAATAGTTTTCCGCTGCCCGGGCCCATACCTGCGATCGCAGTCGGATTTCATGGCAATGGCCGCACCATTGGGCATATCCAGAAGACGCGATCGCTCAACGAGCAATAGCCGTCTGTTTCAACAGCTTTCAGATCGCCTCTCAGCAGCAGAGCAAACCTACTTGGATCGGTTGCCGCTGAGTGAATTGCCAGAAACGCAGGCCTTGGCGAGGGTCTTCAATTCCAGGAATGGTTTGAACCAGATAGACCAACAAAACTCCAAAACTGATGGTCAACGGCTCTATGCAGCTGCCCTGACATTGGTGCTGATTCATCCTCTAGCCTAATCCATGCCATTGTCAAAATTTGAATTTGGAATTGCTGACGATCACGGGTGCAAAAAAAGCCTCGGTAAAACACCAAAATGAGTGGATAACCATCCAGAAAACCTAGTCTTTGATCCATCAGAGTAGGCTGTGTCAACTGAGAAAGCGCTGTTTGTTCATTCTGGTGATTAGGCCATACAAAATCGGGGAGTTGGTCACTGACTCGCAGCTTTGTTGTCATCTTTATACCTCCCGCAAGGCGTAGCCTACACCATGTACCGTATGAATGAATCGTTTCTCACCCTTCTCTTCTAACTTCAGATACAGGTACAGGTAACGAATCTAAACCTCAATGATATTGGAATCGCCCATGAAGTCATAGCCCCAAACTGTACTATGCGCACTACCGACCATGTGTTGATACAACTTGTTGACGCAGTAGTGAGCTAAACCTGCTCCTAGCGTATGTTGCTTCTTTTTATAAGCAGCAACAGCTTATCGAAACGTGGTTGTTTCGATCGTTGCCTGAGTGGGGTTTAGCGGCTGATCTTGCTTGTCATCTTCACCAAGCTGCTGAAGGAGTTGAGCGACTAAGCCAGTCCAACCCGTTTGATGGCTGGCACCAATGCCTGCTCCGTTATCGCCGTGGAAGTATTCATAGAACAGGATAAAATCACGCCAGTGCGGATCGGTCTGAAACGTTTCACTGCCGCCATACACTGGACGATAGCCCGCTGCGTTTTTCAGAAAGATCTGAGTCAATCGTTGTGATAAGGCTGATGCTACCTCTTTGAGTGTAAGCATTTGACCGGAGCCAGTGGGGCATTCAACTTTAAAGGTATCACCCAGATAGTGATGAAACTTTTGCAGTGATTCAATGAGTAAATAATTGACTGGAAACCAGACCGGACCACGCCAGTTAGAATTACCACCAAACAGTCCACTGCTGGATTCAGCGGGTTCATAGTCCACCCGGCACTCCATGCCGTTGGCATAAAAAATGTAAGGATGGTCAGCATGATAACGAGAGACGGCTCGGATGCCATAGTCACCAAAGAATTCTGACTCATCCAGCATTTTTTGTAGAATGCGTCTGAGCTTTTCCTGCGAAGCGATCGCCAGCAAGCGGGTTGCACCCATGCCTCTTGTTTCCATACAAGCGACATTTCGCCGTAAATCAGGACGATTTTGGATGAACCACTCCAGACGTTTTTTGAAATTTGGCAGTTGTTGCAAGGTTTCTGGTGCCAGCGTTTCAACCGCAAAGAGGGGAATGAGACCAACCATCGATCGCACTTTCATTTCAATCTGGCGATCGTCCGGTAAATGCAGTACATCATAGTAGAATCCATCGGCTTCGTTCCAGAGCGAGGCTTCCATATCGCCGATGTGATTCATGGCATCGGCAATATAGAGATAGTGCTCAAAAAACTTGGTCGCAATGTCTTCGTAGACGGGATTGGTTTTGGCTAGCTCCAAAGCGATGGTCAACATATTGAGGCAATACATCCCCATCCAACTGGTGCCATCGGATTGATCGATATGTCCCCCGGTGGGAAGTGTGGCGCTGCGATCGAAGACACCAATATTGTCTAAGCCCAGAAAGCCACCCTGGAAGACATTATTGCCTTCAGTATCTTTGCGATTGACCCACCAGGTAAAATTGAGCATGAGTTTTTGAAAAACGCGCTCTAGAAACTGGCGATCGGCTCTCCCATACATCTTTTGCTCAATTTGATAAACCCGCCAGGTGGCCCAGGCATGAACCGGCGGATTCACATCGCCAAACGCCCATTCGTAAGCTGGTATTTGCCCGTTGGGGTGCATATACCATTCCCGCGTCAGCACATCTAACTGGTATTTGGCAAAGTCAGGATCAATCATCGCCAGGGTCACGCAATGAAAGGCGAGATCCCAGGCAGCAAACCAGGGATATTCCCACTTATCACACATGGAGAGAATATCATCGGTATAGAGATGGAACCACTCACGATTTCGACCGCGCTTGCGTTCTATCGGCGGCTTCGGTGCAGCAGCATCACCTTTCAACCAGTCTTCAATCACGTAGTGATAATACTGCTTGCACCACAACATGCCAGCAAAGGCTTGCCGCTGGACATGGCGCTGATCGTCACTAAGTGGAAACGGCGTAATGCGCTGGTAAAAGGCATCGGCTTCCTGTTTTCGCGCTGCAAACGCTGCGTTAAATTCATGCCCCAACGGGTCGGTTAAATTTGGGACATCACTGAGTCGTAATTGAATCGTTTTGGTTTCTCCAGGTAAAAGCATGAAGACATAGTGAATAGCCGCTTTTGTGCCTGTCTGGGCAGGATTCACCGTTTCTTTGCAGCCGTTGACAACATAATCATTAATGCCATCTTTCACATAGGGGGAAGCATTCGGAGTGCCAAAGGCGCGCTCATGATTGGTCTCGTTTTCTGTAAAAAGAATGTCTGCCTTGCCTGGAGCATAAAGCCACCGGTTTCCTAATGTCGGATGGAAGGCACCGATAACGCGTCCATCATGACCCGATTGCAGTGCTTGTAGGGTTGGCTTCTCTGCATCTCCATTCCATGACCAGGTATTACGAAACCAGAGGGTCGGCAACAAATGTAGCGTTTTTGCTTCCGTGCCGCGATTGATGACAGTAATTTGGATCAGCACATCTTCCGCCGATCGCTTGGCATATTCCACAAACACATCAAAGTAGCGATTCTCATTAAAGACTCCCGTATCCAGCAACTCATATTCTGGTTGATGGCGATCGCGGTGACGATTCTCTTCTACCAATTGAGTATAGGGAAAGGCTTGATGCGGATACTTATACAGCGCTTTCATATAAGAATGCGTGGGGGTATTGTCCAGGTAGAAGTAGTATTCTTTGACATCTTCACCATGATTCCCCTCGCTGCCTGTTAGCCCAAATAAGCGCTCTTTCAAGATGGGATCTTCCTCATTCCACAGGGCGATCGCAAAGCACAGCCGTTGATGGTTATCGGAAATCCCCAATAACCCATCTTCACCCCAGCGGTAGGCACGCGAACGTGCCTGGTCATGGGGGAAGTAGTCCCAGGCAGTGCCATACTGACTGTAATCTTCGCGTACGGTACCCCACTGGCGATCGCTCAAATAGGGTCCCCATCGCCGCCAGTGGGCTTTGTGGGCGATTGCTTCTTCTAACCGCAGTTCTTCTTGAGTTGGAGTTGCCATCGTGAATGTCACCTTATACAAAAAATTAGTTTTGCTAGCTCACGCGATCGTGCCATCATCAAAAACATTTGCTTGGATTCCATCAGCCAGATTCAAGGAACAGCCGATTCAAAGAGGGACATCCAAAGATGATTGAACATCCTATGTCGCACCCATGCGTTCAACCAAATGATCACCCACCCGCAACGCATTCGCAATAATCGTCAGCGTGGGATTAACAGCCGCACTGGAGCGGAAGAAACTGCCATCCACCACGTAGAGATTGTCTACATCATGGGTGCGGCAGTTGAGATCAAGGACAGACGTCGCTGGATCGTCACCAAAGCGACAGGTGCCACACTGATGCGCCACACCTTGCAAGGGTAGCTTTTTGCGGAAGTAGAAGGAGGCAGGAATGATTTGCTCACCGCAGCCAATGCCTTTGAGAACGCCAATCCATCGATTCAGTAAGCGATCGTAGGCTTCGGTATTGTTCTCGGTGTAATGTAATTGAATGGACTCTCCCCGCAAGGTGACGCGATTATTCGGGTAAGGCAAGTCTTCCGCTGTCAGCCACCAATCGACGGAGTGAGACGCGATCGTCTCAAACGCATGCTGTTCCCGAAACGACAGCCCCAAAAACGAAGGAGATTCCTGAGCAATCATATCGGCATTGATTTTACCCAGCAATTGCACATGACCCATCGGATAGTCGAATTCCTCATCCCCCCAGTAAAAATCATTCACCGCCATCGTTTTCTGAAAGGTTGTCAAATTCGCTTTTGTAGTGACTCCAATAATGGCACCATTCTGATGCTTCATTAAGTTGCGTCCAACTTGATCAGAACTGTTTGCCAGCCCGTTTGGATGGTTGTCATTGGCTGATTTTAACAGCAGCGCCGCAGAGTTAATCGCACCACAAGCAACCACAACAATGTCACTCCAAAACAAATGAGTTTCACCGTTTAGTTCGACTTCTACGGCTGTAACTTCTCGCCCAGAAGGATTGGTATGTAGCTGTTTGACCTTTGCTTCTGTCAACAGCGTCACATTGGTGTATTGCTCGGCAGGGCGCACACAGGTGACATCCGCATCAGCTTTTGCATCGACCAAACAGGGGAAACCATCACAGGTATTGCAGCGAATACAGGCGCTCAAGCGACGATTGACTTCGTTTAGCTTAACCGCCAACGGTAGGTAAAATGGATGATAGCCTTGATTCTGCAAGGTATCGTGTATTTCTTGAATGCGGGGTTCGTGGCTGATAGCGGGATAGGGGTATGCCTCGCTTGCAGGAGGCTCGGTCGGATCAATACCATGCTGACCATGCACCTCGTAAAGCTGTTCTGCTTGCGTGTAATATGGCTCGAAGTCGCGGTACTTGAGTGGCCATGCGGGAGAGATGCCACCTTTATGAATGACCCGATCAAAATCCTGTTCTCGCCAGCGAAAGAGGGCACCGCCATAGACTTTAGTGTTACCGCCGACAAAGTAACCGACACCGGGATGGATTGCCTGTCCTTTGTGGTCATACCAAACTTCTGACGTGTGGTAACGCTCTTGCTGTACCACTTGCACAGTGTCCCAGTTGGCTTTTTCTCTAGGCAAGAACGAACCGCGCTCCAGGATGAGAATCTTTTTGCCAGTAGGCGCGAGACGATAGGCAAGGGTGCCGCCGCCTGCTCCAGTGCCGATGATGATGAGGTCGTAGTGAGTCGTCATGGGGAGATGGGGGATGGGCAGATGGGGCGATGAGGGGATGGACGTGCAGCAAAGGCAACGTAGGCTATTTTTCAACTAAGCGCATTGCATGACCATCCGGATCGCGTACGATTAATGCTTTTTTGAAGCCTAGTCTTTGCTCTGGAATGGTCACAACCTTAGGAGAGATGAACGTGGCTTGATTAAGTCGCAATCGTTCGGCGATCGCCCCTACATCCTTTACCACTAGAGTGGTTTGCCAGTGCAACAGATCATTCGGTCTAGCATCGGCAGGGAGCGATCGCCCATCCGTTGGTTTCAGGTATTCCAAGAACTCAATGCCGGGTCCAGCAGGAGAACGCAACCCGCTAATGTGCAGTCGCGCACCTTGCACATTGTTAAGATGTTCCTGCTCAGTGCCGTAATTCAGGCTTTCCCCTGCCACTCTCAGACCCAGCAAATCCCGGTAAAATTTAAGGCTGGCTGCTGTATTAGAGACCACGATCGCCGTGTGATCAATGCCTAAAAATATTTGATTCGTTGGCTTTTGCCATTTCGGATCACCTTTGCCAGATGGAAAGTAAATAATTTCTAAATTATGTCCATCTGGATCTTTAAAGTAGAACGCACGAATGCCTGCGGCAGCTTGATTGGAGTCAGGAATACGTTGGGGAGCCGTAGAAGCGTGTTGTACTTTAAATTTACGTAAGTGTTGATAGGCTTGATCCATATCGCTGACGGCGATCGCACTATGTTGAAACCAACGATCGTTGCTACAGGAATCAATGGGAATGGGTCGCCCCTTGGGTGTGAGATATTCGGTTAGCTCAAGCAATTCATTACCCAGTTGTAATTTCACTACTCGCAACCGCACACCAAAAAGCCCTTGCAGTTGTTCATACTCCGTCCCCAGCACTTCCACATCAGAGACTTTCTTGAACGACAAGACATTCGAGTAAAAAGCGACTGCCCGATCCATATCCGAAACGGTCATACCCACTGACTCGACTGCAACCACGGCGTTCTGAACCGTCTGGGTTTGAGCCAGTTGAACCGGGGTTGTTGCCTGACTCGACAGCGCACTTTGGGAATCTGCGTGCTGTTGAGGTGCCGCAACAATCACCGCAAAGGCAATGACAGAGAGGAGCGATCGCTGGAGTCGTTTATGAAATCGTGTAGGCATTGTCAAACCTTGGCAGGAGATACAGGCTGAAGAAGGGAGATTGACAGGGCTAATGCAGATTGTAAGAAGGCTTCAACTTGCTGCTGTTGCGCTTCCACACTGCTAAACTCAGTGAGTTGGGATGCAGGCAATACCGCCCCCACCCAGTGCTGAGTATGCCAAAAGCCATGACCGTCGAGAACAGGAAGACTGGCTGTGTCTGGATAGGGATAGGGCGACACGTACCAATAGGGCTCGTTATAGTTGGCGTCTCCAGGCGATAAACCAACGCCGACTGTGAGTGCGCTTCCATTTCTAGTACCGGGAAGCATGATGAGTGTTGCCATATCGAAGTGATGCGGCCAGATACGGATAGCGGTTGCATCCTCATTCGCTGTGATGATGGATTGAAAGAGTAGATACGTATTGACGTAGTAATCGGTCAGTTCGCTCAACGCTGATGGTTGACTGGCATCAAAGGTGGCACCGTGAGCCAGGGGATGATCAGGAAAGTCATCGGGTGGATAATCCAGAAACGCAATTTTGCTGGCATCTGCACCCAGTTGAGAAACCGCTTGCTGAAGCCAGCTTAGTCCTTCTACCATCGTCTTTCCATGTAAGGGAAGGGATACGATCGCTTCACTCTGCTGATTCAAGAGGATTAATTTCAGATTGACTGGATCAAGCGCCACTTGAAACGGTTGAGCGGCTCGAATGGCTGCACCCACAAATACTTCTAAAACTGGATGCCACGACAAGCTGGTGTGGCTGTAATCTGGGAGTGCTTCTGCCAAGGCCGTGCCTGTAGCGGCAATAAACTGGATTGCATAATGCAATTGCAGTCTACCTTCAGTCAGGACTTGAGGCTTGATTTTTTTTGTCATGTGCCAGGTTGTAGTCATAGTCAATGGCCATTGATTAGAGAGTTTACAAAGCTAACGCCATAAGTCATTTCAGTCGTTCAATCAGGTGGTCTCCTACTCGCAACGCATTCGCAATGATCGTTAAAGTCGGGTTCACAGCACCACTAGAACAGAAAAAGCTACCATCGGTAATGTAGAGATTGTCAATGTCATGGGTACGGCAATTGAGATCTAACACCGAGGTGGTCGGATCATCCCCGAAGCGACAGGTGCCAACTTGATGCCCAACGCCATCCAGAGGCAGTCTGCCTGTATAGGTTTGACCCGCACCCGCAAAGTAAGAGCAGTTCGGCATAATTGCCTGTCCGCATTCAATGGATTTCAAGATCTCGATCCAGCGCTGCTCCAGGCGATCGTAGGCTTCCAAATTGTTTTCCGTGTAGTCCAGAATGATTTTGTCACCATCGACTCGAATGCGATTGTTGGGATCGGGCAGATCTTCAACGGTGAGCCACCAGTCAATGGAATGAGTCGCAACGTCTTCAGGGGTCAGCGGTGCATAGGCGGCAGCATTGCCTTCCAACGCTTCTTTACTAACTTTGCCCAGGGTTTGAATTTGTCCCATTGGATAGTCGTAACCATCCTCACCCCAGTAAAAGTCATTGATAGATAGAGTTTTCTGAAACTTCGTGGGATTCGGCTTTTTACTGACACCGATAATGGAACCCAACACGTGCTTCATAAAATTGCGTCCGACCAGATCAGAACGGTTGGCGAGTCCATGCGGATGCGTTTCATTCGCAGATTTGAGCAGCAGGACAGACGTATTGATGGCACCACATGCGATCGCCACTATATCGCCAGAAAACTGCTGCACATGAACCTGCCCTGATTCTGGGTCACGCACTTCTACCTCAACGCTGGAGATTTCGCGTCCAGAAGGGCTCGTGTGCAGTTTCAGCACCTTAGCGTCTGTCAACAGCGTCACATTGTCTGCTCCCATCACCGGACGAACCGTGCTGACTTCAGCGTCCGACTTGGCATGAACCAGGCATGGAAACCCATCACAGGTATTGCACCGAATACACTCGCTCAGATAGCGTTGTGCCTCATTTAAGTGAATGCCAACAGGTGTGTGGTAAGGATGCAGACCTTTGGACTGTAAGACCTCTGAAATTTCTTGGATGCGCGCTTCATGGCTCACAGCAGGATAGGGAAACTCTGCACTCCGAAACGGTTCAGTTGGATCTTCCCCACCTTTTCCATGCACCTGGTAAAGCTTTTCTGCCTGTACGTAATAAGGTTCGAAGTCCTTGTACTTCAGCGGCCATTCGGGTGAAATACCATCTCTGTGCTGAAATTTCTCAAAGTCTTTTTCGCGGAGACGGAACAGTGCCGCACCATAGACTTTTGTGTTGCCACCGACAAAATAACTCATGCCGGGATGGAGTTCCTTGCCATCTTTGTCGTACCAGACTTCAGAGTTGTGGTAGCGATCGCTATTGAACACCGTTTTCACATCCCAGTTTTCTTTTTCCCTGGGTAGAAAAGGACCTCGCTCCAGCACCAGAATCTTCTTACCGCTTTGGGCTAAACGATAGGTCAGGGTGCCACCCCCTGCACCTGTGCCAATGATAATAATGTCGTAATGGTTCATTGTAGACATTTCATGCGTTCCTTGTTGAAGAGAATCATGGCAAAGTTTGAATATCGGTCAGTATGCTTGGTCTACCGGATCTAAAGCTGATGCTTGGCTGAAAGTTTCGCTTAGAGGGTATTAAAAAAAGAATTGTCTGTGATGTTTAGCACTCAGAGATCCCCCCTAGCCCCCCTTAAAAAGGGGGAAACAGTCTTTAAGTCCCCCTTCCTAAGGGGGATTTAGGGGGATCTGTACGATTTGCTACAACAAGTAAGACTTTTAAAACATCCACTTAGAACGATGAGAGAAGAGGCAAGCTCAACAGAACATAAAACAGAGCAACAGTCGTTTGAATAAACCTGCCTCTACAATTCGAGGACAACTTTAGCGGTCTTTGGTTTAGAGATACAAATGAGTACTGAACCGTCCTCGATCGCAGCTGTAGGCGCTGTTTGATAGTCCACTTCACCCTCTAGAAGTTTGCACTCGCAGGTGCCACAAATCCCTTGACGACAACTATACGGAGGGTTCAACCCATTGGCTTCCGCAAACGCTAGAAGGCTATCGGCATCCCCTTGCCAAATGACTGTTTGATTGGATTGGGCAAAGACGATTTCTGCTGCTTCAACGTCGGCGTGGTCAACGTCAGTGGTTACGCGATCGCTGGTTGCCTTACTTGCCTTGGTGAACATCTCAAAAAAGACATGGTTGTCAGGTACACCCGCCTGCTTTAAACCGCTACGGATGGATTCTAAAAAGGGCGGCGAACCACACAGAAAATACTCGGCTTCTTGCATCACCAGAGATTGAATGAGAGCCGTATCGACGTAGCCGACGCTGTGGTGATGATTCGCATCTTCGTCACGGGGACGGCTGTAAGCGAAATGAAGCATCAAATTAGAGTTTTGCGCTGCGATCGCCCTGATCTCATCACGAAACGCATGAAACCTGCCATCGCGTGCACCATGTAGAAACCAAACGGGGCGATCGGGATTTAGACGAGTAGCCGCTTTTGCCATGCTAATCATGGGTGTAATGCCAACTCCATTACTAATCAGCACCGCAGGCAATGTCTTATTTACATCCAGGATGAATTTACCGCTGGGGGGCTTTGCCGGAATCACCGCACCCTCATGAATCTGATCATGCATAAAATTTGAGGCAATGCCTGGTGGGACATCCAACCCGCTTGGCATCAGTTCCCGCTTGATGGAGAGGCGATAGTATACATGTGGTTCAGGATAGTCTGATAGCGAATAGGTGCGAATGATCGGTCTTGCTTGTCCTGAAATATCCAATTTAATAGTGAGAAACTGACCAGGTTGAAACGTTGGAATATCGCCCTTATCTTCTGGCTCTAAGTAGAAGGAGGTAATTTCCTCACTTTCTTTTACTTTGCGAATGACGACAAAGTTGCGCCAGTCTTTCCAGTCCGTGCTTTCGGTTGCTTGAGTAGATTGTCCATCACGTAACGTTTGAGTTGTGTTTTTCTGATCTCTCTTATTTGTATAAGCAAGACCAAAGAATGCGCCACATCCGGCTCCAATCAAGGAGGTATACAACGCTGTTTTGTAAGCAGATTCGTCTTTTGATTTGGTTACTCCTATGACGATCGCAGAGGCAAGAGCGATCGCTGAAAGGGCTGTCAATCCGGCGGTTAAACTTCTGGCAAAGGGATGCTGAATTCTTGCAAGACTCTCAAACATACTGAGTTCCTCATAAATGACGGCTGACTGATACAACCCAGGTAGGGGCACTTTAGAAGATTAGCTCGTTCAAATTAAAGCGTTTGAGCAGTTGCTTTACAGCAATGGATCGCTTAATCGCTGTGATCTATTACCGACCATCGGTTCGCGGTAGCCACAGCGAAAAATGCAGCGTTTAGTGTTGTGATGGTGCAATTTGGCGCAGCGTATCGCTTTTCGTCCTTTCCAGCGGACATAAACCTCAGACGCAGCTAACATTCCCAAGAGTGGGGCAGTAAAATAGATCCAAAGAGCCGTCCAGTTATGAGCGGGAATTGCAGAAGCCAATGTGCGAGCGGGATTCATACTCATGCCAGAGAGGGGCGCTTCTAAGGTGATGTAAGTCGCAATCAATAGTCCTGCGAAGACTCCAGTAAAGCGTGCCAGTGTCGGTGTATTGGAAACGACCAGAATCATCATCATGATGCCAAAGGAAATGATCAGTTCTGCCAGAAAAGCGATCGCAGTTCCACCCGCTCCGGGAATGGTGACAATGTAACTAACGGTGGGATGAGCGATCGACGTTCCTAGAAGCTTTGCTGCCAGCAGCACTCCCAGCAAACCGCCCACAAATTGTGCCAGGATGTAAAAAAGGGCATCCATCCGTTTAACCTTACCTAAACGAAAAAAGGTAAGAGTGACAACTGGATTTAGATGTGCGCCAGATTGTTTGCCCCAGGGAGAGTAGATGATGGCGATCGCGGTCAATCCCATCGTAATCCCAATCATCAATCGTCGCGCGAGTGGATCAGCAATGAACTGATGGATCAGTGAAGCTGGATGCTCCAAGACCGCTGTCGCAATACTGGCAGAAACCATGAAGAGACCTAAGCCAAAAGCTTCCATCAGATATTCCGGATAGTGATGACGTAAAGCATTCATACCGTTTCACCCTTCATCCTTCATCCCTTCACTATTGCTCCTGGTAATTCCAAAGCAACCCACCATCTACAAAGAATGTGCTGCCGGTGATGTAATCGGCATTGGACGAAGCCAGGAATGCTACCAGGGACGCTACATCCTGCGGTTGCCCTAAGCGACCCAGTGGAATATTTTTGAGCAAGGCACCGAGTTTTTCGGGGTCATTCAGCAGTTTGGTGTTAATGGGCGTTTCGATCGCGCCTGGTGCAACGTTGTTAATGGTGATACCCAAAGCACCCAATTCCACTGCCAGATTACGGGTAAACATTTTCATCCCGCCCTTGCTAACGCAGTATGCCGTGAAATTGGGGAAGGGGAGATCCTCATGCACTGAACTAATATTGATGATTTTGCCAGGACGCTTCGTTTCCATCAAATGCTGCACAAAGGTTTGCGTGGCAAAGAACACACCCTTTAAATTGACATTCAGCACTGCATCATAATCTGCTTCCGTCACGTCCCAAAATGGCGCGTGTTTCTCAATGCCAGCATTGTTTACGAGAATATCCAGCTTGCCAAAATGCCCAATACTTTCAGCAATCAGCTCGCGCACCATATCCACATTGCCTAAGTCTGCTTGAACCGTATAAGCCTGGGACTGTGGACACTCTGCCAGATAGCACTTACCCCCGATCGCCTTCACCTTCTCCAGGGTTTCTTCAGCGCCTTCTGGGTGAGAGCGGTAGTTAATCACGACATCGGCTCCTGCTTGAGCCAACCGTAGAACAATGCCCTGTCCAATACCCTGGCTACTGCCCGTCACAAGAGCAACTTTGCCTTTAAGTGTCATGAGGTTTCTCCTTATCGGATCGATGTGTTGTTTGTGGTTCGTTCTTTGTGCTTGATAACAACTACTGACTACCGACTGCTAACCAACTTGGCAGCACCAAACGTTGCATTAAACTTGCGGCACCAGATGGCAGCAGATTGATACTCTGCTACATTGACTGTTGCAGGAATGGCATACCGCTGAGTACCGCTAAATTTACGTAACGGTGCCAGAAGCAGATAATCCCCTGCTTGCAACGGATACGCGGGTGGCTTTGTGGCACCCAATACATTACTAGAGCGATGTAGAATTACAACGAGATCGGGACCCTTGTTGGAGGTCTTAAAGCCCTCACCAAGTTCCAGAAAGAGTTTGCCGTCTTGGGCGATAATCCGTGCCGTTCCCTGAGTGGATTGTTCGCCAGAGGCAAAACTGCCAGACTTGATCGTTGTTGGCTTTGTGGAATTCATTGCTTGAGCAATCAATTCTGACGTTATCGATTGTGCAGCAGCACTTGTAGCCGAAGGAAGAGGGCTTTCAGCCGCCTGATTCTTGATGGTTCTGCCTACATAACCAATAAAGACCAAGGACGCTAAACTTAACAAAATCCAACGTTTCACGTTCATCGTTGAAATTTCCTTAATCAACATTAGTAAGCCGTGTTTGTGATTATCAAATTCACCGACCATTGTTGCTGGGCATCATGATCGCAAGATGATAAATTTCTAAGGAGTTCAGTCCGCAATCCTGAGATTGCAGCGAGAATTTTTTAAGGTTATTCTCAGCAAGCTTTTATGTTTAGCTGGTTGAGTACAGCGGCTCAGTGCTTTTTCACCGACAAAACATGATAAATTTTATGAGATTACATTCTTGATGCAGGTAGTTCATTCCCATGAGTTACATTCAAGAAGATGATGAATCCGCACAGTACCGTGTCTGGCAGCGAGAGCGGCAGGCAATGGCAATCTTGTCTTCCCTTAACTATCGCACTGGGGAGCTAAGTTGCTATTTACACGACATCGCCTGTGCAGTCAGCCAATTGGTCAATGTGGATTGGACGGTCGTCACCCTTTGCCAGGAAGGCTTTGAAACCGTTTTGGCAAGTAGCCTGGACATGGGCGATGCGCCTCGAGTGTACTCTCTGCATGGTCAGTTGACCAGCACCGTGATCCAAAAACGGTGTACGTTAGCGGTGAAAGACGCGATCGCGCAACCAGAATATGGCGAACCAGCAGAAGGCTATCGGGCGTATTTAGGTGTACCACTGCGAACGGCTGAAAGCGAAATGATTGGTACGGTCTGTTCATTTCATCAGCAACCGCGCGAGTTTACACCAGCAGAAATTCAGATTGTTGAACTGTTTGCTGAACGGGCAGCAACGGCGATCGATCATTATCATCTCTACCAGCAACAGCGCCAATTTAATGAAGCACTAGAAGCGGAAGTCCAAAAGCGGACTGAAGAATTGCGTGTGGCTCAAGCTCAACTGCTTGAAAAAGAACGGCTAGCCGCAATTGGTGAATTTGCTGCCATGATTGTGCATGAAATTCGTAATCCCCTGACAACGATCATGATGGGGTTAAAGTATTTCAAAAAAATCGTTTTGGCGATACCGGCGCAAGAACGCCTGGTACTTGCTCTTGATGAAGCAAATCGCTTGGAGCGTCTCTTGGGTGAGATTTTGCAATATGCTAAGCCTCATATCTTGCAACTGGTTGAGTTGGAGCTAAACGAGTTTCTTCCCAAACTACTGGCAACAAGCCGCGAGATGCCAGAAGCACAAGAGCGTCAAATTGAGTTTATACCTGCTGTCTCTACGGTAAAAATTTCAGGCGATGCCGATAAACTTAAGCAAGTGCTGATTAATCTCATTCGTAATGCCTGCGAGGCAATCCCAGCGGGAGAAGTTGTCAGATGTGATGTCGATCGTTCCACTCCAGATGCTGTCTCTATCAATGTTCATAATAGTGGAGCGCCAATTCCAGCGGATGTTCTACCCAAACTGACCCAACCCTTCTGTTCGACGAAGCCCGGTGGCACTGGGTTAGGGCTAGCCATTACCAAACGCATTGTGCAGGCGCATGGTGGTACGTTAGCGATTCAATCGACGCTAGAAAGTGGGACGATCGTCAGTGTTAAGTTGCCAGTGCTAACGTGATCACGCTTCATTCGCTCTTGGTGCTTAGCTACACTACCGTCACCAACTTTGACAGTACAACGCGCTTGAGTGCCTCAAGGTGCTTTGAAAAAAAGCAATGACATCCTGATCGATGTCCGCACTAAGCAAAGCCGTACCATAAGCATTCCCCTTCAAGACTCGTAGCGTATGGCTGACGGCGGATGAGACCCTGTCGATTTGCTCTGGACCACTGATTGTGGTAGATCGCCAAAGCTTCACGGGACAGGCGAGCCGCCGCGATCGCAGCCATCATGTCTGTACTTAGGGTTAGGGAGCAAAGAGACTTAACTGAACCGGTTTAGCGGGTCCTGTCAGCGCTCTCCAATGCTGATCAAAGGCTTTCAGGTTGCGGCATTTGTTTTTCGCTAGCTTGGGAGCAACAATATAAAACTCCTCGAAAGCTGGATAAATGCCTTCTTGTCGTCGGTGGAGATAGCACCGTTTGCCGTGCAGGTCTTCTATTGTGGCATGATGACAATGGCAAATTGTCTCTAACTTGGGCTCCATCTGAGCTTTGTTGCCTTCATCTACCAGAACCACTTTGCGATCGGAATTGACGTAGGGCTTGCCGTTTTTTCCCATCAGTTGCTTATAGAACCTGTTTGACATCTTTATAATAGTAAGAGCAGGCACCTACACTCTTTACAGCTCATCGTCATGGCATTTGGGTGAGAACCCGATACGCTCACCATAATGATTAGCGCATGTGGTGTCAACTTGGCTCAAATTATGTCGTGTTCATTCTACATTCACTCAAAAATCAGCGATCGCTCACAACTGCTGATTGCTGCTATTGAAGTTATATCCATCAATTAAGGTGCACTGCTTCGTTCAGATCAGGTTCGTTCCCAACGAAACTTGCGATCGGCTTCCTGGATCAGCACATCGTTAATGCTGGCTTCGCGTCGTTGCATGAGCCCATTTACGGCAAACTCCCATTGTTCATTGCCGTATGAGCGATACCATTGTCCGGCTTCATCGTGCCACTCATATTCAAAGCGGACAGAGATACGGTTATCAGTAATGCTCCACAGTTCTTTTCTGAGCCGATAATCCAATTCTTTATCCCACTTGCGACGCAAAAAGAGTGTAATTTCTTCACGACCGTTCAAAAACTCTGAGCGGTTACGCCATTGCGAATCTGGGGTGTAGGCAAGCGCGACGCGATCGGGATTGCGGGTATTCCAGGCATCTTCGGCGGCTTGCACTTTTGCTTTGGCCGTTTCTAACGTGAAGGGTGGTAGAGGTGGTTTCGTTTCCATCGGTTGTCCTATGAATGGATGTGAATTTAAGTTAGACGGGGTTATATGGTGAGTATTCTATGAATTGCCAGCGTAGAGGCGTAGCGTTGGTAGTGGCGATCGCCTGACTCAACTCAAATTCCACTAACCGTTGAGCACCAGCAAACTCTGAGAGGCGCTCTGAGTCCCAAATAATCTGAGCGGTGCCAGTCAGTTGCAGCGTTTCACCACGTTCAAAAGCGATGGACAGCAACCCGGCGTGTGGGTTCTGAAACAAATTGCCAAAAGTGTTGAACATATTGTTTCCGGCATAATCTGGGAACAGCAGTTTGGTATCGCTGATCACCTGCACAAAGCCCGGATTGCCACCACGATGAGAAGCATCGGCACCATCTGGATGGCTGCTGGCGATGAAAAAGGTGTCCGTTTGAGCCAGCCATTGCTGCTGTTGCGGTGACAACGATTGGCTCATGATCGTCTCCGGTAACGCTGCTTCAGAACTCACTTGAGGATCGAAGTGACGCAGTTGAATATATTTGGGGCAGTTGAAATACGCCTGTTGGGTGTGGAGATGGATACGTCCATCTGCTTGAATCTCAACGGTGCCGTTCAGCCTCAAGCGTCGTCGCGTTGCCAAATCAATCACCAACAACCCCAGATCGTGACCAGACTGCAACGTTTCACGTAACGGATCGCCTGCAAGGGGAACGGCATTGATTTGCACACATTGCTCTGCGATCGGCTGCACGAACCCTGCTTTACCCGTGAGCATTGATGCCCACACATTGCCGCTGCCGTCCACCGTACTCGCGATCGCCCAGGTTTGGTTTTGTAAGAACTCCTGAGCAGCCGGCTTAATTACTGCGCCCAACAAATGCGTCAGGCGATCGGCTTCAGCCTGTACACCAACCCTTGCTTGCACTGCTTGTTCCCCAGCATGAAAGACTGCCATGAGAAGCTCCTTTATCTCACGTTCAAAATTTGAACTACAAACCCGGCATGCCTACATAGCCAGGAAGTTGTTTAATGCGATCGATCCAAGCCACGATATTTGGGTAGGCGTCTAGCGAAAGCTTGCCATCAGCTGCCAGTCCGATATATGGAAAGCAGGCAAGATCAGCGATCGTGGGCCGATCGCACTCCAACCATTGCCGTGTTGCCAGATGCTCATCAATGGCCTTCAGCACGGTGTAGGACTGTTTCTCTATGGCTGCCACGTCGATCGATGCACCAAAGAGATAGTGCAATCTTGCTGTCGCTACCGTATTGGCAATTTCTTTAGATGCCGTTGAGAGCCATTGGGAAACTTTACCCAGCAACGCGGCATCTTCGGGAAGCCAGTCTGACCCACCATAGCGCCGTGCCAGATAAACCAAAATTGCCTGAGAGTCGCGTATCACCACATCCCCATCGACTAGCACAGGCACTTGACCAAAGGCATTCAATGCTAAGAAAGGCGGTTTTTTGTGTTCTCCCGACTTTAAATCAACGGCGACCAGTTCATGCTCCACTCCCAGTAAAGAGAGTAGCAGCCTGACTTTGTAGCAATTGCCAGAGAGTAGAAAATCATACAGCTTGACCATTTAAGAATCCTCTTTGTGTTATGAGAGTTAGCTATCAGCCTTCAGCTATCAGCCTTCAGCTATCAGCCTTCAGCTATCAGCCTTCAGCTATCAGCCTTCAGCTATCAGCCTTCAGCTTTAAATCCTGGACTGACCGCTGACTACTTTTAAAACTTTTAATGTACCAATCGTTCGGTACAGATACAATGTACCAATCGTTCGGTATACTGTCAATAGAGTGTTGACACAAATGATGTTGAGAGAGGAAGCGGTTGGCCGTTTGGTCAATGTATTTCGGCAGTATGGCTATGAGGGCGCAACGCTGGCACGGCTCTCAAGCGCAACGGGGTTAGGCAAGGCAAGTCTCTATCACCACTTCCCTGGTGGGAAGGAGGAGATGGGTGGCGCTGTTCTAGAGCATCTTAAAGGCAAGTTGGAATTTGGTATGCTGATACCGTTACGCAGCAACGCTGACCCAGTTGAGCGTCTGCTAGCAATGGCTCGAAGCGTGGATGCGTTCTATAATCACGGTCAGCAGGCTTGCTTGCTGGCGATGCTGGCCTTGGGCGAAGCCAACGATATGTTCCATACTCAAATCCAACACGTGCTCAATGTGTGGATTGATGCTCTGGCAGGTGTTGCGATCGATGCAGGGATTGATGCAACGGTAGCTCGACAGCGTGCTGAAGATGCCATTTTGCAAATTCAAGGCGCTCTGATCCTGGCAAAAGGGTTAGGTGATACAGCACCGTTTCAACGCGTTTTGTCCACCTTACCAGACACACTTCTAACAACCTGCCCTTCGCTTGCAGATTCAGGAACACGGATAGATCCGTGCCAAGCACTCTATAAAGCTCGTTGACGTTGCCTCTTCCTAAAGCGCTAGTAACCATCAACCGGACGCCTCTTTCCATGTAGCGCGTTTTTGTCTAACCATAGTGACCAGTAGGAGCAATCAATGGCGTTCACGACTTTTAAAATTGCTGGTTCTAAAGCACTTGATGCTCTCTACCTGCGACGTGAGTTGTTTCCAAAAACTGGCGACTATCCTTTCCTCATCGGTGACGCGGAGTCATTGCAACGCATCAATGAAGCGGCCGAATTTTACGACCAGTCTACTGCCGAAATCATTCAGCGATCGATGGCTGTCGATGTCGATCAGTGGCTTGCTGAGCGTCGTGAGGAAGCCGCAGAGGATGAATTCTCAGCTGAAGATATGCTTGGTACCTGGACTGGTGATGTCCCTGAAAAGGGTTCAGTGAACCTACACCGAGATATATTGACGGGCGAAATCAAACCTGAGATCTTCCTCGGTCTTGCAACCATCAAAGAGCCGTGGCAGTTACCAGCCGTTCTAAAATACGGTGCATGGAATGCCTGTCCCGAAGCAGAAATTCATTGTGTCTTTCACCGCAAATGGCAAACCCAATTTGGGGCGCAGATCGCCGGCCTCTCTGGCGACGTCATAGAATGCATCGTCACCAACCCGCCTCGTGATCAGGCAACCGCCATCGAGCTTGCGTGGGAGCAATATTTTTACTGTCCTGACATTGTTGAGCAAGGCTGTGAATCAATCAGTTATCTCGCGGGTACCCTGCTCAACTCGCCCTACTGGTTTTTCTGGTGGGACTGAGAACCTGGCTAACGATCGCAGGCACCGGAGCGACAGAACAAGGTTCTTCAAAGAGAACATGCGATCGTCGATCTTGTAAGGTGAGTTGCTGTAAAGCAAACGCACCACTTTATTGGGCAGTCTAAAGTCATTTCTCTCTGAGAATGCCTAATGACCAATGACCGAAGGGTAAGCATTAAAGGTAAGTCGCTCAAACGAAAAGATTAGACTGCCTATCGGGTCACGACAAAAGCAGCCAGCGCGATCGCGATCACATCTTCAATCAAAGCAGCGGGAATGGCGCCAATCCGGTCGATCGCTGCTATACGTGCAGCTTTACCGCCATAAGCGCCAACCAGTGCTCCTACGACGCCGATGATCGCTCCGACTGGTGCAGGGCCGCTGTGCGCCGCTGCAATGAACCACCCCACAACACCACCACTAATCAAACGAGCGATTAAAGCTGGAGGACTTGTGCGAGAGGTCATTTGCGGCAGCTTATCACCAACCAACTCAGCCACAGCCAACACTGCAAGCACAATGCCTGCAATTCCACCCCGTGCTAGAAATAAAGCGGCAGGGGCTGTAAAGGCCCGTAATCCCGACACGAAACCCAGCGCGAATGCAAGCAGTAAAGCCATAAACGGAAGCATCTGGACTCTAGACCCTCATAGTAAACTCTGAAGCTCGCTCAAAACAATGAGGTAGTCTAAGGCCTCAGACTCTTACTGGAAAACCATAGGCTTTGCAGTATTGGCTCAAGACACGATCGCAACCTGAGGCGGCGATTGGGCTGGCACTGCTAGCGCATCGCCGCAATACGCTGTTACCATTGGCGATCGATAGCCGTCTGGTATCCAAAGCACAGGGAAAAAGCTCTCATCCATCTCTGACGTTCCCATACGGCGATAGCGGCTGAAGATATACCCATAAGCATCTCCAGGTGGTCGAAAAGCCGCATCAGCCGGAAACGTACTGACCGCAAAACTGCGGCGAGTGCGATCAGTGGTGGTGTTGCCTGCCGAACCATGCCAGAGGTCGCCATGCACAAAGACGCAGCCACCCGGTGGTAGTTCGATCGCCACAATCTCTGGCTTTGCCACGCCTGCCGCTGCGGCTGCTTGCCAGAGCGGTTGGCGATAGTCGTCTTTCAGCGCGTGCAAAAAGCGGGGTTGATCTTCACAGTGCCACTGATGGGAACCGGGAACGACTTCAAGTGTGCCAGCGGTTGCGATGGCGTCACTCAACGCAATCCAGCAGGTGATCATGGTAGACGGAGCAATACAAGCCGCATAAGTATTATTGCGATGGAAACTCACTGCTGGCGCGTCCGGTGGTTTAATCCAGCAGCTATCGATCGCAAAGCGCCCACCATTCCAGCCAGCCAGCGTGGCATTGAGGCGTGCAATTTCGGCAGAAAATGAAAAGCTGGCAACCGTGCGATCGCATCGCCAAAGTCCGCTCATTTGACGGGTAGCATTGGGTTGGCTCAATCCCGGTCGCCCGTGCCATTCATCGGGATAGACACCCGTTTCAAATTGCGTCGCAAACAACGGATCAAAGCGACTGGCAATGCGATCGACCCATTCTGGCGCTAAAAACGACTCTAAAACCAGAAAGCCATCGGTTTGAAACTGGCTTCTTTGCGCTTCAGTCAGTTGCACAGGTTGGTGCGTCATACAGTGAGTCCAGTGAGTCTCTTTGTGTTGGAAAATTAGTGTGTGTGAGCGGTCAGCGGTCAGCGATCAGCTATTAGCCATCAGCATATTAGCCGTCAGCCATCAGCTATTAGCAGTCAGCTATCACCTTTCCTAAAATAATCAACCCATTGCTCAAATCCATTGATCAAAGAAGATCCAGTTGATGGAACGTTAGCAGTCAACCGACGCTTTAGAGCTGACCGCTGACCGCTGACCGCTGACCGCTGACCACTAGCTAATGGCTAATAGCTGATCGCTAAAATTCAACAAGCGACAGCCATCGCTAGTGCGTCTTCACAGTAGTCGGCTAAAAATGGCGTGCGGTAGCCGTCCTGCTGCCAGACGATCGGGAAAAAGCTCTCATCCATTGTGTCGTCACCGTACCGCTTATAGCGACCAGGAAGATAGCCACCTTGAACGTAAGCATCGGTCGACTTAAAGCGTGCATTAACTGGTACATGCGCTACAACCAGGCTTCGACGCACGGTGTTGGGCATGAGATTTTTGTTCGAGCCATGCCACATGTGCCCATGATGAAACACGCAGCTTCCGGCAGGCATTGCTAACAGTGATACTTCTGGTTGCGTAATACCAGCCTGCTCCGCTGCCTGCTCCATTGCCGCACGATAGCCTCTGTTTACCGCATGAAACTCAGGCACCGCTTCTGAAAGTGTCCATTTGTGAGAGCCACGAACGTACTCGATCGTGCTGCCACCGGGAATCGCCTGACTGAGGGCAATCCAGCAAACCACAATTTCTTGTGGCGTGTAGTAAAAGTTGTACATCGAGTCTTGATGCAGCGTCGTTTCCGAAGCACCATAGGGCTTCATCCACAAGCTATCCGATATCAGCCGTGAACCTGACCAATGGCCCAATTCAGCGCTCATTTGCCCAATTTTGGCAGAGAGCACGACAGAGGCAAGGGCGCGATCGCTCTTCCAAACATTACTCATCTGCGCCGATGCGTGGGGTCGTCCGAGATAAGGATTCCAGTACCATTCATCAGGATACATTCCCGCTTCAAATTCGCCAGCAAACAGAGGATCAACGCGCTCTACAAGCTGCTGGACGATCGCATCCGTCAGCAAATTTTCGACAATGAGAAAACCATCATCGTGGAAACGAGTAACTTGTGCTTGAGTAAGCAAAGACATGGTTAACAGTCATCCCAACAGCGTCACTTAAAACTTTACCCTGGCTTGCCTCTTTTGCACCACTTCAAACAGCCATTAGAAGGCTAAATATTTGAAATTCATCATATTCTTGTTTTATGTTGTAAACGCGACAAACTTCCCCTGCGAATCGGTTATTATAACAAGCTGGTTTCCGCTTTGCGATCGCAGCGTCAAGGCAGGCAAGAAAAGCATCCGTGCGCCTCGGCTGACTAGACCGCTGCAAACTGTAGTTCGCTGTGGGGGCGGATTTTGCCTGGGCGACTCATGATGACCGATCAGAGAGTCACTAAACCTAACTCTTACAAAAAATTGGTCAATTAACCAATCATCTCTGCCTGAAAGCCGCTCATTGACGATGGTAAAACAGTAAAACTAGCACCCTGAGACTTAAGTAAAATGATGACTGACTCTCCTAACCTTTTGGTGATCCGGCATGAGCCCTGCAGCAGTTTGGGAATGCTAGAAACGGCAGTAAAAAAGGCTCAGATTCCGTTTCGTTATTTAGATACTTCTCAAGGAGAGATCTTGACAGAGCCAGTCTCTCATTACTCCCACATTGTCATTTTAGGCGGTACAGTTAGTGCGTATGAAGACGATCGCTATCCATTTCTACAGACAGAATTTAAACTATTAGAAACTGCGATCGCGCAAGAAATTCCGCTTTTAGGCATCTGTTTAGGTTCGCAAATCCTGGCGCGAGTGCTAGGTGCTCGCGTTTATCGTGGTGAGTCTGGTCGGGAGGCCGGATGGTGTGACCTGGAACTCACCGAAATGGGTCAGGAAGATGTACTGTTTCAGGGCTTCCCTGATCAATTTAAAGTGTTTGAATCACATCAAGACACGTTTGAACTGCCGTCACACTGTGTGCATCTTGCCACTAGCAACATGTACCCAAACCAGGCATTTCGCTACGGCAATGCGGTTTGGGCGATTCAGTTTCATCTCGAAATGGACGAACATGCACTCGGCAGTTGTGCAGACCTCATTGAGCAGGAACTTGAGGAAAGCCACATACAAGATACGACGTTGGCGCAACTTCTGGCAGAAGCCGCGTCTCATTCTCCGTCGGTGGCACCACTTGCTGATCGCTTCATGCAGCAGTTTCTTGCTGTCAACACTCAAAAAATCCTGCAGGCGTCGTTCTAAATGCTGGTGTGAATGCGCGACATGCACGGATGAGTCTATGTTCTGGTTAGATGCTGGGCTATCTTAGGGAAGGTTTACACAACGTAACTATTGGTTGGAGATCTTAACGTCTGTCCAAAGCATAGCCAATGGGCGATCCCCGCATTGTCAACAGCCATTTATCCGGATTATCACGGATGGTATGGCAGATCGAATTGAGAAGAGCGATATTAAATAAGGAAGGAAGTGAGGCGTCCAATTGCCTTCAGTGTTCCAATCCAGTCTGATGACTCTCTGCAAAAAGTGCACCGCTTAAACATTGATTGCTTAGCAATTTAGTTGCTTAACGTTTGACTGGTTGGTGCTAGCGGGCAGCGCACTAATGTGCTGCTAGCGATCGTTTGCAATGCATTCTTTTTGCAAAACACTCCAACGAAACCAAACCGTACCTCGACTCACTTCATCTCTTTTTTTAGGAGGACGGCCTTGCTATGTCGCAACTTTTCAAAACCGATTTAGAAGAATATGCCCGTCAGTGTACTCTACAACGACGACGTTATGAAGAGTGCCTTCAACAAGCCCAACAAAGCTGCACGGTGATGTCAGAAACCATGCGTCATGACACACTAGGAAACCCGATCGAAGTGAAGCAAGTCGATACCTGCGTTGAGCAATCGGTGCAAAGCTGCATGATTGAGCTACTAGAAATGCCGGTTGAGCCATTAGGCTGGGATGACGAGGATGCAGCTTTAGGTGATACAAGAACCGTATCCACTAGAGAGCCGCAAGGGCAGGGCGATCGTGCACAAGTATCCCATCAAACTAGTGCCAAACCAGCAGCAAAAAGCCCTAGTCCTGTCGGTTTTGGTGCTCCATAAGGGCTCGTTCAAACGCAGGCTGATGGAGTTTTAGTTGGGGGTGATTTACGTCTGTAGAGGCCTTGTTTCTAGCGCTTCTATAGACGTAAGAGACTTGCCAGACAAATAGTATCCCGACGTAGGGATATGGCACTGCCATATCCCCACCAACGTTTACGACTGACTGGTACGTTATCTTGGCGCCGCTCCCTAAACGATTGGATTTAAAGCACTACCCACAGTATTGGGTAGTGCTGGATTGTACTTTCAGATACAAACTCCCTTATGTAATTGCGTCTCAATGGGAAGGATCGCTTTGTAGACGCTCCTCGTGCCTGAGTCGAATTCTGGTTTTCTAGACTCTACTCAACTTTTATTTGATCTACAGCAAGGCAATGTGATTGCCTGTAGTCTTAGCGGTTGCCTTGAACCAGAAGCGATCGCACGTCGAGTCACTGATGGCATGGTGGCTGAATTTGGCTGTGCGTTTGCTCGCATCTGGCTCGTTGAGCCCGATCGTACAGCCCTGTGCCTCGTTGCCTCATCAGGTATGTACACCCGCATTGATGGTTCGTTTGCCAGAGTGCCAATGGGAGCCTTTAAGGTGGGCAAAATTGCCCAGAATGGCATTCCGTTTCTCAGCAATGCTTTGGCGGATGAGATATGGGTGCGCGATCGCGACTGGGCGATCGCCAACGGTATTCATGGCTTTGCTGGCTATCCTCTCACGGCTGGTGGTGATGTGGTGGGTGTGCTGGCTGTCTTTAGCCGACAGGCCATGGCACCCGAATTTCTGGAGGTTTTACAGAGCCTCTGTGCTACGGTTACGATCGCCCTCGAAATTGCGCTGCATCATCAACAAGCAAAGCAAGCCTGGCACCAGGAAAAACAAACCTGGATGACTGCTAAACACAATCATCATAGCTTTAGCCCCCTCTCTGAGCAGTTGGCAGGTCTTTTAGCCAATGTACGCCTGACGCTAGTGGGTACCGAAATTCCGCTGTCAGCACCGCTGACGTATCTATTTTTGCGGGCAGCGGAAATCTTGCGTGACATGCAGTGCATGTACTGCCGCTTAACGTATGGCACCGCACAAATCTCTCTAGAAGCAATGGCCTCTTCTCTGATGCCCAAAGCGTCGCCAAACGGTCATCCTAGTACCTCACCGCTTGGCGAACTTTTGTTTGCAGCGACCTGCTTGGGCGGTAGTTTACAGAGCTATGCGGGGGCTGATCAGCGTGCGGCACAAGTATTGCTGTCTGTTCCCTATCCTGGCTGCGTATTAGGCCCACACGTACATATTCAGTGCGGCTTGCCTGTTTTGCAGATGGCGTTCACACAACTGGCCTATCTGGCAGGGTTAACTGTTTGTGCTACCGCAGAAACGGTGACCGTCCCGGTGCTTACAGACCATCCTGCGCTACTGGAAACCCGTAACCCGATTCTCTGGGTGGCGACGCAGACACAGCCAGTGCCTAAGCAGGCAAGCGCCAAAATTGATTTGACGATTACGCCTGCCCAACTCCATGCTGCGGTCGAAGCTGTCACTCAAGGAGAGACCTGGGGCTTAGCGCTCAAAGCAGAGGCTGAGGCAAAGAAGCTGTCTGAGCGCGAACAAGAAATTATGACGCTCCTGGCTCAAGGCTTGCGCGATCGCGATATTGCCAACACCCTATACATCAGCGATCGCACCGTCAAATTCCATATCAATAACATTCTGGTCAAGCTCAAAGCTAAGACACGTTTCCAGGCACTGTATCAGGCCACGCGCAATGGTTGGATCAACCCAGAAAACTTGGAGCGATCGCAGACTCAAACCTCAAGCTAGTAGACTTCCGAGGAAAAATTTACCGTTGGGTGCGGGCAGGTTTTGCTAGCGTTTTGCCCTCTAGCCGTTCACCTTGTGAGCAAACCTGCCCCTACGAGTCTTTTATCTGCTAGAAATCTCCCTAGAGTCTCTGGCTGCTTTAGACTGCGATCGCTCTACCAGCAACCAAAAACTAACCACTGATCTATCAAGTAATCACTGTTGGCTTCTCCATGCCTGTATGCGTGTGGATACCCGCGATCGTGTCGGCGATCGTGATTAGCTCACCTAGCGCTTGTTGAGGGTCAAGCTGATGCTTGGCGATATTGGGCTCATAGCTTTCTAGATAAACCCGTAGCGTCGCGCCCTGCGTACCCGTACCAGAGAGTCGTAGGACAATACGAGAGTCATCGGTAAAGCCAATTCGCACGCCCTGATTGTTACTGACGCTGCCGTCAATGGGGTCGGTATAGCTGAAGTCGTCGGTGTATGCGACTTCGTACGCGCCAAACTTTTTGCCCTTCAGCGTGGGCATTTGCTCGTACACTCCTTTCATAAGCGTTGCTGCACGATCGCTGTCCACACCTTCGTAGTCATGGCGCGAGTAGTAGTTGCGTCCATACTGCTGCCAGTGTTCCGTTACAATTTGCTCAACCGACTCTTGCCGTACTGCCAGAATGTTGAGCCAGAACAGCACCGCCCACAGGCCATCTTTTTCGCGCACATGGTTGGAGCCCGTACCAAAACTTTCTTCACCGCACAGGGTGACTTTGCCAGCATCCAGCAGATTGCCAAAGAATTTCCAGCCCGTGGGCGTTTCATACGACTCAATGCCAAGGCGTTCAGCGACGCGATCGGCCGCCTGGCTCGTCGGCATCGATCGCGCAATACCTGCCAGTCCGTCTTTATAACCAGGTACGAGTTTGGCGTTGGCAGCAAGCACCGCCAGGCTATCGCTGGGGTTGACGAAAAAGTGACGACCCAGAATCATGTTGCGATCGCCATCACCATCAGACGCAGCGCCAAAATCGGGTGCATTCTCGCCAAACAGGATCTCGACCAGATCGTGAGCATAGACCAGGTTAGGGTCAGGATGTCCACCACCAAAATCTTCTAGCGGGATACCGTTTTGCACTGTGCCAGCGGGCGCTCCCAAGGTTCCTTCAAACAGCGCGTGGGCATAGGGACCAGTGACGGCATGGAGGGAGTCCATACACATGCGGAAGGAGCCGTTGGTGAGGAGTTTGCGGATGCGATCGAAATCAAACAACGACTCCATCAGTGCCGCATAGTCAGCTACCGCATCAATCACTTCAACAGTGCTGTTGCCTAACGGAAAACTGCCCAGACTATCCAAATCAATATCGGTCGCGTCCAGGATTTTGTACTGAGCGATCGCCTTGGTGTGGGCAAAGATGGCCTCTGTCACCTTTTCTGGTGCCGGCCCACCGTTGCCAATGTTGTACTTAATCCCAAAATCCTCTCTCGGCCCACCGGGATTGTGACTCGCGGACAGGATAATCCCACCAAAAGCACCATTTTTACGAATCACACAGGAAGCAGCAGGCGTCGAAAGAATGCCGCCTTGCCCGACCAGTACACGACCGAAGCCGTTGGCCGCTGCCATTTTCAAAATAACTTGGATCGCCTCACGGTTGTAATAACGACCGTCACCACCAACGACTAGCGTTTGCCCCTGAAACCCTTCCAGACTGTCGAAAATAGACTGGACAAAGTTCTCCAGGTAATGGGGTTGCTGAAACGTTGGCACTTTCTTACGCAACCCAGAGGTTCCAGGCTTTTGGTCGGTAAAGGGCGTGGTCGAAACTGTTTGTATATTCATGCAAAATCCTTTTCAGGCCGATGGTTGGCGCACCGATTGTGTGGTGCTGACTAGGTTGAGGTAGAGCTGACCCGCTCAGTCGGTAGTCTAAATAATTTGTAGGATGGGTAGAGTCGTTCCTCTAGAGCAATGAAGGCATCTCAACTGCTGTTAATTAGCATGGCTATTCATAGGACTTTTTAAATAGCTGCACACTTTAGCTGAGCGGTCAGCGGTCAGCATTCAGCACTTAAAGAAGAACTGAGCGCTGACAGCTTTCAGCTGAAAGCTTAAAACCATGACGTCATTTCTTTACAGGCCCATAATGTTTGCGCGATCGCACCGTTGCTCTTCAAATCATACGCCTCAGGGGTTAAGAGATCAGGTAGCGAGTGCGGTCAGAAACCATTACTTCACAACCTTTACCACGGTGCCAAGGGTCACTTGCTTAAAGAGTTCTTCTACATCCTTGTTGTACATGCGCACACAGCCATGCGAGGCAGCCCGACCGACTGAGCGAGGTGTAGGCGTGCCATGAAACCCAATCCAGTTTTTACCATCTGTCCAGAAACCAATCCAGTAGCGACCCAGAGGATTTTCGGGATCGCCGCCTGGAATCACGACACCCTTTTGCAACGGGTGCACCCAGGTCGGGTTTTTGATCATTTGCTTGACTTCATACGTACCTACAGGGGTTTCCCAACCAGGACGACCCACCGCGATCGCGTAGCTCTTCAGGGGTGTCTCACCGCGATACAGCGTGACCTGACGACGACTCAGGCGAATTTCTAGCCGCAGGGCTTGTGTGTCGGCATCAGTCGGCGATAAGTCTGGCTCAAACCGCAAGTCTGGATGAAAACCGGGATCAAGATAAGGCGCGAGTGCCGCTGGTATCCGTAGATGGCTGGGCGGCTTTGCGTTCTCCTGTTCAGGTGGCTTTGGCGATGCCTGTGGAGGCGCTGCTGGATTCTCAGTCGTTTGAGCTGGCTGAGCCGACGAGCTTGCAGAGGATGGCTGGTCGGCTAATATGGCCAACGACAGTGCCAAAAAACTCACTAATAGCAAACGTACTCTAAAGGTCAATAGCGCACGCGTTCTGGTTTTTGACAGCGCAAACGCTTGTTTGACGGAAGGTTGCAGCATTACTTAACGGAAATTCAGGAGACTACCTTCGATGAAAGCAGGAGAACAGACGACTCGCAATACACCCCTGGTGAGACCTCTGCAGGGAGCGTTTTTGTCACTCCTATCCCGGCAGATATGGTTGATCTCTGTGAGCACCCATCATATGCCATTCTTCAGACCGATGTGCCATTACAACTTGCATCCGATGATGACCGAGACGGCGATCGCACGGTAAGAGGGATTGGGGCATGAAGCCAAAGGTTGTTTTCAAGCTGCTCAAAGCGACGGTGACGGAATGGCAAGAAGATAAAGTGCCACTGTGGGCGGCTGCCCTAGCATACTACACGATCTTTTCGTTGGCTCCACTGCTGTTGATTGCGATCACGATCGCAGGCATTGCGTTTGGGGAGGATGCGGCACGCGGTGAAATTGTTGGTCAAATTCAAGGGCTGGTCGGTAAAGAAGGGGCGACCGTTATTCAGTCGATGATTCAAAACGCGCATCGACCTGGCTCGGGCGGAACGGTCGCCACAATCGTCGGTGTAGCCACGCTGTTGTTTGGGGCGTCCGGTGTGTTTGGGCAATTGCAGGATGCGCTGAATACAATCTGGGGAGTCAAACCAAAACCAGGACAGGGGATTAGAAGTTTCCTTCAGGCACGCTTTTTGTCGTTTGCGATGGTGCTAGTGATTGGCTTTCTGTTGCTGGTATCGCTGGTACTGTCGGCAGCACTGGCCGCGATCGGCACCTTTTTCAACCATTTGCTACCCGATGTGGCGATCGTGGGTCAACTAGTCAATTTTTTTGTCTCCTTCGGTTTCATCACGCTTTTGTTCGCTGCCATCTACAAATTTTTGCCTGATGTCAACGTTGCCTGGAAAGACTTATGGATCGGTGCCGCTACAACTGCTTTATTGTTCAACATCGGCAAGTTTCTGATTGGACTTTACCTGGGTAGTAGCGGCGCAACTTCAGCGTATGGGGCAGCCGGTTCACTGGTCGTCATTCTGCTATGGGTGTTCTACTCGGCTCAGATTATTCTGTTTGGCGCGGAGTTTACCCAGGTGTTTGCCAAGTATCGTGGCTCTGAGATTACACCCAGTACTCATGCCGTTTGGATCTCGCCAGCTAACCAGTCACGAGCAGAGTTGCTAACCGATCGTGCCGCCAGCCAGGATGATGGCAGCGTGATACCAGTGCGTCAACCAGCAGCATCCCATAACGCTCGATCGGTCGCGGCTCTACTGGGTTCTGTCGTCATGCTGGCAGGAGCAGCACGGCGGTCAACTCAGCGATCGCGTCGCCGGAGAGGCCGCTAGCGTTGATCATCCCGTCTCAACGACAGCCCAAGCTTTCACGCGTGGCAACACCCGTTGCTGGATTAACGCCCGTCGCGCGCTTGCAGAGTTGAGTCAGATCGTAGCGATCGATAATCGCATCGGTGAAATCAGCTCCAGTGATGTCTGCGTCTTCAAAAATGCTGCTAGACAGGGTGGCTCCCACCAGAATGGCATTCGTCAGATTGGCTTTATAGAAGGTGACGCGATCGCCCAACGCATTTTCCAAATTGGCACCCGTCAAGTTCGCCCCTAAAAGATTGCCCTTTGTCAAAATGGCACCCACCATATTGGCTCCAGCAAAGTTAGTGCCTCGCATCTCGGCAGCCACAAAAACACTGCCAACCATGTCGGCGTTGGAAAAGTCCCGGTTATCTAAATTGGTATTGCTGTAGTTGATCGTTTTTGCTTGAGCCAGCGCTGGTGCGGCTCCTAGCAGCACCCACAGCCACGCCAGCGCGATCGCCAGCAAGACCACTAGAGAGCGTCTCATAAGCTTCATTGCAGACAGTTGCATGGAAAAATATGACCTAAGAGTCAGAAAATCATTGCTTCAATCTAACAACTAAACGCAAACGAGCGACACCTTCAAACTCAGTTAGTTTGCTGGAGTTGTCCAGTCGTCCCCCAGACGAATCGTCAGGTCAGATTCTAGATCGCCTGTTGAATCGGCTTCTACTCGACCAATTCCTAGCAAGCCTTTCAGCGTTTCGGCATTCGTCAGATCGCCCTGCTGCGCAATAATTTGAGTCTGGCTCTGTTTCTCTGACCAATCAGAAGCAACGTAGACGTTAGAAAACCCTCGTTTCACGAGATAGCGACGTAGCTGATCAGCAGCGTCTGTTTTGCTCGAAGCATTTTGAATGGCAATTTTAAGGTCGTTGGCAGAACGAATCTGGTCGCTTGTCGCAGTCGTTGGATCGATGTTGAAGTACTGCTTCATAACGCGATCGCGCCCCTCAGGGTTCATGATCCAATAGCTGGCATTGAACTCGGTGGGAGTGCTAAAACGACCGGGTAGCATCACCATCTTAAAATTACCCTGACTCAATTGACGCCCAGCACCCGTCAGGGCAAGCATCTCTTCCACGCTCAGGTTGGTGTCAATATACTTCTGCATCGCCGACACCAATCCAGGTAGTCGTGGGATGACTGCTGGATTAGTGACTCGTTTTAGTAAGGCTTTAAGCAACGTCTGTTGACGCTGCACGCGTCCAATATCGCCATAGGCATCGTGGCGAAACCGAGCAAACTGCTCTGCCTGGTTGCCATTCAACGTTTGCAACCCAGCAGCAAGGTTGATCGTGAGTTTTTGGGTTTTATCCACATACGACATGGCCTCGGGGACGTAGACCTCAACCCCACCCAGCTGATCAACCAGTTCTCGAAAGGCTTCGGTATCAACTCGTACATAGCGATCGATGGTAATGCCATTCAAAACGCCACTCACCGTTTTAGCGGCCAGTTCTGCGCCGCCTCTGACATTGGCATCGTTAATCTTGGTGACCCCAACATTGGGAATGTCAACCTGAGTATCACGCGGTACCGACAACAGTTTGACCGAGTCGTCCGTTGGGTCTACTCGTAGCATTAACATCGTGTCGCTGCGCCCATTAAAAAGCTCTTTTGAGCCTGACTTGGCGCCAGGGACACGATCGATGCCCATGACCAGAATGTTGACTGGGCGACCCACCTGATACTGAAAGCCAGACTGCCAAAGGTTTTTGTCTGACGGCTGTGCCCCTTTTTGATTCAATGCGCTGCCCGTTGGCAGCGGAAGCACAAGCGCAACCGTAATGCCGATAGCGGTAGAAAGCGCTGCCACTGCCACCAAGGTTAACCGCTTCAAAAACCACTGAGAGGAAGGATCTTTCTGGGGTGATGGATGAGCGACTAATGGCTGTAGTGGAACGGTAGAACGTAAGTGTCCTTTGGACTGATGAACATTCGCGCCTCTTTCAATTTGTGTCACTACCAGCGATCCTTTTTATTGAACTCAGGCAACTACAGCCCGCCCATTCAGACTACCGAACCTAACTTGTCGAGATTATAGCGCGAGCTTGCCCTAGACCTGATCTGCATCCAGACAGAATTACCTCTGTACACTCTATGAGGCCGCGATCGAGCCTTGGGTGCCCTATACAACAGCAATAGTGGTTTAGACGTGGTAAAAACAAGCGCCTGATCACGAATGAGAGGCTGCGGAAAAGCATCTAGACCCTTCTAGTAGGACTTACACACGGTTTCTGAACAACCAGGTTTTTAAGCACCAAAGGGATACTCAAAAACCTGGTTGCTCACGAAGCAGCCTGGTTGCTGCACAGCCCCCGAAGCTTAGAAACACGAATTTAATCACTTCGGCATTTCCCGTAGGCGCGCACGGCCCGCCCCTACATGTAAGCAATTTGTCAATTTTATTTAATCCACGATCCTTAGGAATGAGAATTCAATAAAACCGACAATTTTGTAGGGGCTTAGCATTCGGGTAAAAGCGCTTACCGTAGCCGAAGGCAACCCTGCCGAAGGCTAAGCCCTTACCGTGAGGATGACCGATGTTATTTAATCCACGATCCTTAGCAACAACGGGTTAGCAATAACGGTAAAGTCTAGTGTCACCGAACTTCGATCAACGCTTGCTGGAGCACCTGCTTCACATGGTCTGCCAAACGGAGCGACAGTGCCACAATGGTCAACGTCGGGTTCGCATAACCGCCCGTCGGAAACACCGAACTTCCGGCAATAAAGAGATTTGTCAGGCCATGCACACAGCACTGTTCATCCACAACGCCCTGCTTCGGATCAATGTGCATGCGTGTGGTGCCCATGTGATGGGCGACGCCAGAAGGCGACAGGACTTGGAGTGGTTCAGACCCTTCACGCCGCAGTTCACCCAGGCCTGATCGCGCGATCTCTGCTGTCAACAATTCGTGGGTGCGACGGATGCTCTCAGCGTCAAGATCACGCCAACGCCAGTGCAACTCCAGCTTTTGACAGCCTAACGCGTCTCGCTCTGAGGATAAGGTCAACCGATTATGAGGATTGGGTGCCTGCTCGGTCTGATAAAACAACTGAAACATTTTGAAGCGGCGGTGATTATGCGATAGCTCTGACCAACCACCGCGTCCAAAACCGTGAAAGAGAGACTGCTTTTTGGTTGCGGCGAGATAAGCGGCGATCGCAACATAATCCAGCCCTTGAAGCATTTCATAGAGCCGTTTGGGAATCTGATCCGGTCGTTCACCAGCCGCGATCGTTTCGCCTAACGTTTTGAATGCCACGATCGCTCTAGACTGACGTAGGCTGGCTCGTGGGAACATCAACACACCCACATTTAAGAGCTGTTCGCGCTGCATCAGTGCTTTCGAGAGCGTCAATTTACCCATAACAGGCACTTGCTTAACCTGACGCAGATCATACAGAGCCATTTTGTCAATCAGCTTGGGGCTTTTCGGGATGAACATACCACCATCAACGAGGGGATGATCCATGAAAAAACGACCCACCAGATCATGCTGATTACCCAAACCAGATGGCTGCTGTTGCTGCGAGACTAGCAGCAAGCGGGCATTTTCCAAGCCACCTTTCGCGAGGATAAAAATCTTTGCAGCAACGGCAAAGTGTCCGCCCTCGAAGGTTGCCACACGAACACGAGTAACCGTTTGTGCTGGTTCGTTTGCATGCAGTTCTACAGCCGTAGCGTTGTAGTAAACCGTGATGTTTTTTGCCTGCGCCAACGCGTCACGAGACTCAGACGCAAAGGCATCACGAGGCCCAAACTGGAACATGGTCGTCGTCACTCGATCGCAATCAAGAGGCAGTCGGGCAGTTGTTTCGCTCTCCCAGCTTTCTGCGTCATAGTCAAACGGTCCAGCTTGACAGGCTGCCTGAGCACGTTGATAGAACGGGGCCAGGTGCGATCGTGAAAAAGGCCAACCGCTGTAGGGCAGCCAATCGCGTTGCTCGAAATCAATGTCGTCCAGAGGCGCATAGCGAACGCCCATCTGCCCACTGCCGATCTTAATTGACCAGATATTAGCATTGCCGCCAAGCTGACGGTGACGCGTCACATGCGGTGGTAAAAACGGATCGCCCGTGGTGGTTGCCTCCGAGAGTGTCTGTGCCTGTGGGTCAACCTCTAGGCCACCGCTTTCCAACACACAAACTCTTGTGTTAGTTCCCATGAACTCACGCGCCAAACTCATCGCAGCGGGGCCGCTCCCA